>DATHVW010000306.1:0-63630 GCA_035461085.1 Longimicrobiales bacterium | reverse complement strand
ATCGCGAGTGCGCTGAACTGTTTGGGCATCCTCGTGCAGTTCCAGGGCCAATCGGATCTTGCCGAGGCCTATTACTCACGGGGCCGAACCTACGCCGCGCAGGCGAAAGACGAGCGCGTCGCGGCGCTGATCGATCTCAACCTCGGCACGCTGGCAAGTATCCGCGGGCACATGTCGCTCGCGATCGCGAGCTACGAATCGGCGCTGACGCGTTTGCGACGGCTCGATGATACGTCCTCCGTCATTTCGTCACTCAACAATCTCGGCATGGCGCATCGCGATCTCGGCGACTGGGTCGCTGCGGAGCGGTGCTTCGACGAGGCATTCGAGCTCGGCAACGAGCTGCGCGATGCACTCCTCATCGGCAACATCGAGCTGAACCGGGCCGAGCTCGACGTGCGACGCGGCCGCTATGACGATGCACGCGAGTCGTGTGACCGCGCCTTCGAAGTGTTTACGCGCGTCGAGTCCGTCGCCGGGCAGAGCGAAGCGTACAAGGTGTACGGCGCGCTGTTCTGCCGGATGAACAAGCCGAGCCTGGCGGACACGCATTTCGCGCGCGCAACGGAGCTCGCCGTCGAATCGGGCGATCGGCTCCTCGAGGCGGAGGTGCTGGCCGCGGCCGCGCAGAACCACCTGGAGCGGACGCGGAACACCGAAGCTCTTCGCTGCCTGAACGAAGCCTACCACCTCTTCAGCGAGCTGGGCGCGCAGGCCGCATTGCTCGACCTCGACCGCCGCCTGGATGGTCTGGAGAACACGTATCTGAAGGTCGTCGCCGCCTGGGCGGAGTCGATCGACGCGAAGGACCCGTACACGGCCGGCCACTGCAGCCGCGTCTCCGAGCTCGCCTGCCGCCTGGCGGAGGACTGCGGCTTCTCCGGCCGCGAGCTGACCTGGTTCCGGATGGGCGGCTTCCTGCACGACGTCGGCAAGACCGCGGTGCCGCTCGATATCCTGAACAAGCCCGGCAAGCTGACCGACGAGGAATGGGTGGCGATGAAGAATCACACCGTCGCCGGTGCCGAGATCGTCGAGAAGCTGAACTTCCCCTGGGAGATCCTGCCGATCGTGCGCAATCATCACGAGCGCTGGAACGGCACGGGCTACCCCGACGGGCTCGCGGGCGAGGACATTCCGTTCACGGCGCGCATCCTGTGCGTGGCGGACGTGTTCGACGCGCTCACGACTGCACGCAGCTATCGGCCGGCAATGTCGCGTGAGGAGGCGCTGCAGATCATGGAGCGGGACGCGGGCATCGGCCTCGATCCGGACCTGTTCGCCCGGTTCAGGGCGCTGCTCGACCGCGACCTGGCACCCTCCCTAAGGATTCCGGCCCGCGTGCGGGTCGCGGCCTGATCACCGGAAACAAACGGGAGCGGCGGCGCCCGACGCCCCCGCTCCCGTTTCGTGCTTCGGAATCCGAGCTCAGTTGGCGATGGCGTACCCGGACAGATGCATGGTCGAGAAGATCATGCGCTGATTCAGGGCGTCGTTCACGCCGCCCATATTCTCCAGCAGTGCCTTTGTGACCGGGTCGATGTGCCAGACGGCAAGGGGCTCGGACGCGGTGCAGCGGCTGTAGTCCATCGAGACGACCACGGGCGCGAGGAACTGGTAGTGCTCCTGGCCGTTCGCCTGGATGTTGACCTCGGCGTACTGCGACGACGGCACGTGGACCCGGAACTCGGTCGGGGCGGGAACGGCGCCGGCCGGTACGGTGAACGTCACGCCACCCGCGCTCACGGATCCGCCCGCGGCGCCGATCACGGCACTGGCCTTCACGGACGGCGAAACCGCGCACGCCGATACGAGGCCGCGTGAATCCACCGGCACGTAGTCTGTCTGGCCCGTCGGATCGGCGGCCGGGTTCCGGTCGCACGCTGCCAGAATTCCGCTCGCGGCAACGATCAATGCCAGCGGCACACACCTTGAACGTCGCATGGATCACGCTCCTCATTCGTCCGGGTAAACTGGACCAGAAGCAACACCTATGCCGACGCCGAGAGAACTGATCGAGGAGGGCCTGCGTTACGAAACGGGCGGAGTCCTCGACCGCGCGCTGGATTCGTATCGCCAGGCGGCGGCGATGGACGGGGACGATCCGCGTCCCCGCATAGAGGCGCTACGCCGTCAGGCGGACGTGCTCCGGACGCATTGCGCATGGGAGGAGTCCCTGGCCCGCGCGCGCGAAAGCGCCGCGCAGGCACGCAGCCTCGGCTTCGACATCCTTCTGGCCGAGGCACTGAACGCCGAAGCGGCCGTTTATCAGAGCCGGGGCGACCTGGAACGCGCCCGTGGCCTCTATGACGAGATGCTCACGATCTCCGACGACCTCCGCATCCGCGGCATCGCCCTCCAGAACCTCGGATCGATCGCCGCCATGCGCGGCGACTTCCACCGCGCCGAGGATTGCTTCGTCGAGTCATTCCAGTGCTTTCAGGCGGGTGGCTACATGCGGGGCGTGGTCTTCGCCCTCAACAATTACGGTCGCGCCGCGCTCGACCGGCGGGCCGATGGCGTCGCGCACCCCGTTCTGGACCGCGCCGAGGCTCTTGCCCGCGAGCTCATGGACCTCGACCTCCTCGCCATCGTCCGCATCAACCTCGCCGAGTCCTACCTGCGAAGGGACGAGATCGACCGCGCCCAGGACCTGGCCAGCGCCGCACTCGGCTACTTCGGCAACACCAGCAATCACTGGCGCCGGCTCGAATGCCTGCGCCTCATGGGCGACATCGCCGTCGTCCAGCAGCAGGCCGACAGCGCCCGCAACTTCTTCCAGGCCGCTCTCCGCCTCGCCCATGAGATCGGGGCCGCCCTCGAGGCCGACACGCTCCAGCTGCGCCTCGATTCTCTTCAGCCCGCCTGATCGCCACACCACCACGCGGACCCTCCTACCGACCTGATTCCCAGCCCAGCCATCCATACCGGCGACGAAACAACGGAGCCATGCGATCGCACCAGCTCTGCTCCGTTCCGCCTCGCGCCACCCACCTCGTGATCAGCGCCCGCTGCAGCGCCATGTAGGCTGCGAACCCGCTGCCGCAGCGCGCCAGATAAAGATCTCCCAGCACGCGAACCCCCTTTCGTGAGAGTCCCATCGCCCCTGTTGAAAGGCGAGTTGCGTGCCGTCCGGGGCGCATCCCGTAAACGTATGTCGGACCGCGCTTTGCCGCGTCCAGACCATCGACTGCGGGCGCGATGTGACCGCGTTTCAGGACATTCCCTCGTCCTTCCCGTGCGCCAGCCTGAAACATTCGTTTGAGATGGCACCGTTCTTTCATATCAGCATGCGGCTGACACGTGGCAGGAGCGGGATGATGCACGAGCAGATGCTCTATGAGGTGGTGCAGGGGGGAAGTGGCTGGGTGCTGCGGCAGGGCCGGAGGGCGCTCGTCGAGTTTCCGACGGAGCGCCAGGCGGTTCGAGCCGCCGTCGCCGTTTGCCGGGATGAGGGGCTGGCGCGACTGGTGGTCCGACGGGCGGATGGCGGTGTGGAGGAGATCGACCCGGGCCTCGTTGCCTTCGACGTGGAAGCCTGAGGTCGATCTCTCCCTGACAGTTGCGAGCGGCGTCTCTGCCCCGCTTCAGTCGTCCCGATAGATCGCCACGGTGACGCGGCCCTGCGCGTCGATGTGACCGCGATACATCCCTTCCGAGTTGAACGTCATGGTGTGATTGCCGGCTGCGTCCATGGCGATGATTCCGCCATCGCCGCCCTGCTGGACGAGGCGCTCCATCACGACCTGGTGCGCGGCGCGGTCGAGCGGGACGCCGGTGTAGGCCATGCGGGCGCAGATGTCGTATGCGACGATGTTGCGGATGAAGAACTCGCCGTGGCCGGTGGCGGAAACGGCGCACTGCGTGTTGGCGTAGGTGCCGGCGCCGATGATGGGGACGTCTCCGACGCGACCGAATCGCTTGTTGGTCATGCCGCCGGTGGACGTGGCGGCGGCGAGGTTGCCGTGTCGGTCGAGGGCGACGGCGCCGACGGTGCCGAACTTCCGGTCGCTGTCATCCTCGTGCGGCGGCAGCTCACCCTGCGGCGGCGGGGTACCGGCGGGCCGGGCGGGCATCGGCCGGCCTTCGGCCTCCAGGGCCCGGCGCAGCGCGTTCCAGCGGTTCTCCGTGAAAAAGTACGTTTCCGGCACCATTTCGTGGCCCTGCTCGCGGGCAAAGGCCTCGGCCCCGTCGCGGATCATCATGACGTGCGGGGACTTCTCCATGACGGCGCGGGCCAGCGAGATGGGGTTTCTCACGCGTGTGATGCCGGCGACGGCGCCCGCCTGGAGGGTGCGGCCGTCCATGATGGCGGCATCGAGCTCGTTCCTTCCCTCGCTCGTGAACACGGCGCCGCGTCCGGCGTTGAAGATCGGTGAATCCTCCATGACGCGAACGGTGGCCTCGACGGCGTCGAGGCTGGTGCCGCCGCTCTCGAGGATGCGGTGGCCGGTTCGCAGGGCCTGCTCCAGGACGGAGCGGAACTGAGCCTCCATCTCGTCGGTCATGGTGGCGCGGGTGATGGTGCCGGCGCCTCCGTGTATGACCATGCCGAAGCCGCTCCCTGCCGGGGCGGGCGTCGCGGCGGGCGCCGGCGCGGCGGGAGCGCAGGCGGACATCAGGCCGATAGCGGCCGCGAACAGGACGATTCTGCGATATGCCATTTCCCCCTCGAGCGTGAAGCCACAGCGGTGCGATCGCCTGGACAATAGGAATCGTGCGCCGGGGATGCGAGCCGGATCGTGATCCGTCAGGGGGTGGGCAAGTGACAGAAGCGCCGCGGACCTCTGTCCACGGCGCTCCATTCCCGGCCACGACACGTCCTGCCGGGGTGCGCATTATTTCGGCCCGCCACGGCGTTGTCGTCCAAGCAGGATGGCGCAGGCCGGCAGGCCCGCGCCGCCCGAATCACGCACCGCCGCCGCGGCGCTGGCGTGCGTTCTGCCGCCGCTCGTCGAGGAGCGCCTTCGCTTTCGTCTGCTGCTCCTCGTTCAGCAGCGCGAGCGCCTCTGCGAGTGCCTTCTGGTCTTCCTCGTCCACCTTTTCGGCGAACGGCCGCATCTCCTGCAGCCGCTGCATCATCTCCTCGCGATTGCCGCCCGCGGCCTGCCCGGGCTGAGGCAGCCGGGTCCGGATCTGCTCACGCGACTCCTTCGTCGCCGCGGACCACCGGACGCCGATCGCTTCCAGCCCGGTCTTCTGCTCCGCCGTCAGCGCCAGATCGCCGGCCTTCGTGGCGAGGTACTCTACCGACCCCTGATCGATCAGCAGCCGTGCCGACATGGCGCCGCCGCCCATGCCGCCGCGGCCGCCCTGTCCGCCGCCCTGCGCCAGCAGGGGGAGCGGCGCCAGCACGAGGACCGCCAGTGCCAGCGCGAGTGAACGTCCATTCTTCATACGATGCTCCATCGTGATGGGGTGGCGCGCCACGGAGATGATCGCCGGGCGCTCATCCATAAGGACACCGGACCATGGCGTTTCGTTGGGCGCGGTCGCTGCAGACCGGCTGGAGGCGGGCTGCGGATGAGTCCCTTCACGCTGGACCTCGCAGCGCCGGAAACGTATTGTGCGGCCATGAGTCTGACACCTGCCGTCGGGGAATCCACCACGTGAAGTTCCTTCCTGCACAGCTCGCAGCCATCACGGAGAGCGGCGCGCAGCGCCGCAATATCCGGCTGCTCGCCAAGTTCCTGGTGCTGCTCGCAGCCATGATCCTGACGTATTCCGTGCTCTTCCACGTGATCATGCTGTCGGAGGGGGAGGGCCGGACGGAGCATACGTGGATCACGGGGTTCTACTGGACGCTGACGGTGATGTCCACGCTGGGATTCGGCGACATCACGTTTCACAGCGACCTGGGCCGCCTCTTCTCCGTAGTGGTACTGGTCTCGGGCGTCATGTTTCTGCTGGTAGTGCTGCCGTTCACGTTCATCGAGTTCTTCTATGCGCCGTGGCTGGACGCACAGCGGCAGCGGCGCGCGCCGCGCGAGCTGCCGGCCGGCACGAAGGACCACGTCATACTCACGAACTTCGATCCCGTGTCGCATGCGCTGATCGAGCGGCTGAAGTCGTTCGGCCGGACCTACTACGTGCTGGAGCCGGATCTCACGACGGCGCTGGAGCTGTTCGACAAAGGTGTGGCGGTAGTGGTGGGCGAGCGCGACGATGTACGCACCTACGAGCGGATGCGTGCGGACGCGGCGGCGCTCGTCGTTGCGACAGCGGACGATTACATGAATTCCAACATCGCGTTCACGGTGCGGGAGGTGAGCGAAACGGTCCCCATTGTCTCGTTCGCGCGCGCGAACGAATCGATCGATGTCCTGCAGCTGGCGGGGTCGAGTCACGTGCTTCAGCTGACGGAGATGCTCGGCCGCTCACTGGCGCGCCGCACCGTCGCCGGTGACGTGCGTGCGAACGTGATCGGTCATTTCGGCGACCTGCTGATCGCGGAGGCGCCCATCAGCGGGACCCCGATGATCGGCCGCACTCTGGCCGACGGCTGGCTGCGCACGGCCACCGGTCTCACCGTGGTGGGTCTGTGGGAGCGCGGCCGCTTCGACGTGCCGCTTCCGGAGAAGGTGCTGGAGCCGACCACCGTGCTCGTCCTGGCCGGCTCCGAGGAACAGCTGGCCCGGTTCACGGAGCTCACCGCGATCTACAACCTGCCCGATGTGCCCGTGCTGATCCTCGGCGGCGGGCGCGTAGGCCGTGCCGCGGCGCGCTCCCTCGCCGAGCGCGGCATCAGCTACCGCATCGTCGAGCAGGACGCCGGTCGCGTGAAGGATCCTGCGAACACCGTCGTCGGCAACGCAGCGGATCTGCAGGTGCTGGAGACCGCGGGCATCCGCGAGTCGCCGACCGCCATCGTGACCACGAGCGATGACGCGACGAACATCTATCTCACCATCTACTGCCGCCGGCTGCGTCCGGACATGCAGGTTATCAGCCGGTCGAACCTGGAACGCAACGTATCCACGCTGCACCGCGCAGGCGCAGACTTCGTCATGTCGTACGCCTCAATGGGCGCGAACGCGGTGTTCAACCTGCTCGAGCAGGATGATGTCGTCATGATCGCGGAGGGCCTGGATGTGTTTCGCGGGCCGGTACCGAAGGATCTGGTGGGCAGGACGCTCAAGGAGGCGCGGGTGAGGGAGCAGACGGGCTGCAGCGTGGTGGCCGTGGAGGTGGGGGGTGAGACGATCGTGAACCCGCCGCCCGACATGCCGATGCCGGACGCGCCGGACGCCGAGATCATCGTCATCGGCACCACCGAGAGTGAGCGCGCATTTCACAAGCGGTACTCGGTGGACACGAGCAACAGGACGAAGGTCGGGCGGGTCTGACCGCTACGCCGGACCTCTTGCAGTCGCCCCGTCGTTGCGCGACCTTCGCTGATAACAGACAGCAACAAACCCCGAGGCATCCCATGCATATCCACACCCGCGCCCCGCTGTTTGCGGCCGCCCTCACGCTGGCCGGCGCCGCCGGCGCAGCCGCGCAGACCATCCGTGTCGAGTACGAGCAGTTCCGGCTGCCGAACGGTCTCCAGGTCATCCTCCACCGGGACGCGACGACACCGACGATTGCGACGAACATCTGGTATCACGTCGGCAGCGGCGGTGAGATGCCGGGCCGCACCGGCTTCGCCCATCTCTTCGAGCACATCATGTTCGAGGGGTCGAAGAACGTGCCGGAGGGAAAGATCGACGAGTGGTTCGAGGAAGTCGGCGGCTCGCCGAATGGCTCGACGTCACGAGACCGCACGAACTACATGCAGTCGTTCTCGAGCAATGCGCTGGAGCTGGCGCTCTACATCGAGAGCGACCGCATGGGCCACCTGCTCGACGCAATGTCGCCCGCGAGCGTGGACGGCCAGCGCGATGTCGTCAAGAACGAGCGGCGCCAGAGCTACGACAACCGGCCGTACGGCCTGGCGAGCCAGCTCCTGACGGAGGCGCTCTATCCCGCGTCGCATCCGTACTCGTGGCCGGTGATCGGATACATGGATCATCTGAGCAACGCGTCGTACGACGACGTGGTGAACTTCTTCCGGCGCTACTACGCGCCGAACAACGCCAGCATTGTGATTGCCGGCGACATCGACCTGGCAGAGGCACGGCGTCTCGCGGAGAAGTGGTTCGCCGACGTGCCGGCGGGGGAGCCCGTGCCGACGCCCACGGCGACGCCGCCCGTGATCGAGTCCACGCGACGCATCATGCTCGAGGACCGCGTGCAGCTTCCGCGACTCTACATGACCTGGGTCTCTGCGCCCAGCTACGGCGATCATGACGCGGCCATGACCGCGCTGTCGCGCCTGCTGGCCGGCGGCAAGAACTCGCGCCTGTACCGCAGACTGGTCTACGAGCTCCAGATCGCCGACGACGTGTCTGCGTTCCAGAACGGTGGCAAGCTCGGCGGTGAGTTCCAGATCAGCGCCACCGCGCGCACCGGCCGAACGCTGGCGGAGCTCGAAGCGGTGATCCTGGAGGAGATCGAGAAGGTGAAGGCGGAGGCGCCGGAGCCGCGTGAGCTGGAGCGCATCGTCAACCAGTACGAGGTGTCGTTCCTGGAGCAGCTGGAGGTCGTGTCCGCGAAGGCGGACCAGCTGAACGAGTACCTCTACTATACGGGCACGCCCGACTACTTCAATCAGGATCTGCAGCGCTTCCGCTCGCTCACGCCGCAGGATCTGAGCGCCGCCGCGCGCCGGTTCCTGGACGCCGAACGGCGCGTCGTGCTGAGCATCGTGCCGCAGGGGGGCGCGGCGCTCGCGATTCCCGGGAGCCGGAGCATACCCGGCGGGAACCTGCAGCTGAGCCCGGAATCACGTGGCTGAAAATCCAGCCGGCGGCAGGAGCCGGCGGTCCAAACCGAACGACTGAAGGGCTCGATATGAACACGATCATTCACAACCGGCGCGGACTGGCGGCAGCCGGTGCGGCCGTCGCACTCCTGCTGAGTGCGGCGACGTCTTCCGCGCAGACACCGGACCGCAGCGTGCGGCCGGTCGTGGGCGAGGCTCCGGCCGTGGTCCTGCCGCCGCTCCAGGAGTTCACTCTCGACAACGGCATGCGCGTGCTGCTCATGGAAAAGCGCGACATTCCGCTCGTGCAGATGAACCTGCTCGTGGGGGCGGGCACGACGCGCGATGATGCCGCGGCGCCCGGCACGGCGAGCATGACCGCCGCCATGCTGGATGAGGGGGCGGCAGGACGCTCCGCTCTCGAGATCGCGGACGCGTTCGAGATGCTGGGCGCGCGGTTCGGCGTCGGTGCAGGCACGCACACGTCGAGCATGGCGCTGCGCGCGCCGTCACAGCGGCTGGCCGATGCGCTGGCGATCGCAGCCGATGTGATGTTGCGGCCGGATTTTCCCGATGCCGAGCTGGATCGCCTCCGTGCGGAGCGGCTGACGTCACTCGTGCGTCGATATGACGAGCCTGGTGCCATCGCCGGCGCCCTCTTCAGCCAGACGCTGTACGGCGCGACGCATCCGTACGGCAGGGAAGACGCGGGCACGGTCGCGTCGCTGCGCGCGATGACGACGGCGCACCTGCGTGCGTTCCACGATCAGTTCTACAGGCCGAACAACGTGACGGCGATCGTCGTCGGCGACATCGATCGTGCGACGACCGAACGGCTGCTGAAAAGCGCGTTCGGAGACTGGGAGCGCGCCGCCGTTCCCGACGATCGCATTACCGACGCCGGACAGGTGAGCGGCCGCACGATCTATCTCGTGGACAAGCCGGGCTCGGCGCAATCGGTCGTGCAGCTGGGACGAATCGGTGTACCGCGTTCCACCGCCGACTATTTCGCGCTGGAGGTCATGAACGTGATCCTGGGCGGCTCGTTCACGTCGCGGCTGAATCAGAACCTGCGCGAGGACAAGGGCTATTCGTACGGCGCGCGCTCGGGCTTCGCCTGGCTGCCCTCGGCAGGCCCATGGTCGGCGTCCGCTTCCGTCCAGACGCAGTCAACCGGTCCGGCCATCGCCGAGTTCATGCGCGAGCTCCGGCGCATGCATGAGCCGATTCCCGCCGACGAGATCGATCGCGCCAGGAACTTCCTCGCGATGCGTTACCCCGCCGGATTCCAGTCCGTCGCGGGCATCGCCGGCCGCATTGCCGAGATGGTGGAGTACGGCCTGCCGGCGGACTACTTCAATCGCTTCGTGCCCCACGTGCTGGCCGTGACGGACGGTGACGTTCACCGCGTGGCGCGCGAATACATCGACCCGGAGAACGTCGCCATTTTCGTGGTCGGCGACCGCGCGGTCATCGAGCAGCAGGTCCGCGACCTCGGTCTCGGTGATATCCGGTTCCTCGAGGTCACGGACGTATTCGGCCCGATGCCGGTGCTGGACAACTAGCGCCGATCCGCAGAAGCGCCGGGGAACAGTCCGGCGCTTTTCCGGTAAACAATTCCGAACCCCGACTGCTGAACGGCCGCGCCGGCCACACTGAACTCCGAGACTACGGACGTGATGCTGCGTATTTCTCCGCTCGTGCTCGCCGCCTGCCTTCTGGCGGGCCCCGTCATCGCGTCCGCCGAAGTCGGTGTGACGCTCAGCGGATCCCGCGCGTCCATGCTGCGCCAGAACCGGATCGCGAAGGAGGAGTCGTTCTCGTTCCTGCGCACGCCCACCCAGGTTCAGGATCATGTCGAGAACGGGTACCTGGTGGCGCTGGACGGCAACGATGCGTATCGGGTGATCGCTGGCTATCCGTTCGCGCGGCCCGTGGTGCGGTCGTTCGTCGAACGGCTCTCGTCGAAGTACGCCGCGGCGTGCGGGGAACAGCTCGTCGTCACGAGTCTGACGCGCCCGGCAGCACGGCAGCCGCGGAACGCATCGCCGCTCTCGGTACACCCGGCCGGCATGGCCGTGGACCTGCGCGTGAGCCGGGACGCGGGCTGCCGTGCGTGGCTGTCGGCGGAGCTGCTGGAGATGGAGACCATGGGGCTGATCGACGCCACGCTCGAGCGCTCGCCGCCGCATTATCACGTTGCGGTCTTCCCGGCCGAGTTCGGCGCGTATGATGCCCTGCTCGCAGCCGCAGAGACGGAGGCGGAGCGGCGGGCCCAGGAGGCAGCCGCGCGCGAGCTGGATCTCGCACTCGCGCTGATGGCACTGACGCCGCAGACGCCGATGGTCGCGCGTCCGGCGGCCGTGCTGCACACCATCGCAGCCGTCGTGGCTCTCCTCTTCCTGCCGATTTCGGTCTGAGCACCGCAGCAATGACGGCGCGCGGAGGAGATGACGGCCCCGCCGGACACGATGCCGGCGGGGCCGCTGCTTCAGTTGCCGTCCGTTCCCCCTCCGGTCGGCACCTCGGGCGCTTCGATGTCGACGTCGATGTTCGTGTCCTCACCGCCACCGTTGCCCATGATCCCGGAGAAGTACAGCGCCACTCCCAGGATCAGGATCACGACGATGATCAGCATCGCGTAGATGCCGCCGTTCCCACCACCACGTTCGCCCTCGGCCATGACGGTCTCCATGTTGTCGCGTTGAGCGGACTGCTGTAACGGCGGCGGTCAGTGCAAGGGAAGGGCCGCGACGCGGGATCGCGGCCGGAGGGCGTTGTGTGACCGGTGCGGATTTCCGGAGAACAGGGGTAGCCAATGGCCACGGAGTCGGGTAAACACGCGCGCACGTCGGAGTTCGTGCTGAAGCGTTTCGAGCGCTGGGCACTGCCGCGCCTGGCGGCCCGGCTTCCCGCCTGGGTGCTCCCGGACCATCTGACCGTGCTGGGCCTGCTGGCCTCCACGGCGATCGGCGCCGCGTACGCGCTTTCCAACCGCAACGAGCTGTGGCTCTGGGTCGTGAACGCCGCACTCGTCGTCAACTGGTTCGGTGACAGCCTCGATGGAACGCTCGCGCGGTATCGCAGGATCGAACGCCCGCGCTACGGCTACTATCTGGATCACCTGACGGACGCGTACTCGACGCTCGCGATCGGGCTCGGGCTCGGCTTCTCACCCTACATGATCATCGCCGTCGGCCTGGCCATCGTCATCGCCTACCTGCTCCTCTCGATCAACGTGTATCTCGAAACGCACGTGTTCGAGGAGTTCCGCTTCAGCTACGGCAATCTCGGTCCGACCGAAGTGCGACTGCTCCTCATCGCACTCAATGTGACCGCGCTGTCCATCGGACCGCTGCCGTTCCGCATCATGGGAATCGAGGCGACCGTGTTCGATGTGTTCGGTCTCGCCGCCGCGTTCACGATGGTGGCGCTGCTGCTGGTGCGGGCGGGTGGCAATCTGCGCGCCCTCGCCCGCCTGGAGCCGCCCGGCCGGGTTCGGAGCTGAGCCGTCGGACGCGGAACCCATTCTGCAGAATGGCCGGTCCGCACAGCCGCCCGGCCGCTTCCCGCATGCCAGACGCCATCCGGCCGGTCGCGCCCATGCTCCAGGGGGCCATTCTGCAGAATGGGTTCCGCGTCCGGCTCGCCTTGCACCGATACGCGGAGCGGGCGATTCTTGGCGCTTCCGTTCACAGGAGAGAGAACTGGTGTGGGTACGTGTTCGGACAACAGCAGTCATGCTGGTGCTCATTGCTGCGGCGGGGTGCCGCATCGAGCAGACGCCCCGCGTCGATGCCGATGATCCGGTCAATGTGGCGCGCGAGGAGATCGAGCTGACGCTCCGCGAGTACGAAGAGTCGCTGTCGGCAGGTGACGCGCGGCGCGCGGCCGCCGTGTTCACCCCCGGCGCACAGCTCTATCTTCCGGGCGCCGACGCCATCAGCGGCCGCGGCGAGATCGACCGCGCGTTCGCCGAGCGTTTTGCCGACGGCCGCATCGTCGACATGGCGCTGGATCATGAGACCATCGACGTCGGCATCGGTGTCGCACACCAGTTCGGCACGATGCGTCAGCGGGTCCGCGATGAGGAGGGCGGCGAGCAGGACATCGACGGGCGCTTCGCCATCCGCTGGGTGCGAGCCGGCGATTCCGTATGGCGCATCGACCGTCTGCTCGTCCATCATGCCCCGGCGGATTCCGTCCCGGCAGATTCCGCTGATACGACACGGTCCTAGCGAAAGGCCCGGTGCGCCCTGTCAGAGCAGGAGCGCGCCGGGCCGTTCCAACCTGCGGCCGCGGCCGCAATCCCTTCACTGTTCGACAGCCGCCGATCTCACGCCGCGGCGGACCCCGCCGGTGGCGGCGTCTCGTCCAGCTCATCCGCCTGCGATTCCAGCTCCTCGTCGTGACCGTACACATCGTGATGGAAGCGCAGCGTGCCATCCTCCCTCACCCAGGCCGTGAAATACACGAGGTAAACGGGCACCGGCTTCTTCAGCGGGATCCACTTCTCGGAACCCGTCGCCACCATGGCGTCGATCGATGCCGGTGAGTGCGAGGACGCCTTCGACACCAGCAGCCGGGCCAGGTCGCCGGGTCGCTCCAGCCGGATGCAGCCGTGACTGAAGTCGCGACGAACGCGCGAGAACAGATGGTCCGCGGGCGTGTCGTGCAGGTAGATGTTGTCGTCGTTCGGGAAAAGGAACTTGTACTGGCCGAGCGCATTGTTGCGTCCCGGCCGCTGCCGCACGCCGCCGTTGCTCGTCCGCTCGAAGTTGTTGCGTGCGAGGTAGCCCGGATCGCGCGCCATCGCCGGCCGGATCTCCTCTTCGAGGATCGACTCCGGCGGCGTCCAGTACGGGTTCACCACCACGTGCTCCATCGTGTCGGCAAACACGGGTGTATTCCAGCCCGGCTTGCCGACCACCACGTTCATCGACTCGATCGCATGGTCGTTTTCCACCACCTCGAGCTCGAAGCCCGCAATGTTCACGAGCACGAACAGGCGCCCGAGATCCTGCGGCAGCCAGCGCCAGCGATCCATGTTGAGCTTCACTTCAGCGATGCGCTCCTCGACGCCGTGATTCAGCTCGCGCAGCGTGCTGCTCCCGACCTGGCCATCGCTGTCGATCGCGTGCCGTTCCTGGAAATTGCGCAGTGCATCGCGCAGATCACGGTCGTATACCGTGGGCCGCGCCGCGCCGCGCTGCGCGAGCTGGGCCTCGCGCGCATCATCGCTCGCGGCCAGCCGTGCACGCAGCAGCGCCACGACCTGCGATGAATCGCCCTCCTCCACCTTCATCGTTTCCGGCAGCTTCGGCCAGCCGCCGGCGTCCTGCACCTGCCGCAGCCGCGCCAGCGCGCTCATCATCCGGGCGTAGTACGGTGTGGCAGGACGCAGCCGCTGGATGATCTGCACCGGATCGCCGCCCCGCACGAGCGATCGCAGGATCGGCTCGCCCGGACGGTCGCTCCGCGGAATCCGCCAGGTCGAACCGACGCTGTCAGGATCGATCGCGCCGCGCACCACATCGCTGGCGTAGCGCATGTACCCTTCGCTCAGGACCACGTCCAGGTCCGCCGCATAGCCGGCGCGCGCCTCGTCGTCCAGCGCGCTGTCGCCCTCCACGTCCAGCACCGCGAACAACCGCGTGGCGACGTCATGGCCATAGGAATCGGGATCGAGCCCGTCCTCCACGGCGCGGCCGATCGCGTCGTACACTGCCCGCGCGCGATCCAGGTCACTGTCCTCCGTCCAGGCCTGCCGGAACCGCAGACGACGGTAGAACTCCAGCACCGGCGCCGACACCGTCACGGTGTCACCCGCGATCAATGGGTAGATCGCCGCCGTATCCGTCGCCTGCGACAGCACGGCCTTCAGCCGGTCGGCTGCCGAGCGCTCGGGCCGTGTCTCCGCTTCGGCGCCGCTGCAGGCACTCATCGCGATCGCGACGAGCAAAGGCAGCGACGCCGGCCATCTATTCGCCATAATCCAGTCTCCGGTTGGCTGTCCGGTCTGGATCAGGTGCAAAAGAGGCTCCAAAAGCTGGAAACGGCGCCGGGCAAAGCCAGAAACGGCGCCGGACCCGGCTTCACTTTGCGTTTATTTCCCCGCCAGGCATGATAATGTCCCCCCGATTGGCCGGCGTTGGGCGTGGGCAGGCCCACTGCGCTCACATCCGGGCCTCTCCCATGGCTGGAGAGGGCTTTTCCGCTAAAGTGAAGCCGGGTCCGGGGCTCAGGCGTTACGGGCGTCGTCGCCCACGGCGGACAGGGTCAGGAGCAGGGCGCTCTCGTCGAGGGCGCGGATGTCGTGGGCATCGCCGGGGCCGAAGAAGAGCACCTGGCCCTCGTGCAGCTCGTGGCTCTGGCCATCGACGCGGAAGCCGAGCCGGCCCTTGATGAGCTGGAGCGTCATGGGGCTGTCGGCCTGGTGGGTGCCGACCTCGATGCCGGCGTTCAGGACCACGAGCACGAGCCGCAGGCGGCCGGAGCGGGCGAGGGTGCGGCCGAGGCGGCCGCTGCGCCGGTAGGACTCGTCCTCCCGCAGCTCGCGCACGTGCGGCTCGAGGTCGAAGATCATCATCGGCTCATCGAGAGTTCGCTGAATCGGTGTCATCCGTGCTCTCCGCCTGGGGAAATCGAGCTGCACTGCAGTGCCGCAGTCAGCGTGCGCCGGCCTCGCGTGTCAGGTCCGGAGCATGTCCTCGACCAGGGACTTCAGCATGGCGGGATTGCCCTGACCCCGCGTCCTGGCCATCGCCTGGCCGACGAAGAAGCCGAGCAGGCCCGTCTTGCCGGCGCGGTACTCCTCCACCTTGCCGGCATTCTCGCGCAGCACGTCGTCCACCGCGCGGCGCAGCGCGGCCTCATCGCTGACCTGCCGCAGTCCGCGCCGTTCGACGATCGCGGCCGGATCGCCGCCCTGCTCGATCATTTCCGCGAGCACATCCCGGGCCGCGCTCCCGGAGATCACGGCGGTGTCGATCATGTGGGCGAGCGCGCCGATGGCGGCGCCGCGGACCGGCAGAGCACCGATGTTCTCACGTGCCTCGCGCGGCATGTCGTTGACGAGCAGCTTCGCGACCGTGGCGGGCGTGGCACCTGCCGAGACGGCCTCGGCGAAGAAGTCGGCAAGGGCGGCATCGCGTGTGAGGACGTCCGCCTGCTTCGCCGGCACGCCCATCTCGGACGTGAAACGGCGCCGCCGCCCCTCCAGCAGCGGGTCGCTCGATCCTGGTTTCGGCGCCGGTTGCGCACTCCGGGCCGCGGCCGGCGCATTCCGGACCGTCGCCGGCTTTCTGCCGGTCTTCGTGCGGTCCGGCCGCCCGTCCGACTGACCGGACGCACCGGGAGCGACCTTCGCCCATGTGTCGCGCAGCGTCACGGTGCGGTTGAATACGAGCGCGTGCGGCTTCGAGTCGATGATGTCCGCAGTGAAATAGCCGAGCCGCTCGAACTGGAAGCGCGCTCCCGCTTCGGCGCCGGCAACGGACGGCTCGACGAACGCCCGCTCGATCCTGATGAGCGAATGCGGATTCAGGTGCGCGCGGAAATCGGCGTCCGGCCCCGCCTCCGGGTCCGCCGCTGTGAACAGGCGGTCATAGAGGCGCACCTCGCAGGGGACGGCGTGCCGTGCGGAAACCCAGTGAAGTGTGCCTTTCACATTGCGGCCCGTGCCGGCGCTGCCGCCCTTCGTGTCGGGATCGTACGAGCAGAGCAGCTCCACCACCTCGCCCGCGTCGTTCTTCACCACATCGTCGCAGCGGACGATGTAGCCGTATCGCAGCCGGACCTCGCGACCGGGCGCCAGCCGGAAGAAACCTTTCGGCGGGTCCTCCGAGAAGTCGTCCCGCTCGATGTACAGCTCGCGGGAGAAGGGCACGGGCCGGGAGCCCTCCTTCGGCACGTCGTGGGGCCAGAACGGCGCGTCGAGCTCCTCGACATGGTCTTCCGGCCAGTTCGTGATCGTGACGCGCAGCGGTCGCAGCACGCACATGACGCGCGGCGCGCGCTGGTTGAGATCATCGCGTATCGCGTATTCCAGTTTCGCGATGTCCACGCGCGTGTTCGACTTCGCCACACCGATCAGCTCGCAGAACGCGCGCAGCGCCTCGGGCGTCACGCCGCGCCGGCGCAACCCCGCGATCGTCGGCATGCGCGGGTCATCCCAGCCGCTGACGTCACCACTGTTGACGAGCTGCAGCAGCTTGCGCTTGCTCATCACCGTGTAATCGAGGCCGAGCCGTGCGAACTCGATCTGGCGCGGCCGCGAGTCCGGCGGCACTGCCATGTCGCCTGCGCCGCGCGGCACGTTCGCGACGACCCAGTCGTAGATCTCGCGGTTGTTCTCGAACTCGAGCGTGCACAGCGAGTGCGTCACGCTCTCGAGCGCGTCCTCGATCGGATGCGCGTAATCGTAGAGTGGATAGATGCACCACTCGTCGCCCTGCCGGTAATGGTGCGCATGACGGATCCGGTACAGGATGGGATCGCGCATCAGCATGTTCGGCGACGCGAGATCGATACGCGCACGCAGCACGTGCGCGCCGTCCGGGAACTCGCCGGCGCGCATGCGACGGAAGAGGTCCAGGCTCTCGTCCGGAGTGCGGTCGCGATGCTTCGTCGGACGACCCGGCTCCATCACGGTGCCGCGCGCCTCGCGAATCTCCTCTTCGCTCGACGAGTCCACGTACGCCAGGCCGCTGCGGATGAGGTGTTCACCGAACGCGTACATCTGCTCGAAGTAGTCGGATGCGAACAGCGCATCGCCGAACTCGAAGCCGAGCCAGCGCACGTCCTCCATGATGGAGTCGACGTATTTCACATCCTCGGTCTCCGGGTTCGTGTCGTCGAACCGCAGATTGCAGCGCGCGTTCGGGAACTCGCGGGCAATGCCGAAATTCAGGACAATCGACTTTGCGTGGCCGATGTGCAGGAAGCCGTTCGGCTCCGGTGGAAAGCGCGTGACGATGCGGTCGTGGCGGCCGCTCTCCAGGTCATCGACGATGATGCTGCGAATGAAGTCACGGCCGCCGGCCGTGCGCTCGGTATCGGTGGTGGTGCTCATGGTTCCGTGTGGTTCGGGCGTGCCGGGACAGCGCGGAAGGTAGCATCCGCGCGAGGGACGGGCGAGGCTGTGAGCGGAGCGTGGCGCAGGTGGCTACTCGCGCGCCTCGATCGACATGTCGGCGATCGCGAGCTGCACGAAATCGTGCACGTCCCGCCGCAGCTGGACGTGGCGCTGATTGCGCGCGGAGGGATTGAGCCGGTTCGTGAGCAGAACGACGAACACGTCGCGCTCGGGATCCACCCACAGGCTCGTGCCGGTAAAGCCGGTATGGCCGAAGGAGGAGCGGGTGAAGTACAGGCCTGCGGAAGAGCGCTGGCCGTTCGGAACATCCCAGCCGAGGGGCCGTCCGAGCTCGCGCTCCTGCTGAAGCCAGGACAGGAATGTGCCCTTCTGGAAGAGCGCGTTGTCGCGGCCGTGCGCTGCGTCCAGGATCGCCTGGCCAT
Organism: Longimicrobiales bacterium; assembly: GCA_035461085.1. GTDB lineage: Bacteria > Gemmatimonadota > Gemmatimonadetes > Longimicrobiales > RSA9 > SH-MAG3. The sequence continues at coordinate 45,305 of DATHVW010000306.1, read as the reverse complement.
ACACCGCCATGTCGCGTGCGGATGAGAACAGTCCCGCGTGTCCGGCGACCCCCTCCATCGCCCACGCGTTCAGGTCATGCACCACACCATGCACCAGCGTGTTGCGCACGTATGTGTCGTATTCGGTCGGCGCGATCTGCGCGAGCGTGAAGCCGCCGTACTCGCCGTGCGCAGTCAGCGGGTTGAAGCGCGTGTCGCGCAGCTCCAGCGGCCGGAAGACACGCACCGACAGCAGGTCATCGAGCCGGCTGCCGCTGACCTCCTCGAGGACGGCACCGAGCAGGATCATGCCGACGTCGCTGTATTCGCGCCGGGTCCCCGGCCGCGACCAGACCTTCAATTCCGCCAGTGAAGCGATGATCTCGCGCCGCGAGCGCGCGCCGGGCCACAGGTCTTTGCCGGCGGGAAGTCCGGACGTGTGTGCAAGCAGGTGCCGCACGGTGATCCGCCCGTGATCGCCCCGCGACGGCCAGTCGTGCAGGTAGCGGTGGATCGGTGCGTCCAGCAGCAGTCGCCCCTCGCTCGCCATCTGCGTGGCGACGGTCGCGGTGCCCATGGCCTTCGTGAGCGATGCCAGGTCGTAGAGCGTCGAATCCGTGACCTCCGGCGCGCGCGGGTCCCAGTCCGTGCGACCATAGCCGCGCAGCCGCACGAGCTGGCCGTGGCGTCCCACCACGAGCGCTGCGCCCGGTGACGCACCCTCACTCAGTGCATGGCGAATGACCGAATCCACGCGCGCGAAACGGTTCGGATCGAAGCCGGCATTCTCCGGCGCGACTTCTCCGCCGCCACGGAAACGGAGAGGGGAGGCGGCACGCGACAGCGCAGCCGCACGTAGCGGGGCGGGAGCGGCCGACGGTACGCCGAGCAGGATTCCTGTCGGCAGAGCCGGGCGGCCGAGCGGGCCGCTCACGGCCGGACTGCCCACAGGTCCGGTGCGCACGTCCGATGTGCCCGGCGGTCCGGTGCGAGCGTCGTCCGGCCGGCCGAGCGGCGTCTGGGCGCGGAGACCCGTCGCGCCGGCGGCGAGCACGATGAGCACAACACGCACACTGCGCAGAGTGCGTGTTGTGGCTGATCGTGGCCGGTCGTCGATGCTGGTCATTGGTGCCGTGCGCGGGTGGCCGTCGGTCCAATAACGCAACCGCCCTGCGGCTGCGCAAGTGCGTTCCTTCTACATCTGCTACATCTGTCCTACATGTTGCTGCCGCGTTCGTTCCCGGCTGACCGATGCCCCGGTGTCGCAGATCCTCCTGCGCGCGACGCTGCCTGCGGGTGTGTCGTCGCCGTGCGCATCGCGGCTGGGGTCCGGCCAACAGTGTCGGGATGCCGTGAGCGGGTGCAATATGCGCGCCTCTCGCGGCCATGTCCGACGCTGGCCTCCGGATGCGGCAGCCATTACATTCCGGCCACCTCGAAAGTCAGTCCTGCCGACGCCGGTGGATCTGCGTATTCAGCGACGTAGTCCTGGAGACCGAATGGCCACCCCGACCTGCGACATTGCACTGCCCATGACCGAAGCGGCCGCGATCGAGGCGATCGCGGCGCAGCTTCCCGTGGGGGTGATCGTGGCGGAAGCGCCGGGCGGCCGGGTCGTGATGGTGAACGCGCGGGCCGAGCAGCTGTGGCGCGGGCCGGTGCCGCATGCCGCCGCGATCGAGGAGTACAGCCGGGTCTATACGGGATTCCGGGCGGGCGGTGGTCAGTACAGCAGTGAGGAGTGGCCGCTGGCGCGTGCGATCCGGCACGGCGAGGTGGTGACGGACGAGGAGATCGAGCTGCGGCTGGGCTCGGGCGAGCGCCGGATCATGCTGGTGAGTGCCACACCGATCTTCTCCGCGGAGGGGACGGTCTCGCGTGCGATGCTGCTGTTCCATGACGTCACGGAGCAGCGGCAGGAGGATCGGCGCCGCGAGTTCCTGATGCAGCTGAGCGACGAGATCGGCGCGCTCGATGATGCGACTCCGATCATGGAAACGGCCGCGGTGGCGACGGGCGAGCATCTCGGTGTCGGCAGTGCGTCGTTCGCAGATGTGGATCCGGATGGCTGTCATGCGATCGTGCACGCCGAGTATCGCAATGGTCGAATCGTCTCGACGGGGAAGTACTTCCTGGAGGATTTCGGGCCTCAGCTGATCGAGCGGCTGCGGCGTGGTGAGTCGATAGCGGTCGAGGACATTGCGGCGGAGCGTCAGGCGACGCCCGACGTGTTCGAAGGATGGGGCATCCGCTCGCTCGTGGCGGTGCCCGCCGTGCGTCACGGCCGTCTCGTGGGTCTGTTCTCCGTACTGCACACCGCGCCGCGGCGGTGGAGCCGCTCCGACATCGCGCTGGTCGGCACGGTCATGGAGCGGACGTGGCACGCCGTCGAGAATGCGCGGGTGCACGCCGAGCTGCGGCAGAGCCGGGAGTGGCTGACGCTGGCGCTGCAGGCCGGGTCGGCCGCGACGTGGGAGTGGAACCTGCGCACGGGCGAGATCCAGTGGTCCGAGGACGAGGGGCGGCTGCTCGGACTGGACACGACGCGCCGCTCGCTCACGTTCGGGCGCTGGCTCGCGCTCGTGCATCCGGACGACCGGCGCAAGGCGAGAAAGTCCGCGGGCCACATCGCGACGATGCGGGCAGGCGACGTCGAGTTCGAGTACCGTGTCGCCGGATCCGCGCAGCCACGCTGGATCACGATGCGCGGCCGCGTGATCACCGACCCGCGCGGACTGCCCTACCGCGTGGTCGGCATCGCCGTAGACAGTACGGAGCGAAAGGCCGCGGAGCTCGAGCGCGAGCGTCTGCTGAACGAGGCGCGCGAGGCCAGCGACGCCAAGTCGCACTTCATCGGCGTCATCTCCCACGAGTTCCGCACGCCCCTCACCGCGATCATCGGTTACACCGACCTGCTGTCCACCGGCGTCTCGGGCAAGCTGCAGCCGACGCAGGAGCGGCAGCTCGATCGCATCCGCACCAGCGCGTGGCATCTGACACAGCTGGTCGATGAGATCCTGACGTTCTCCCGTCTCGAGGCTGGCCGCGAGTCCATCAATTTCCAGGCGGCCGATGTCGTGACACTCGCGCGCGATACGGTTTCTCTCGTCAGCCCGGCCGCCGCCGCCAAAGGCATTGGCCTCGCGTGTGAGCTGCCCGACGGCGGCATCGCGGTGCGCACCGACGCCGGCAAGCTGCGCCAGGTGCTGCTCAACCTTCTCGGAAATGCCGTCAAGTTCACGGAGAAGGGCGGCATCATGCTGCGCGTGCGTCCCGTTGACAACACCGTCGAGTTTACGGTCGCAGACACCGGCGTCGGCATCCTGCCGGAGAACATCGAGCGCATCTTCGACCGATTCTGGCAGGCTGACCAGGGGACCTCACACAACGTGTCGGGCGCGGGGCTCGGCCTGACGGTGTCGCGGCGCCTCGTTCAGCTGATCGGCGGAACGCTCTGCGTCGAGAGCGAGCCGGGGAAGGGCAGCACGTTCAGCTTCCGCATTCCCGCCTCCAGGGTCGAGACGGCAACGTAACTCTCCACCTCAGCCCCGCACCGCTGTACATTGGTGCGCCATGGATCCCATAACACGGAACTCCGCGTCGCTGCGTGTGTCCTCCGCGATCGATCGTGTGACCGGCGCGGTCGGGCGCGCGGCGGCCTGGCTGGCGCTCGTCATGGTGATCGTCGGCGCGTTCAACGCCGTTGCCCGCTATCTCGGCCGCTACGTCGGCATCAATCTCAGCTCCAACGCCTACCTGGAGCTGCAATGGTACCTGTTCAGCATGCTGTTCCTGCTCGGGGGCGCGTGGGTGCTGCGTGAGAACGCGCACGTCCGCGTCGATGTGCTGTACAGCCGCCTGTCCGCGCGCGGCCAGAGCCTGATCAACATCATCGGCACCGTCCTGATGCTCATACCGTTCTCCGTGTTCGTGCTCTGGGTCTCCAGTCCCGTCGTGCGCAGCTCGTGGCGCATCCGTGAGGGTTCGCCCGATCCCGGCGGGCTGCCGCGCTACCCGCTGAAAGCGCTCATCCTGGTCTGCTTCGCGCTGCTCCTGCTCCAGGCGGTCTCCGAGCTGATCAAGGCGGTGCACAGGTTCCGTCACGGCGATGAGCCGGCTGCGGCCGCCGAGCGACATCATCTGACGGAGGGCGTCTGATGCGCCGGCAGCACGTCGTGCATGCGCGGCGCAGGTGCGTGCAGGCGGTGCGCCGCGCAGTGCGCGTCGGCCGCGGTCCGGCGGGAGGCGCCGAATGACGGCGAACTGGCTCGCACCGCTGATGTTCGTGGCGGTGTTCCTCGTCATCTTCATCGGCTACCCCGTAGCGTTCGCGCTCGGCGGCACCGCGCTCGCGTTCGCAGCGATCGGCGTACAGCTCGGATACTTCGACTGGCACCTGTTCTATGCGATGCCGGAACGGATCTTCGGCATCATGGCGAACTACGTGCTGCTGGCCATCCCGTTCTTCATCTACATGGGGATCGTGCTGGAGCGGGCACGGCTCGCCGAGGATCTGCTCACCACGATCGGCAAGCTGTTCGGCGCCCTGCGCGGCGGGCTCGCCTTCGGCGTCGTGTTCGTCGGCACGCTCCTCGCCGCGGCCACGGGCGTCGTCGGCGCGTCGGTCGTATCGATGGGCAGCATCTCACTGCCGGTAATGCTGAAGTACGGCTACGACAAGCGCCTTTCCGCCGGCATCATCCTGGCCTCGGGCACGCTCGGTCAGATCATCCCGCCGAGCATCGTGCTCGTGGTGCTCGCCGATCAGATGGGCATCAGCGTCGGCTCACTGTTCCTCGGCGCGCTCATCCCCGGCCTGCTGCTCGCTGCGATGTATGCCCTGTATGCCGCTGGCGTCGCACTGCTGCGCCCGGCGCTCGCGCCCGCACTGCCGGCGGAGATCCGTGACATCAGCGGCGCGGAGCTCATGCGCCAGGTGGCGCTCGTGCTCATGCCGCCGCTCGTCCTCATTCTGCTCGTGCTCGGCAGCATCTTCGCCGGCGTCGCCACGCCGACGGAGGCCGGCGCCGTCGGGGCCATCGGCGCGATGCTGCTCGCGGCCGTGCGCCGCCGCCTGAACATGAGCGTGATTCGCGAGGCGGCGTTCGAGACCGCGAAGCTCACGACCATGGTCGTCTTCCTGCTCATAGGATCGACCATGTTCGCGCTGGTCTTCCGCGGACTGTTCGGCGACATCTGGATCGAGAACCTGCTGACGAACCTGCCCGGTGGCACCATCGGCCTGCTCATCGTCGCCAACCTCGTCGTCTTCGTGCTCGGCTTCTTCCTCGACTTCTTCGAGATCGCATTCATCATCATCCCGCTGCTCGCACCCGCCGCCCAGCTGCTCGGCATCGACCTGGTCTGGTTCGGCGTCATGATCGGGATGAACCTGCAGACCTCCTTTCTCACTCCGCCTTTCGGGTTCGCGCTCTTCTACCTGCGCGGCATTGCCCCGCCCGAGATCACGACCGGGGATCTCTACAGGTCAGTGGTCCCGTTCATCATCATCCAGCTGATCGGCCTGCTCGCGATCATCCTCTTCCCGGTGCTGGTCACCGGCCTGTTCTGATAGCGGTCAGGGGGTCCGGTCGGTTGGGCGGTCGGGGTTGGGTGCGGGGGGCGGACGGGTGCACGGGCGCACGGGTGCACGGGGGCTCGTGGCGTTTGGCGTTTGGCGCCCCGTGCAGTGTCGGCTGTCATTCCGTTGCGGCGCGATTGGGGGCGTGGCGGCGGCCGCGAATCGTCCATTTGGCGACGTCGATGGATACGAATGGAGGATTGAGCGCGCTGGGCGCGCTCAACTTTCCATCGTCGCGGCCGCTGTCGCGGCCGATGGACGATTGAGTGTTCCATGCGCTGCGAATCCTCCATCGGCGCGGGTCGCGCGCACCAAATGGAGGATTCGAGGCGCCGTCGGGGCCCGCCCGGTCGGGGGTCTGCCCCGCTTGGGGGCCCGCCCGGTCGGGGGTCTGCCCCGCTTGGGGGGCCCGCCCGGTCGGGGGTCTGCCCCGCCTGGGGGCCGCCCCGGTCGCGCCACGCCCCGCCGCGGTCAAGGGCCTGCCCCGGTTGGGCACCCCGCCCCGTCGCGCCACGCTCGGTCGGGCGCCCCGCCCCGGTCAGGAAGCCCCGCCCCGGTCAGACGCCCCGCCCCGGGTCAGGAAGCCCCACCCCGATCGGACACCCCGCCCCGGTCAGGGAGCCCCGTCGGCGGCCCGCCCGGTCAGGCGCCCGCCGCGACGACCCCGCCGCCATCGCATCCTGGCGGCCCGGGGTGTTGCCGCCGCCGCCTCAGCCGGAGCTGTTCCCGAACGCGAAACGCGAGTAGTCGTACTCGGCTGTGCCGAACCAGCGGAACGAGTCCTCGCGGAACTTCAGATAGGCGTCGTAGACCTTGCGATAGCCGCCGTCGCGGGAGGCGGATTGCGACAGGATCTCGCGCGTGGCCGCCTCGGCGGCCTGCATGATGTCGTCGGGGTAGCGGCGCAGCTGGGTGCCGCCGGCGACGAGGCGCTCGAGGGCCTCAGGGTTCTTCGTGTCGTAGATGGTCTGGGTGCCGTTGGCCGCGTAGACGGCGGCCACCTCGAACGCCTGCTGATAGGAGGCGGGCAGCTGGTCCCACGCCCGGCGGTTGACCATGAACGACATCGACGGGCCGGGCTCCCACCAGCCCGGGTAATAGTAGAACCGCGCGGCATTCTGGAAGCCGAGCTTCTCGTCATCGTACGGCCCCACCCACTCCGTTGCGTCGATGGCGCCGCGCTCGAGGGCCGGGTAGATCTCGCTGCCACCCAGGACCTGGACGGTGACGCCGAGATGGTTCATCACCGCGCCGCCGAGGCCGGGGATGCGCATCTTGAGACCGCGCAGATCGGCGACGCCGCGGATCTCGCGCTTGAACCAGCCGCCCATCTGCGCGCCGGTGTTGCCTGCGGGGAACGTCGTGACGCCGAAGTCGGCGTAGAGCTCGCGCATGAGGTCGAGGCCGCCGCCCTCGTAGAGCCACGCCGACTGCTGGCGGGAAGTGAGACCGAAGGGCACGCACGTCTCGAAGGCGAGCGCCTCGTTCTTGCCGGTATAGTAGTAGCCCGCGCTGTGACCGACCTGCACAGTGCCCTGCTGCGCGGCGTCGAGCACCTGGAGTGCGGGCACGAGCTCGCCGGCGGCATACGGCCGGATGCGGAATCGACCTTCGGTCAGCGCCTCCAGCTTCTCGGCGAGGCGCTCCGAGCTGCCGTAGAGAGCGTCGAGGCCGCGCGGGAAGCTGGACGCAAGGCGCCAGACAACGTTCCGCGTGGTCTGGACGGCAGGACCGCCCTCGCCCGGTCCTGAACACGCGCTGGTAGCGCCGGCGGCAACCGCGGCCGCGCCGACGGCGGCCTTGCCGACGAAAGCGCGACGGCCCAGCGTCTCACCACGAACGACGTCGTCCCTGTCCATTCGCTCGTCCGGTCAATTGAATTGGATGGTGGCGGAAGTCCGCCCACATTAGGCCGTGACCGCCGCGCGGCACAAGACGCCGTCTTGACCTTTCACCGGTCCGTGGTCATTATTCCGTCACGCGCGGCGATTTTTCACCCGACTTGACGGGCCGCGCGCACGGGCCGAAATCCGGCCGACGTAGAAACCGTCTAAGTCGCGGCAATCAGCCTGCGACGAACAGAGAGTCGCGGGCTTTTTTTGTGGCCGGCGATCCGACGGAAAAATTGTAACCGCACGCGTGCGCGGCTCGATTGGAGTGGCGGCGCGGGAAGCAGAGGAATCGCCCATGGCCATGTCCGGCAACGCACTCCAGTACACGTTCACCTCCGAGTCAGTCTCCGAAGGCCATCCCGACAAGGTCTCCGATTACGTCGCCGACTCGATCCTCGACGCGCATCTCGCGCAGGATCCCCGCGCACACGTCGCGTGCGAAGTCCTGGTGAAGGAAGGCGACCTCATTCTCGCGGGCGAGATCACCTCGAAGGCGCATGTCGATGTCGATGCGATCGCTCGCAGCGCGGTTCAGGAAATCGGCTACACACACGAGGATGAGTCATTCTGCGCGCCCCGCATCAGAATTACGGACCTGTTGAGCGAGCAGGCGCCGGAGATCGGCAACAGTGTGCGCCGGTCGGCGGCAGAGGCGCTCGATCAGGGTGCCGGCGACCAGGGCATCATGTTCGGTTACGCGACGGACGAGACGCCGGAGCTGATGCCGCTGCCGATCCTGCTGGCTCACCGCCTCGCCCGCGTCCTCGCGCAGCATCGCAAGGCGGGCACGGTCAACTGGCTCCGCCCCGACTCCAAGACACAGGTCTCCGTGCTGTACGGCCCCGAAGGCCCGATCGAGGTGACGGACGTGCTCGTCTCGACGCAGCACACGCGCGACGTCCAGCCGGACGCGATCCGCGGCTTCATCGCGGAAACGATCGTCCCCGCGGCACTCGGCGAATGGAACAACGCCGCGATCCGCCTGGTCGTGAATCCGTCCGGCAGCTTCGTGCAGGGCGGCCCCAGCGCCGACGCAGGCGTCACCGGCCGCAAGATCATCGTGGACACGTACGGTGGCATGGGCCGGCACGGCGGCGGCGCGTTCAGCGGCAAGGACCCTTCGAAGGTGGACCGCAGCGGCGCCTACTTCTGCCGCTTCGTCGCCCGCGAGCTCGTGGCCGCCGGGTTCGCGCGCCGCGCTGAGATCCAGGTGGCGTACGCGATCGGCGTCGCCCAGCCGGTTTCGGTCAAGGTCGACACCTTCGGCACCGGCGATGAGCGTGCGGCCGCAGACTTCGTGCGCGGCTACGACTTCCGCCCGGCCGCCATCATCGACCGCCTCCAGCTGCTGCGGCCGATCTACCGAGCGACCACGAACTATGGCCACTTCGGCAAGCCGAACCTGCCTTGGGAGGCGGGCAACGGCAGCGTGGTCGAGATCGAGTCGTCCGTAGCGACCGCCATCGCCGCCAGCTGATTCCGGTCCCTGCCGGCGCGGTGCCTGACCGTGCCGGCGAATCCACCCGTTGTGCCGTCCGCAACGGCGAAGCGCCGCCCCAGCCCTGGAGCGGCGTTTCCCGTTAACCACCATCGCGAACTCGAATCGCCTTCCGATGGGGCGGCGCCACACCAGGCGCATCGACGCGGCGGGCGCGGCGCCACGACCGACGGGCACGTCCGATCAGCGTGCCGCGTAACTCATGTTCCGGCAATGCGCTGCCGCCGGCGAAACCGTGACTCTTTCCGCGGAACATACGCTGCGTTAACCTGTACATCCGGATCGGCTCCGCGCAGGTGCGGACCGTATCAGCCGGCGGCGAGGCTGCCTGTACGGCCGACACGCCCGGCGCCTTCTTCGCAGTACTCTTCGAACGGTTGACGATGACCGACTCTCCGGTGATGCATCTCCCTGGCTCCATTGCTGCGCTCCAGGCGCTCGCCCTGAATCTGCGCTGGAGCTGGCACCCGGCCACGCGCGACCTGTTCGTCCGCATCGACCCCGATCTCTGGCGTGCGACGGGACACAATCCCGTGCGTCTCCTGACCGAGGTCGGCCAGGATCGGCTGGAGGATCTGGCGGGCGACCCCGCGTTCGTGGGCGCGGTCGCCGAGGCAGCGACGGACCTCGACGTGTACATGGCGGGCGAGGAGACCTGGTACCGGCGCCGTCACGGACGCGCGTCGGACAAGCTCGTCGCGTACTTCTCGGCCGAGTTCGGCATCACGGAGTGCCTGCGCATCTTCTCGGGCGGTCTCGGCGTACTGGCGGGCGACCACCTGAAGAGCGCGAGCGATCTGGGCGTGCCGCTGGTCGGCGTCGGGCTGTTCTACTCCGAGGGCTATTTCACGCAGCACATCGACGCCCAGGGCAACCAGCGCGACGCCTACGTGTCGGCGGATCCGCGGTCCCTGCCGCTGCGCCCGGTGCTCGGCACGGACGGCGCCCCGCTGCTGGTATCGTTTCCGTTCGGCGACCACGCGGCGCACGCCCGGATCTGGCGCGCGGATGTCGGCCGCGTTCCGCTCTACCTGCTCGACAGCAACGTGCCGGAGAACCGTCCGGAAGACCGTCGCATCACGGACCGGCTGTACGGCGGTGACAACGAGCACCGGCTGCAGCAGGAGATCGTGCTCGGTATCGGCGGCATGCGCGCGCTGCGTGCGATCGGCCGCGAGCCCGAGGTGATTCACCTGAACGAGGGACACGCGGCGTTCGCCGCCTGTGAGCGCGCGGGCGGCCTGCTGCGCGACCAGGAGAGCTTCCGCGAAGCGTCCGCACGCGTGGCAGGCGGTGTGGTCTTCACCACGCACACGCCCGTCGCGGCCGGACACGATTATTTCCCGCACGCACTGCTCGAGCGCTACCTGGGCGGATACATGTGGGAGATGCGCGAGCCGTGGGATCGCTTCCTCGCGCTCGGCCGTACGGCGCACGACCAGCGCTTCTGCATGACCGCCCTCGCCATCCGCCTCTCCACCATCCGCAACGGCGTCAGCCGTCTGCACGGCGCAGTCAGCCGCACGATGTGGCACCAGGTGTGGCCCGAGCTGGAGGAGCAGGACGTTCCGATCAGCCACGTGACGAACGGCGTCCACCTGCCGACCTGGGTCGGCGATGACATCGCCCACCTCTACGCGGACCGGATCGGATCGAACTGGCAGGACGATGCGGACGAGCTGCACTGGCACCGCGCGGCCCACATTCCCGTCGCGGAGCTGGCGCGCGCCCGCACTGCGCAGCGCACACGCATGATCGAACGCGTTCGCCACTACCTCGCCGCCGAAGCGAAGCGGCGCGGTGAGGACGCGGCGTGGACCACCGACGCTCTCGATCCCGGCGCGCTCACGATCGTATTCGCCCGGCGCTTCGCCACCTACAAGCGCGCCACGCTCCTGTTCCTCCAGCCCGAGCGTCTCGAGAAGCTCCTGCGCGACGAGCGTCGCCCCGTTCAGTTCATCTTCGCCGGCAAGGCCCACCCGAAGGACGTGCCCGGCCAGGCGCTGCTGAAGGAGATCGCACAGTTCGCGCGGCGGCCGGAGTTCCGCGACCGTTTTGTGTTCCTGGAGGGCTATGACCTGGAGCTTGGGCGCCACCTCGTGCAGGGTGCGGACGTCTGGCTCAATGTGCCGCTGCGGCCGTACGAGGCCAGCGGTACGAGCGGGATGAAGGCGGCCGCCAACGGCGCGCTCAACCTCAGCATTCCCGACGGCTGGTGGGCGGAGGCGTGGGAGGATCACAATCGCCTGCCGGAGCCGATCGGCTGGAGCATCGTGGCGGGAGCGCAGGCCGATACGATCGACCTGGACGGTCCGGAGGCGGGCCGGCTGGAGCGGGATCGTGCGGATGCGGCGGCCCTTTACGATCTGCTCGAGACGGAAGTGGTGCCGCTGTTCCATCAGCGGCCGGACGGCATCAACCGGCAGTGGGTGGAGCGGTCGCGGGCCGCGATCCGCCAGCTGGGCGGGTACTTCAACACGCACCGGATGGTGCGGGAGTACGTCGAGATCGCGTACCTGCTTGCGGCGGCGCAGGAGAGGCCGGCGGCATCGGACCAGGTCGCGTCGCGGGCCTGAACGGGCCGGCTGCCAGGGAGCCGCACTTGAGTGCGGCCGCGGGTCTCGCGATTTTTCGAGACTGCGGCCGCACTCAACGTTTTGGGCGCTTCGCGCGTCCAGTACATATCGGCGGCTTCGCGCCGGACGCGCGCGTGACACTCGAGGAGCTGAAAATCGCCATGCTGTTGAAGGCACCGGGCAGGACCGTACGCGTCTCGCGTGCGGTCGCCCTCGTCGCATTTCTGTTGTTGCCTGCCGCATCTGCCGCGCAGCAGGCGCCGCGCGTGATGACGCTCGACCAGGTGGTCCGGCTGGCGGTGGAGCGGGACCCGGCGGCGGTGGCGGCGGAGGGTGCGCTGAGCAGCGCGCGCGCCGACCGGCTGCAGCAGACGGGTGCGTGGCTGCCCTCCCTGAACGTCAACAGCTTCTACAGCAATTCCAGCAACGAACGCTTCGACCAGGCGACCGGCAGGCTCCAGTCCGAGAGCTACTCGGCGCAGGTGCAGGGCGGCATGGACCTGTTCACCGGCGGGCGCAGGCTGCTGGCGCAGCGCACCGTGAATGCGCAGGTGTCGGCAGCCGACGCGCAGTACGCGTCGCAGCGCTTCAACACCATCCTGGCCGCGACCGAGGCGTTCTACGAGGCGGCGGCCGCACGCGATCTGATGGCCGTTGCAGCGCAGCGGCTGGAACGGGCGCGCGGGCAGCTGTCCGTGGCGCAGACGCGCCTGGAGCTCGGCACGTCCACGCAGTCGGATGCGCTGCGTGCCGAGATCGAGGTAGGCAACGCGGAAGTCGCGCTGCTCGAAGCGGAGTCGGCGATGCGCAACTCGACGCTCGAGCTCGGGCGCCGGGTGGGCATTGCGGGCCAGATACAGCCCGCGGATGCTGCCCTGCCTGACAGCGCGCCGGAGCTGCCTTCGCTCGACGTTCTGGTGCAGCAGGCGACGACCAGCTCGCCCTCCGTCACAGCGGCGGAAGCGACGCTGCGCTCGCGGCGCTCCGAGCGCCTGGCTTCATTCACTCCATATCTCCCGACGCTCCGGATGACGGGCGGCTACGACTGGAGCTCGTTCGACTTCCCGCCGCGCGACCGCAGCTGGAGCATGCGGCTGACGGCGTCGCTGCCGGTGTTCAACGGCTTTCAGCGCGAGGCCGCGATCCAGCGGACAGCCGCGAATGAGCGCATCGCCGAGGCGCGTGCGCGAGACGCGACGATCGCGGCGCGTGTGGCGGTCGAGTCGGCCGCAGCCGAGATCGCGTCGGCGGAGCGACGCGTGACGATCGCCGATCGCTCCGTCGTGCTCGCGCGGGAAGATCTGCGCGTGCAGGAGGAGCGTTACGAGATCGGCATGGCGACGATCCTGGAGCTGCAGACGTCGCAGGTCGCACTCTCGGACGCGGAGATTGCGGCGGTGCGCGCGCGTCAGGCGCTCGGTACGGCAACGGCAAGACTGGAAGCGATTCTCGGACAGACACTGCGTGAGGATGGATGACCGGCATGATCAATAGAGCGGGGATATTTGCCGTCGTGGTGGCGCTCGCGGCGTGCGGCGGCGAGGACCCGCCGCAGACGGCGCAGATGGGGCGGCCGGGAATGGGTGGGCCCGGTGGTGGGGCGCGCACGCCGATCGTCGAAGTGTACGAGGTCGCGCGCGGCTCGATCGCGCGCCAGGTCACGGTCACCGGCACGGTGGATCCGCTGCGCCTCATCGGTGTGAACGCCCAGATCGGCGGCGCGTTGACGACGGTGAACGTGCAGGAAGGCGACATGGTGAGGCGGGGTGCGGTGCTCGCGCGCGTGGACGATCGCGAGATCGGCGCACAGCTCGCCGCGGCCGAAGCCTCGTTCGATGTGGCGGAGGCCGCATACGAGCGTGCGCAGCAGCTGCGTGACCGCCGCGTCATCACGCTGCCGGAGTACGAGCGCGATCGCACCGCCTACGCGGCCGCACGGGCACAGGTGGAGCAGCTGCGCACGCGCGTCGGCTACGCGACCGTCCATGCGCCCGCGACGGGCGTGATCACGGAGAAGCTCGTGGAGACGGGCGACGTCGTGGGCAACCAGACGCGTCTCTTCACGATCGCCGACATATCGCAGCTCGTCGTGCGGCTCGGCGTGTCGGAGCTGGATGTGGTGCAGCTGGAGCAGGGCGACCCGGTGGCCGTCACGCTCGACGCCATGCCCAACCGCCAGCTCGCCGGCCGTATCCGCCGCATCTTCCCGGTCGGCGATCCGACGACGCGTCTCGTGCCGGTCGAGGTGGTGCTCGACGCGCAGAGCGCGCAGTACGCGCGTCCCGGTTTCCTCGCGCGCGTGACGTTCGATCTCACCACCAGCAACAACGTGCTGCTCGTGCCCGTCTCCGCCGTGCTCGGCGGCCAGGGCGCGCAGGCGGTATTCGTCGTCGAGAACAACACGGCCGTGCGCCGCACCGTCAGCACAGGCCTGACGTCACAGGGCCGCGTCGAGGTCATCTCGGGCCTGTCGGATGGCGAGCACGTCGTCGTGACAGGCCACAACGAGCTGCGCGACGGCATGACCGTCCGCGCCGTGGGCGGGAGCGGTGAGGTGCCGACGCAGTCGAGTGTCCGCGCACCCGCAGCGGCGGAGACGCCGGCCGGCGAACACACCGCCGCACCCGCGGCCGCCGTCGCGGCACCGCGCTGATGTGCGACCCGAAGAGCTCAGGAGTGTCCGGCGATGAGTGAACAGGAAACGAAGCGCTACCGTGGCCTGCCGAGCCACGCGATCCGGCGTCCCGTGGGAACCGTCATGCTCACGTCCGTCATCGTGGTGCTGGGCGTGTTCTTCCTCGGCGGGCTCCCGCTCGATCTCCTGCCGAGCATTGTTTATCCCAACGTGCGCGCCAACGTCACGAACCGCGGCGTGGAGCCGCAGGTGCTCGAGGAGACCGTCGCCAAGCCGCTCGAGGCCGCACTCTCCACGACGGAGAACCTGATCCGTATCGAGACGGACGTGTCGGAGGGCCGCGTCGGCGTCAACCTGCATTTCTCGTACGGCACCGACATCGACTTCGCACTCCAGGACGCGTCCAAGAACCTGGATCGTGCGCGCTCGCAGCTGCCGGAAGAGGCCGACCCGCCGACCATTTTCAAGTTCGATCCGTCCGGCTCACCGATCTACGAGGTGGGGTTCTCATCCGCGACGCGTGATCTGATCTCTCTGCGCGACTGGGTGGATTACCGGCTGCGCCCGCAGCTGCTCACGATCGAGGGCGTCGCTTCCGTGGACATCTCCGGCGGCCTCACGCGCGAGATCCAGGTCACACTCGACCAGGAGCGTCTCAGGTCGTACGGTCTGACCGTGTCGCAGGTGATCGAGACCATCCGCTCGAGCAACCAGGACGTCGCCGCAGGACGCGTGGCGGGTCCCATGCACGAGATCGTCGGCAAGACTTCGGGCAAGTTCACGAGCGTCGATGACGTGCGCAACGTGCTGCTCACCGCACCCGGCCGCGGCGTGCGCATCCCGCTGCACGAGATCGCTGATGTCCGCGACACCAACCGGGAACAGCGGCTGTGGGCGCGGCTCGACGGCGTGCCGGCCGTGCGCCTGAGTGTGCGCAAGCAGCCCAACGCGAACACGGTCGTCGTCGCGGAGCAGGTGGATGAGACGCTGCAGCAGCTCGCGGCATCGCAGTTCATACCGGCCGACATCCAGTTCAAGACCACGCAGAACCAGGCGACGTTCATCCGCAACTCGATCAGCTCCGTGCGGAATGCCGCGATGATGGGCGCACTCCTGGCCATGATCGTGGTGCTGCTGTTCCTCGGATCGCTGCGCAAGACGTTCATCATCGGGCTCGCGATCCCGATCGCGATCCTGGCGACGTTCGTGATGATGGGGCTCGGCAAGCTGACGCTGAACATCATGTCGCTCGGCGGCCTCGCGCTCGGTGTCGGTCTGCTGATCGACAACTCGATCGTGATGCTCGAGAACATCTTCCGGCACCGCGAGGAAGGAAACGAGGACGTCGAGCACGCCGCGCACGAAGGGGCGAGCGAGGTCACGAGCGCCGTCGTCGCATCCACGGCCACCAACCTGGCTGCGGTGGTGCCGTTCCTGCTCATCAGCGGCCTGGCCGCGCTCATCTTCCGGGAGCTGATTCTCACGATCTCGTTCGCGATCCTCGCATCGCTCATGGTTGCACTGACGGTCGTGCCAATGCTGTCGGCGCAGCTGGCCAAGGTGCGTTTCAAAAGCGGCGTGCACGACCTGAAACCGCTCGTTCTGTTCGACCGGGGCGTTTACAGGCTGCGCGATCTGTACGCGAAGCACGCACCGCGCGTCATTCGCTACCGCTGGGCGGTCATCGGTGTGGCCGTGCTGGCCCTCGTGGGCGTCTCTCAGCTGACGAAGAACCTCGGCAACGAGTTCCTGCCGCAGGTCGATGACGGAAATGCCAGTGTCATGGTGCGCATGCCCGTCGGCGTGTCGGCAGAAGAGACGAACCGGCTGACGCTCGAGGTCGAGGAGATGGTGCGTCAGATGCCCGGCGTGGTGACGCAGTTTGCCACGGCTGGCGGCATGCTGTGGGGCGGCTCGACCAGCGAGAGCGCGGGCCGCGGCAGCATCACGATCGTGCTCGAGCCCGCGGCCGAGCGCGGCATGTCGGCGCAGCAGTGGGTGCAGCAGCTGCAGACCCGCATCGACGAGCGCGGCTTCCCGGGCGCTCGCGTGTTCGTGCGGCCGCCCAGCATCCGCGGCCTGCGCACGAACACGGCCGGATCGCCCGTGGCGTTGACCGTCACCGGCGATGACCTGGAGACGCTCCGCCGTATCGGCGAGGATCTGTCGATCATGCTGCGCGGGATTCCGGGACTCGAGAATCTCGTGGTCTCCGCGGATGAGGGGACGCAGCAGCTGTCGATCGAGCTGGATCGCGAGCGCGCGGGATACCTCGGGCTCAACGTCGCGACGGTCGGCCAGACACTGCGTACCGCGCTGGACGGCACCGTCGCAACCCGGTTCACATCCGGTAACCAGCAGTACGACCTGCGCGTGCGCCTGCCGCGCGAGCAGTTCACGAGTCCCGAGGACATCGGGTCCGTGGCGCTCTTCCCGGGCATCGGCGGCGGCGCGCCCATCTACCTGCGCGACGTCGCACAGGTCTACACGCGCGTGGGGCCGACACAGATCAACCGCGAGAACCAGAACCGCATCTTCCGTCTGACCGGCGATGTCATCAACGAGGTCGCGTCGGTCGGGACCGTGAACGACTCCATCCGTGCGCGTCTCGCCGGCTTCGAGCTGCCGGACGGCTACGGCATCATCATCGGCGGCGAAGAGGAGTCGATCCGGGAGAGCAACCGGCAGATGGCCATCGTCGTCGGGCTCGCGATCTTCCTGGTTTTCGTCGTGCTGGCCGTACAGTACGAGAGTGTCGTGAATCCGTTCGTCATCATCTTTGCCATACCGCTGTCGCTGGTCGGTGTCGGGCTGCTGCTGTGGCTCACGGGTACGCCCCTGAGCGCGCCCGTGCTGCTCGGCGTCATTCTGCTCGCCGGCATTGTGGTCAACAACGCCATTCTGCTGGTCGAATACACGGAGAAAGCGCGTGAGCGCGGGCTAGACCGCCTCGCGGCCGTCGTGGAGGCGGGCAGCACGCGCCTGCGGCCGATCCTCATGACCACGCTGACCACGGTGTCGGGCATGCTCCCGCTCGCGCTCGGCATCGGCGAGGGCTCGGAGATGATGCAGCCGCTCGCGATCGCGGTCGTCGGCGGACTCAGTGTGTCGATGCTGCTCACGCTTTTCGTCGTGCCGAGCGCGTACCTCATCTTCAACACCGCCGCCGAGCGCCTGGGCGCGTTCGTCACCGGCGGTGGCGGCAAGACCGAGGTGGTGCCCGCCGAAGTCGGCGCAGACTGACAATGCGCCACGCTGCCGCAGCGCGATGATGCCATCGCGCTGCGGCGCGTGATCCCCTCGCAGCGCGACGGTAACGGCCCGGATCCTGCCCCTGCCGCCGGCAACCTGGATTCAGCAGGAGCCGGAGCATGCCGCCAAGGACCGGGCCGATGACAATACTTCTGTTCGCAGCACTGCTGCTCGCGTGCCGCGCCGATGATGCCGATGTGCCGGAGACGGTACCCGGCGATGCGGCCGAGCAGGTGGCTGCCATCGGCACGCACGATCTGCCGACTCACGCGCGTGCTCTCCTCGACAGCGACCGCCCGTGGCGCGCGGCCATGGTCATGCGCCGATACCTGCGCGAGATCACGGATGCGCCACCGCCGGATCATCTCGTGCTGGCGGCGCGCGCGGAAGCCGGCTGGAACGCGTGGCCGGAAGCTCGCGCGCTGCTCGAATCCGTGCCTGAGCTGGATACGCACGAAAACGGGCTCGGCGTATACCTGCTGGCGCGCGCACTGGATGATACGGGCGACGCGGCAGGTGCGGCCGAGGCCTATCGCGCCTTCCTCGCGCTGTCACCGCCAGCCGGTGAAATGGAGGATGAGCGTGGTGCTGCGCGCCTGCGGCTGGCACTCGCGCTCATGCGCACGGGTGATCGTGCCGGGGCAGGGCAGGAGCTGCAGAGCCTGAGGGGAATCGCGGGTGACGCGGCCGTCTGGCTCGATCTGCTGCAGGCGGAGGCGCTCGCGTCCGCGGGCGACACGTCCGCAGTACGGCAGATGGTCGCGTCGCACGACGACGGCATCCCGGGCCTGCGCGCCTGGCGTGCACGCATCGCCGCCGCGTTCGCTGCCAATGACATTGCTGCTGCGCGTTCGCTGTCGAATCAGGCGCGTGCGTGGGCGGGGACGGATGCGACGCGCGCCGAGTTCTTCGTCTCGGCTGCGCGTGCGGCGATCGCGATGGGCGACGTGGCAGCGGGTCGCGACGCGCTGCGCGCTGCCATAGACCGCGGCGCGGCGGGAGTCCACGCGCGCACGGCGGCCGCACTGCTGCGTGACGGAGAGCTGAGCCCTGCGGATCACCTCGCGGTTGCCCGCGTGCTGACCGCGCAGGGCCTCCACGAGGAAGCGCTCGACGGGTACCGCCGCTGGCTGGCGGACGGACGCGGCTCGGCAGCAGAACGCGACGTCGTGCGGATGGAGCTCGCGAACGCACTCTTCTATTCCAACCGCTTCGACGATGTCCCCGCGGCGCTGCGACCGATTGCCGACCAGCTGTCAGCACGCATGCTGCTCGCCCGCGCGGAGGAGCATCGCGGCGACGACGACGCGGCCGCGCGCATCTACCTGGAGATCGCGGAGCAGCACGCGCGCAGCGGCACGGGCACGCAGGCGTTGCTGCTCGCCGCGGGCGTGCGCCACGCCGCGGGCGACACCCGCCGCGCCCGGCAGCTCTATCAGCGCGTCGTGAGCCGCTATCCCGGCAGCAGTCAGATGGGTCTGGCGATGATGAGGCTCGCGGGGATGTCGTTCGTGGAGGGCGACTACGCCGACGCAGCGCGTCTCTGGGATTCGTACCGCATCCGCTACCCCCGCGGACGGAACGTGCTCCAGGCCACGTACTGGGCCGGCCGCGCGCGCGAGGCGCTCGATGACTCCGCCGGAGCCGCGGCACTGTATCGTGCTGTGCGTGAGGCGGAGCGCGATTCCTACTACGCGCTGCGGGCGAGTGAGCGGCTCGGCGTCCCGTTCTGGCCGCTCCCTACGACGGCTGCGCCGGGCGACAGCCCCGCCGCCGCGCAACGCGTCAGCGCGTGGATGCAGGGCATCGACCTGCTCCGGAACGCGGGATTCCCGGACGAGGCATCGGCCGAGGCGGACCGCGTCGTCGCGGATGCAGGATCCGACCGCGCAACACTCTACGCTCTGGCGGAGGCGCTCGCGGAACGCGGCTACGCGCAGCGCGCCATCCGGCTGGGGCTCCGTCTCCAGGGCAGCGCACCTCCGGATCGCCGTCTGCTCCGCATCCTCTTCCCGTTCCCTTATCGCACGATGATCACGGAGGAGGCGCGCGACCGCGGTCTCGATCCGTCCACGGTCGCCGCGCTCATTCGCCAGGAGTCCATGTTCGAGGCGCGCATCACCTCACCCGCCGGCGCGCGCGGCCTGATGCAGATCATGCCGGCGACCGCGCGCACGCTCGCCGATGCCGCCGACATCGAGGACTGGAACGGTGAGCTGCTCTACCATCCCGAGATCAACGTGCATCTCGGCACGCGCTACGTCGCGCAGCACACCGAGACGTACGAGGGCTCGCTGCCGTCGATCTTCTCCGCCTACAACGCAGGCGCGCACCGCGTCGAGTGGTGGAGCGAGTTCCCGGAATATGGCGACGACGAGCTGTTCACCGAGCGGATCCCGTACGCCGAGACGCGCGGCTACGTCCGGATCCTGACGCGCAACCGGGCAGTGTATGCCGGGCTCTACGGCGGCGACGAAGACTGAACGAGCACGAAATCCCGCGTCGTTACCCCGTGCTCTGCATCGCCGCCGCGATCCCGTTGATGCTCAGGAACAGCAGCTGGCGCAGCGACTCGCGCTGCTCCTCCGGGGCTGCGCGATAACGCCGCAGCAGCTCGACCTGCACCAGGTTCAGCACGTCCGTGTACGGGTTGCGCAGCTCGATCGACCGGCGGATCACGGGGCTGCCGTCCAGCAGCTCCGCCTGACCGGTGATGCGCAGTATGGCAGCGCGCGCGCGCTCGAAGTCCGCGACGATCTTCTCGTGATATCCGGTCCCGCCGTTCGCATCCTCCAGCCGTGCGTAGCGCTCCGCGATGTCGAGCCGTGCACGGGCCATCTCGCGCTGTGCGTTGTTGACGACGGCGCCGAAGAACGGCCATTCGGCATACAGCCGCTGAAGCAGCTCCGGCATGCCGTCCCGCTCCATCACGGCGGCCAGGCCATGTCCGACGCCGTACCAGCCCGGCACGATGTAGCGGGTCTGCGTCCACGCGAACACCCACGGTATCGCACGCAGATCGTCGAACGCCACTTCCGCGGCGTTTTTCCGTGACACGGGGCGTGACGCGATCGGCAGCCGGCTGATCTGCTCGATCGGTGTGGTCCGGATGTACCAGTCCCAGAAATCGTCTGCATCGATCAGCTCGCGGTAGGCACGCATCGATGCGGCGGCGATCTCGTCCATCGCCGACCACGCCTGCTCGTCGTGCGCCTCTTCGTCCTCCCCGCGCGCGGTCGCGAGCAGCTGCGCGCTCACCAGCTGCTCGGTATGCCGGTGCGCGAGGCCCGCGAGGGCGTACCGGAACGAGATCACCTCGCCCTGCTCCGTGACGCGGAGCCGGCCGTTGTGTGCGGCGCGCGGCATGGCGGAGATGGCGAGGTTCGCGCGGCCGCCGCCGCGCCCGACCGTGCCGCCGCGGCCGTGGAAGAGCCGGAAGTCGATGTCGTGCTCGCGGCATACCGAGCCGAGACTCCGCTGTGCGCGGTGCAGCGCCCAGTTCGCCATCCAGTAGCCGCCATCCTTGTTGCTGTCGGAGTATCCGAGCATGATCTCCTGGAAGCGGCCGCGCGCATCCAGCTGGCGACGGTACGTGCGGTTCGCGAACAGCTCGCGCATGCGCGAGTCGGCCGTGGCCAGGTCGTCGATCGTCTCGAACAGCGGCACGTAATCCAGCGCGCTCTCGCAGCCGTCGCCGGTCACGCGCAGCAGTCCCGCTTCCTTCGCGATCAGCATGGGTTCCAGCATGTCGCTGACGCTGTGCGTCATGCTGATGATGTAGCTGCCGATGGATCCCGGGTCGCGCCGGATCGCGTCACGCACCATGCGCAGCGTGTCGAGCATTTCGCGCGCGACATCGGGCAGCTCGACTCCGGGCGCGAGCAGCGGGCGGGGATTGCAGAGCTCGCGCTCGAGCACCGCCACCCGTGCAGCTTCCTCCAGCGCGGCGTAATCCGTCTCGACACCGGCGGCCGCGAGCAGTGCCGCGACCGCCTCCTCGTGCACGCGACTGTGCTGCCGCACGTCGAGCGCGGCCATGGAGAAGCCGAACGTGCGTGCCAGCACGAGCATGCGGCCGAGACGACCGTGCCGCGCCAGCTCACCGAAACCGCCCTCCACCAGCGCATCCCGGATCAGCTCCAGATCCGCGATGTAGGCGACAACGCTGTATGGCGCCGCGGCGACCGTATCGGTGCGCTCGGAACCGCCGTGCGCCGCCACTACGACCGCCTCGCTGCCGAGCAGTGCCTCCAGTCGATGCTCGATCGCAGCGATCAGCCGGCGATACGGCTCGTGCCGGTATGCGCGCACATCCTCGGGGTCATCGTCCATTTCCTCGAGTCTGCGGCTGACGGCCGCGGGCGGAGTCGTCAGGCGATCGGAGATGCTCAGCTCCTCACGGAGCTCGCGCAGCTCCTCCTGCTGCATCTCGAGCGCGGTGGCGCGGTGTCGCGCGAGCGCCTGGCGCGTCACTTCCGGCGTGACATTGGGATTGCCGTCGCGGTCGGAGCCGATCCATGAACGCCAGCGCAGGAAGACGGGCACGTCGGCTGCCTCGCCGTAATGCCGCTTCAGCGCGCGCTCGACATCGCGATGGATG
The DNA here is from genome assembly GCA_035461085.1 of Longimicrobiales bacterium. Lineage (GTDB taxonomy): Bacteria > Gemmatimonadota > Gemmatimonadetes > Longimicrobiales > RSA9 > SH-MAG3. The sequence goes on along the minus strand of DATHVW010000306.1, from coordinate 23,292 downwards.
CGCGGTGCGACGTCGCGAATGCTGCCGCGCAGGAAGTAGAGGCCCTGCTCGATCTCGTCGGCTACGCCCGGCGGCTCGACGCGCACGTCGTCCGTCGCGACGAGGAGCGCGATCTCGCCGTACAGCGCATCGCCGGCGACCTCCACCTCCTCGCGCGTGACATCCGGCCGGCGCAGCAGCTCGAGGAGATCCACGATGCGACGCTGCTTGTGCAGGATCGAATGGCGGCGCGCTTCCGTCGGGTGGGCGGTCAGGGTCGGCTGGATGTCGAGCCGGCCGATGAGCGCCATCACTTCCTCGAGCGACCGGCCGTCGGCGCGAAGGCGCGCGATCGCTTCATCGATCGATTCCGGCCGCGGTGCCGGCACTCCATCGCGCGACCGCTCCCGGTTGATGCGGAGGATCTCGCGTTTCTCCGCCTGGTTGACGAGGTGGAAGAACGCGCTGAATGACTGGAGCAGCCAGCGCAGTGCCGGCTCGTCCAGATCGCGAATGCGGGTCGCCGCCTGCTGACGCAGCCCATCATCGGACTCCTGGAGTGCACGGCGGCACAGCAGCCGCAGCTCCTCGACCAGGTCCAGCCGTTCGCGGCCGCCCTGCTCCTCGATGACCTGACCGAGCAGCGCTCCGAGCAGGTTCACGTTCTCGCTCAGCGGCCGGGAAATCCCGGTGCCTTCAGCCGCCGTATCGAGACCGCGGATGTTCGCCATCAGATGAATCCTCCAGCAGCAGGGGTGAGCCGAGCGAGCCTGTGATACATGGATGGTGCCGTCGCGCGATGAATGGCGTCGCGCCGCGCACCGCCTCATGTTATGCGCATGAGTAGATCGATCGGGAGCATGCTTCGAGCCGGACTGCTGCTGGCGCTGGCGGCGGGCCTCACGCCGGGACAGGCGCCGGCGCAGGAACCGCAGACGCCGGCCGACACGGCCGCGCCGGGATCACAGCTCCAGGAGCCGGCGCCGCTGCCGGGAGCAGTCGAGGTGGCCACGCAGTGGAGCCAGCTCGCCGATACGGCGGGCGCTGCCGAACAGCTCGTCGAGCAGCTGGGGGGCACGGCGGACCTGACGGCCGACCTGGACGCAGCCGCGCGTCGCGAAGCGGACCTCCAGGCGCTGCTGGGGCCGGTGACGGATGGCGACTATGTGCGTCCCGAGCGCATCTCGCGGCTGCGCGATCAGGCGCTGCTCGAACGTCAGCGCCTGGAGTCGATTCGTGAGCGGACGCTCGAGCGGCTCGAACAGCTCGGCGAGCTCCGCTCGCAGTGGGTGGCGCGTCAGGCGTTCTGGGAACGTTGGGAGAACGAGCTGCGCGACGACCCCGACATCGCCGCCGTGGCGCCGGACCTGAGACGCGCGGACGCACGCATTGATTCGATCCTCGGCCGCATCTCCGCGACCCTGAACGGCCTGCTCGAGCAGCAGCGCGCGGTGGAGACGCTGCGCTCGCAGAACGAACAGCTGCTGGGTGTGCTCACTGCCATGGTCGAGCGCGGTCGCGCCGCACTCATCGAGCGCGGCCAGCCGGTGCTGTTCTCGGCGGCGCACCGGGCGCAGCTCGCGGAAGGCGGCTGGCGGGCCTGGCGGCCGGGGGCCTCCCTGCGGCCAGCCATATACGCGGCGTTCGTGCGGGACCATGCCGGACTCCTGCTGTTTCACGTCCTCCTCGCCGCTGCGCTCGGCCTCATCGCCCGCAAGCTGCGGACGGCCGCGCGCCGGGTCGGCGGCTGGTCCGGCCTGCTCGAGCATCCCTGGCTGCTCGGCACGTTCATCAGCGTGGTCGCTCTGCTCCAGCGCGTGCTGCTCGCACCGCCGCTCTGGGACGTGCTCCTCTGGTCCATTTTCGCCGCCGCGGCCGTCGTGCTCGCGCGTCAGCTCTTTGCCGCCTACGCACTCCGCCTCACGGTCTATCTCTTCGCCGGCTTCTATCCGCTCTTCCTCCTGTTCGAGGCGCTCCGGCTGCCCGGGCCCGTCTTCCGGACCGCGCTCGCGGCCATCGCCGCCAGCGCGCTGCCCGGCTTCGCGCTGCTTGCCCGGCGGCGGACTGCTGCCGCACGCGCAGAGGACGTCAATGACCCGCGCCGGATCTGGCCGCTCCGCATCGGCGCGATGCTCTGGGCCGTCGTTCTCGTTGCCGTCGTCGCGGGCTACGATGCGCTCGGCCGCTGGATCGTGCACACGACCGTGACGAGCGGTGCGGTCATCCTGGTCGTCATCGTGCTGCTGGCGCTGGTTCGCGGCGCCGTCGCCAGCCTCGTCATCAGCGATCCGGGGATTCGCCGTCACCTCGCGCTGCGCGTCGCGGTCCGCCTGGTACAGCGGCTCATCCTCGTCGTGCAGGTCGTCACCGTCATCGCCGCCGCCCTGGTGCTGCTCGATGTCTGGCAGCTGACCGGGCCGCCCTTCGCTACGTGGCAGCGCATCATCGACGCGGGCTTCAACGTGGGACCGATCCATGTCACGATCGGGAGCATCCTGCTCGGCATTCTCGTCGTCTACATCGCCGTCATCATCTCATGGCTGGTGCGCAACATCGTGGAGTCCGAAGTCTATCGCCGCTGGGACTTCGACCGCGGCGTGGGCGACTCCATCAACAAGCTCGTCCACTATCTCCTCATCACGATCGGCGTCATCGTCGCTCTCGCCGTCCTCGGTGTCGAGCTGCGCAATTTCGCGATTGTCGCGGGCGCGCTCGGCATCGGTATCGGCTTCGGATTGCAGAACGTGGTGAGTAACTTCGCGAGCGGACTCATCCTGCTGTTCGAGAGGCCCGTGCGCGTCGGGGACACCGTCGTCGTCGGCGGCGAGTGGGGCACCATCCGCAAGATCGGCCTGCGCTCCACGATCATGGTCACGTTCGATCAGTCGGAGATGATCGTGCCCAATGCCGACCTGGTTTCCGAGAAAGTGGTGAACTGGACACTCTCCAATCCGACCGCCCGCTTCATCATCGAGGTCGGCGTGGCCTACGGCTCCGACATCGGCGAGGTGCTGCGCATCATGAACGAGGCCGGCGCCGCCAACGAGTTTTCGCTCCCCGATCCGCCTCCGCTCGCCCTGTTCGTCGGGTTCGGTGACAGCGCGCTCAACTTCGAGCTGCGGGTCTGGGTCAGGGAGATACAGAACCGCCTGCAGGTACGGAGCAGCATCCTCACTGACATCGACCGGCGGTTCAGAGAGGCCGGCATCGAGATTCCTTTCCCGCAGCGTGATCTGCACGTCCGGTCCGTCGATCGGGAGGTTACGCGCGCGCTGGAGCCGGCGCAGGACAGCGAGTAGGGGCACGAACCTCCGCGTCCGTCTGCATGGTTCCAATCTTGCGCCTCTGTCTGCCATTCAGTGATGCAGGAACACCAGGAATGCCGACGGAGAGCCAACAGGTATGCATATCTGCCGGGCCGTTCTGATCCCATCAGCACGCCATCGCTGGATCGTCGTCGTGCTGGCGTGCCTGATCGGCACGCCGCCGAACCCATCCCATGCACAGTCGGCATCGCGTCCCGACTCGGAATCGTCCGGTAGCGGTATACACGGGCTCATCGGCGGCTTCGTCGGACGCTTCGACATGCATGCGGCCGGGGAGACGGATCTGTTCGGCGCACAGGCAGGCGTCGGCTTTCGGGAGCTCGTTCAGCTCACCGGCTTCTACTGGCGCGGGTTCGATACGTCGGGGGACAGCATCACGGCCGATCATGCGTGGGGCGGTGAGCTGCAGCTCAACCTGAACGCTGGCTTCGGCATCACTCCCTTCGTGACGGGGGGGCTGGCACGAGTGCATCAGGACGGGAACGCGGCCCAGACCGCTGCCATTGCGGGTGCAGGCCTCACGTTTCCGCTCGGTCCGGTTCTGCTGCACGCCGGTGCGCGCGACTACATGTTCGGTGTCAGCGGTCTGGAGGGCGACGAGAGCCCGGAAGATGTGACTCACAACTGGCTCTACAGTGCGGGCGTGAAGTTCGCCCTGGGGTCGCGTCGGCCGCGTACGGTCGTCGTTGCGGCGCCGGCCGTGGATCAGCGCGCGCAGCGCGATGCCAACGCGGAGCTCGCCGAGCTGCGCGATTCGTTGCGAGCAGCGGCCACCGCCCGAGTCGAAGCATCCGACACGGCAGGCGCTCCGCGCAGCTTTCAGAGCGGACAGCAGATTGTCGTACCGATTCCGACCGAGGGCTCGATCACGCTGCGCTACGGGCCTGAACCGGCGGCCGCAACGCCCCCCGTCGTGGTCACCGTTCCCGGCGCGTCGCCTGCCGTCGGCGTTTCGGGAGTCCGACCGGAGGCGCCGCCGCCCCTGGCTGGCGCATCCCTGCAGGATCCTGCGACTCGGCAATGGCTGCAGCAGATCGTCGCTGCGGAGGTCGCCGATCAGCTCACCCGCCGTCCGGCCACCGCGCCTGCGCTGACGCAGGCTCAGGTCGATGCGCTGGCTGAGCGCGTGCTCGACGGCGTGATTGCCGGCGTGCTGCCGCGACTGGACGCCGCGCAGGCAGAGCGCATGAACGAGCTCCGTAATGATCTGCGGGCTGCATTGCTCGAGCAGCGCGAAATGCTGCCCGGCGAGCCTGCCCGCACTCCCGTCGAAGCCGCTCCGCCCGCTGCTCCGGCAGCCGCGCCCGATATCGCGCGTGTTGCTCCGGGTGTCCAGGAAGCTGCACCTCCGGCACCCCCGACCGCTCGGCAGATCGAGGAGGAGCGTGCGGCGTCGGCAGCCGCGACCATTCGGCTCGAAGCCGCGCAACGGACCGCGCTGGCCGACGTGGCATCCATACACACCCGCTTCATCTCGGCTGCCGAGACCGACCGCGGACCAGCGGCCGTGCTCGGGGACGCCGCATTCGAAACCGGTGCAGCGCTGGTGAGCTCCGGCGCACGAGCGGCAGTATCGGCCGTGGCGCAAGTACTCCGCGAATATCCCGACCGGCGGGTCTACATCCACGGTCACACCGATGATGTCGGCACGGAACTGCAGAACCAGCGGCTTTCGGAGCTGCGAGCGGAAGCGGTGCGATCGCTCCTCGTTCAGGAAGGTGTCGATGCGGACCGGATCTTTGCAGTCGGATACGGCCAGGGACGACCCGTCGCGGACAACGCGACCGGGCGGGGCAGGGCCCTGAACCGACGCGTTGAAATCGTACTGGGTGAGAGTCGTACCATGGTAGCACGATGATGAAGCACACGGAGGAGTTGTGATGCGACGCAGTGGATTGATTGTGCCGATACTGCTGCTCTTCGCCTGCGGCGATGCGAGCGGCCCCTCGAGCGACGAGTTCGTCGGAACGTACCTCGTGACCACACTCACATTCGACCCGCAGGGAGTACTGCCGGCCGTCGATATCCTGGCTCGCCTCGAAGGCGACGTCCCCCGTCTGGTGCTGGCGCGCGAGGGTCAGGCACAGCTGGTGTTCGAGGACCCCGCAACGGGACTCATCACGACCGCCAACGGCACGTACTCCACGCCCGACGCAGGCGTGCGTGTGGATTTCGGTACGGACACCGCGTACCGTACCGTGCTGCTGTCACGTCGCATGACCTTCAGCGCCGTCGGTGAGACTGCACTGACATTCGACGCGTCGGCGCCCGACGGTGTGGATCGCGCCCGGCTGGTGCAGCTGGCACCGGAGTTCGCAGGGGAACAGCTCCTCGATCCCGTGCCCGGGCAGCTCACCATCGTGTTCACACGCAGCCCCTGAAAGCGCGCCCCACGATGCAGCGCAGTGCAGTCTTCGCCGCCCTCGCCTGCGTGGCTGTTGCCGCGGCGGCGCCACGGCCCGTCGCCGCTCAGTCCGCCCCCGCGTTCGGCGGTGCAGAGCTCAGGCTCGGAGTGGCGTTCCCCGAGGATGCCGTGGCGGGCCCGAGCATCACGGGTGAGGTGGATCTCGGCTACGCGTGGCGTCCTGCACTCCGGGTTATCGCGGGGCTCAGTCATTTCCGCGCGAACATTGATCGCGAGCCGGGCGGTGACGAGGGCTCCTTCGCCGCGACCGGCTTCTGGCTGGGTGCTCGTTACGACTTTCTGACGGCGAACACGACCGGGGCGTACGTCCGGGCTGGTGTGACCGTGCAGACGGTGAGCGCGGATGCATGGGACACCGACGTGGACGCGCTGCTGTCCGGCACCAACACGGGCGCCGCCGTTGCCGTCGGCGCGCGGCGCACGCTCGATGCCCGGGGACGGCTGAGCGGCACGATCGAGCTGCGTCGCACGGCTCTCAACAACATGGCCAATACCGCCCTGGAGATCGGAATGCGGCTGCAGCGGCGCGGCTCCGCCGCATACACGGCCGACCCCGTGGCCCTTTCGTCGCCGCCGCGACGCGACGCGCGTACAGGATCACCGACGCCGGATACGCCCCGGGCCGACCCCGCCGTGCCGGTTCCGGCCGCGCGCGACACCGCGCTCGAGCGACGCGGGGATGAGGCCCGGCGCGCGATCGTCGAGGCCGAACAGAGGGCGAGAACGGCGGAGCTGGAAGAGAGACAGGCACGCGACAATGCGTCCGACGAGCGTCTCACCGCGGCTGCGGAGGAACGGGCAGCGGCGGCGGAGGCTCTGCTGCGTCAGGGGCTCTCCCGCGCCGCCGCCGTCATGACCAGCGCCACCGATATGAGCGAGACGGAATCTGCCTTCATCGTGCGCCTGTCGGGAAATGCGTTTGCCACCGGCTCCGCTGCGCTGTCACCTCCCGCGCGGGCCGAGCTGCGTGTCCTGGCCACCGTTCTGGCCGGATACCCCGGCCATATCATGAGTGTCGAGGGGCATACCGATGCCGTGGGCGATCCTGCAGCCAATCAGCGGCTATCCCTGGAACGCGCGGGCGCGGTACGCGCCGCCCTCATCGTCGAGGGTGTGGACCCGCTCTGGAGCGGTGTCCGCGGCTACGGCGCCGACCGGCCCGCCGCGTCCAACTCGACCGCATCCGGCCGCGCCGCCAATCGCCGCGTCGATATCCACATCACGAAAGCGCGTTGCCCATCACCCCCTCGTCCTTCAGCCGACGGCGGTCTGGCCTGTCCGACTCCCCGCGAAATACTGCCGTAGCGGGTGTCGCCGCGGCATCCGCGGAGGCGTGAAGTGGCAGGAGGCTTGTGTGGCCCCGGTCCCCGTCGTATTATGACTACCGGTCACATTGAGAAGTACGGTCACGCGGCGGGCGCTGGCGGCCCGCCCCTGAAGGATTGAGCCCATGGGCGTTGCGGAACGGAAGGAACGGGAGTTCCTGCGTCGGGAGCGGGAGATTCTCGATGCGGCGCTGGAGCTCTTCGACAGCGAGGACTGGCAGGCCGTCACGGTCGAGCAGATCGCCGATCGCGCGGAGATCGGCAAGGGCACGGTATACAAGCACTTCGCCAGCAAGGACGAGATCTACGCCCGGCTGGCGGGTGATTTCCAGCGCGAAGCGGTCGAGCAGCTCGAGCAGATCGACGCCTCGCTGCCGGTCCTGCACCGGCTGCGTCAGATCATCCGCATCTTCTGGGAAAAGCACCTGAACGCGAACTCCTACCAGCACATCGTGCAGTACTGTGAGCGTGACGATTTCCGGAAGTCGCTGCCGCCGGAGTCGCAGGCGGCCATGGCCGAGCTGGACGCGCGGCTCCAGGCGGCGATCGACGCCGTGCTGCGGGATGGCATTGCCCAGGGGATCCTGCCGAACAAGTCCCGCGAGTCGCTGATCATCGGGCCTATAGCGGCGTTGCACGGCGCGACCCGGACCGCCTGCAACTGCATGCCTCCCGGCACGACCTCGCAGCAGTACCTGGACGAGCTGACGAACTTCATCCTGGCCGGGATGCTGTACCAGGAGTGGCTGGCGGAGGAGGGGCTGGATCAGGAATCGGCCGCACACAGGGCCGCCACCGAGCTCCGCGAAGTCGAGGCGGAGCTGCAGTCCGAAACGGGCCAGGCCGGCCGCAACGCTTCGTAGATCAGGCCTGCAGACGCTTTAAGCGTATTCTAAGCAGGCTGGCCTACTTTCTCTGGAGAACATGCGCGGCGGACCCTCGTGTCGACGGGACGCCGGGCCGAAAGTGCAGGACGGGTCGCCCTCCGGGGCGACTTTTTCAGACCACGGACGTGACTGAAAGTCACAAAACGGGCGCTGGTCAGTGAAGCAGCCGCAGCGCTTCAGCGCAGGGACGGGGAGGGGTTGATGATAGATCGATATGCAGGAACACGGATGCACCCGCGGCGGGCGAGCCCGATCGAGATCAGGCTCGTGGTGATGGCGGTGATCGTGGCGCTGCTGGCGGTGTTGCCGGCAGTGGCGGGTGCGCAGGACGTGCCGGGCCAGCCGGTGCGGCTGAGCCTGGGTGATGCGGTCGCCCGCGCGTTGCGCGGCAGTGAGGCGGTGGACGTGGCGGAAGCGGGGCTGCTGCGGGCGCGCGGCGATCGCTATCAGGCGCGGAGCGGGTTCTTCCCGAAGGTCGGCGGCACGGTCGGGTACACGCGGACGCTGTCGAGTGAGTTCGAGGCGTTGCGCGGCATGCCGGTGGACAGCGGCGCGGCCGGCCCGTTCGATGGACTGGGCGATCTGCCGTTCGGCCAGGCGAACCGGTACGACATCGGACTTCAGGCGACGCAGACGGTATTCGCGGGCGGTCGCATCATCGCGCGCAGCCGTGTGGCGGAAGCGGGGGTGCGGAGTGCGCAGGTGGGCGTAGCGAGCGCGCGTGCGGGGCTGGAGCTGGACGTGACGGAGGCGTACTGGGGCGCCGTGCTGTCGGACCGGCTCGTGGTGATAGCGGAAGCGTCGCTGGCGCAGGCGGAGGCGACGCTGTCGCAGGTACGCGCGTCGGAGGGTGTCGGCGAGAGTGCGGAGTTCGATGTGCTGCGTGCGCAGGTGGCGCGTGACAATCAGCGGCCGCAGGTGATTCAGCGGCGCGCGGACCGGGAGCTGGCGCACATGCGGCTGAAGCAGCTGCTGAACGTGCCCATGGATGCGACGCTGGATCTGACGACGGTGCTGCCGGTGAGCAATCTGATCGCGGCGGCCAAAGGCTCCGGCGAGGGACCGGATGTCGAAATCGACGCGGACACATCGTCGGATATGCGGGCGGCTGTGCGGCAGGCGACCGAGCTGGTGACGGCACGCGAGCAGTTGCATCGCGCCACGCGTGCGGAGCGCCTGCCGTCGATCGCGATGACGTCGCAGTGGGGCCGCGTTGCGTATCCGAAGCAGGGCGTGCCCGCGTGGGACGACATGCGATCGAACTGGACGGTGGGTGTGCAGCTGGAGCTGCCGATCCTGACGGGCGGCGCGCAGCGCGGCGCGGAGCTCAAGGCACAGGCCGATGTGGTGGAAGCGCGCGCGCAGCTGGAGCAGACGCGTGAGCTGGCGGCGCTGGATGCGCGTTCCGCGCTGGAGCGTCTGGAGTCGGCGGAAGCGGCGTGGGAGGCGAGCATCGGGACGGTCGAGCAGGCGGAGCGAGCGTACCGGATCGCGGAGATCCGGTTCCGCGAGGGGCTGTCCACGCAGGTCGAGCTGTCGGACGCTCGGCTGATGCTGCAGCAGGCGGAGATGAACCGCGCGGTCGCCGCGCGTGATGTGGAAGTAGCGAGAACGGTGATCCGGCTGATGCCGGACCTGCCGCTGGGTCGTTGAGTGAACGGGCGCGAGCGCCGAAGGGATAGAGGGGGACACATGAGCGGGAAGACGATCGGTGGCCGGATCCGCATTTACGCGATCGGCCTGGTGATAATCGGCGGCGGCGTCGTGGCCGCGGTATCGGGTCGCACGCGCGTCGAGGCAGCCGCGCCGCAGGAAGCCCCGGCCGTCACGGTCGGGCAGGAAAGCATCCACGTGGTGGAGTCCGGCGCCGTGAGCACGGGTCCCGTGATCTCGGGCTCGCTGCAGCCGGAGCGCAAGGCGACCGTGCGCGCCGAAGTGGCGGGTGCGGTGCTGAGCACGAGCGTGGATGTCGGCCAGACGGTCCGTCAGGGTCAGGTCCTCGCCCGCATCGATGACCTCGCGATCCGCGCCGGCTACGAGTCCGCGCAGTCGGCGGTCCGTGCCGCAGATGGCGCCGCACAGGTGGCGCGCCGGAACGTCCAGCGCATGGAGACGCTCGCAGGCGAGGGCGCGGTGGCGGAGCGTGCGGTGGAGGATGCGCGCACGGCCGGGCTCGCGGCGGAGCGTCAGCTCGCCGACGCGCGTGCCGCTCTGGCGCAGGCGGAGAAGCTGCTGAGCAAGACGGTGCTGCGCGCACCGATCAGCGGAGTGGTGGCCGAGCGTTCCGCCAACGCCGGCGACGTCGTGCAGCCGGGCATGGCGCTGCTGACGGTGGTCGATCCTTCGAGCATGCAGCTGGAGGCGTCGGTGCAGTCCGAGCAGCTCGCGTCCGTGCGTGTGGGCGCGCCGGTCGAGTTCCGTGTCAACGGCTACGCGCAGTCGTTCACCGGCACGGTCGATCGCGTGAGTCCGGTCGCGGATCCCGTGACGCGCCAGGTACGCGTGTTCATCTCGATACCGAATGCGCAGAACCGGCTCGTCGGCGGACTGTTCGCGGAGGGCCGCATCCAGGCGGAGACTCGCTCGGGGCTCACGGCTCCCGCGATGGCCGTACAGATGGTCGCCGGCGGTGCCGACGGCCGGGCGGAAGCGCTGCGCATCCGCGACGGTGTGGTCGAGCGGGTCGAGGTCGTCGTCGGTCTGCGCGACGTGGAGTCGGAGACGATCGAGATCGCAGCGGGCGTCGTTGCGGGTGACACGCTGCTCATCGGCGCAGCACGCACGGTGACGCCGGGCACGCCGGTCGTGGTTGCGGGCGCACGCGCGGAAGCGGCCGTGTCGCCGACCGGCGCCGGCCCGGCGGCCACGTCCACAGCGGCCGCGCGGCACTAGGGAGGCGATCATGTTCATCAGCGATTTCTCCATCCGCCGGCCGCTCGTCACGGTCGTGCTGATGCTGATCATTGCCGGCGCCGGGCTGTTCGCGCTGGCCAATCTGAAGACTGACGAGTTCCCGGAGGTATCACCGCCCGTGATCGCCGTATCGGTGATCTACCCGGGCGCTTCGCCGCAGGGAGTGGAGCGCGAGCTGATCGATCCGCTCGAGGAAGCGATCGCCGGCATCAGCGGCGTGGACGAGATACGGTCCATCTCGCAGGACGGGTTCGGCCAGATCGTCGTGATGTTCGACTTCGAGAAGGACCTCCAGGAGGCGTCGCAGGACATCCGCGACCAGATCTCGACGATCCGCGGTGATCTGCCGCCGGAGATGGAGGAGCCGATCCTGTCGCGGTTCGATCCGCAGGACCAGCCGATCCTGTCGCTGACGCTGTCATCGCCGACGCGCGATGCGGTGCAGCTCACGCGCATCGCCGATCCGGGCATCACGAAGGCGCTGCGCGGCGTGAGCGGCGTTGCCTCGGTGAACGTACGCGGCGGCATCGAGCGCGAGATGACCGTGCAGCTCGACCCGCACGCCATGCAGTCGGCCGGGGTGAGCGTGGGACAGGTGGTGCAGGCGCTGTCGGCGCAGAATCTCGCGGCGCCCGTTGGCCGCGTGACCGGCGTGATGGACGAGCGCACGATCCGTCTGCGCGGCCGGCTCGAGACGCCGGCCGAGTTTGCGGCGATGGTCGTCGCACACCGTGGCGACCAGATCGTGCGGCTCGGTCAGGTGGCCCGCGTGTTCGACGGCGCCGAGGAGCCGCGCTCGCTGGCGATGTTCGATGGCACCGAGGCCATCGGCATCGATGTCGTGAAGGCACGCGGCTACAGCACCACGGAAGTGAGCGAGGCCGTTCAGCACAAGCTGGAGGAGGTGCAGGCCGCACTGCCGGAAGACGCGAAGCTGAGCGTGGTGGTGGACAAGGGGGAGCGCGTCGAGCAGTCCGTGCACGACGTGCAGAAGGCACTCCTGGAGGGTGCGCTGCTCACGATCCTGGTCGTGTTCCTGTTCCTGAACTCGTGGCGCTCGACCGTCATTACCGGTCTGGCACTGCCGGTCAGTGTGCTGGCCGCGTTCGCTGCAGTGTGGGCGTTCGGCTTCACGCTGAACACGATGTCGCTCATGGGTCTGTCGCTCGCGATCGGCATCCTGATCGATGATGCGATCGTGGTGCGCGAAAACATCGTGCGCCACCTCGAGATGGGGAAGGACCACTATACCGCCGCGCGCGAGGGTACGGCCGAGATCGGCCTCGCCGTCGCCGCCACCACGTTCTCGATCGTCGCCGTGTTCGTCCCGATCGCGTTCATGTACGGCATGGCCGGCCAGTGGTTCAAGCCGTTCGCGCTCACGATCGGGTCGTCCGTGCTCGTGTCGCTGTTCGTGTCGTTCTCGCTCGACCCGATGCTGTCGGCGTACTGGGCCGACCCGCACCGTGAAGAGCACGAGAAGAGCTGGCTCACGAAGAAGCTCGACCGCTTCAATGCCTGGTTCGACGCGCAGGCCGAGGGCTACAAGCGACTGGTCGGCTGGGCTCTCGATCACCGTGCCGCGATGGTGACCATCGCGACCGCATCGTTCTTCGGAGCGATCGTGCTCCAGGCGACGTTCGGCGGCGCCGGCTTCTTCGGCGAGAGCGACAGCGGCGAGATGACGATCGTGGTGGAGACACCGCCCGGATCGAACCTCGAGTACACACGCCTTAAGGCCGAGGAGGCGGTGCGCATCGCGCGCGCCCACGAGGAGGTGGCGTACACATACACGACGATCGGCGGGCAGTCGGGCGCCGTGGACAATGCGAGCATCTATGTCAGGCTGCACCCGAAGGCGGACCGTGAGCGCACGCTCCAGGACGTCGGCGCCGATGTGCGTGAGCAGGTGAACCGCGTCGGCGGCGCCACGTACTCCGTCTTCACCGGCTACATGAGCGGCACGTTCAAGCAGATCCAGCTGGAGCTGCGCGGGGCGGACGCGGGCGAGCTCACGCGCATTGCGTCGCAGATGGCCGATGTGGTACGGGCGGTCCCCGGCGCCGTCGATGTCGGTCTGTCCGCACGGGGTGAGAAGCCCGAGGTCGTCGTCGAGATGAACCGCGGGCTCGCCGGCACGCTGGGCATCACCACTGCGCAGGTCGCGCAGTCGCTGCGTCCTGCGTTCGCCGGCATCGACGTTGGCGACTGGGTCGATCCCGACGGCGAGACGCGCGACGTCATGATCCGCCTCGCACCGGAAGCGCGGCAGCGGGCCAGTGACCTGAGCCAGCTGCCGATCACGACCGCCGGGCCGGATGGCACGACCATGCTGCCGCTCGGGCAGATCGCCAGTGTGCAGGAGGGCATCAGCCCGGCGCAGATCGATCATCTCGATCGCGAACGCGTCGTGAGCATCCAGGCGAATGTGGCAGGTCGCCCGCTGAGCGAGGTGATGGCAGACATCGACGCGCGCCTCGCTGCGATCGAGCTGCCCGCCGGCTACCGCCTCACGAAGGGTGGCGAGTCGAAGGACCAGGCTGAGGTGTTCGGCCACATCTTCACGGCGCTCGGCATCGCCGTGCTGCTCATGTACCTGATCCTGGTGCTGCAGTTCGGGTCGTTCCTGGATCCCATCGCGATCCTGCTGTCGCTGCCGCTCTCGCTGATCGGCGTCGTCCTGGTGCTGCTCCTCACGGGCGACACGCTCAACATCATGAGCCTGATCGGCGTGATCCTGCTCATGGGCATCGTCGCGAAGAACGCGATCCTGCTGATCGACTTCGCGAAGTGGGGAATCGAAAAGGGCATGACGCGGCGTGAGGCGCTCGTCGAAGCGGGGCGCATACGTCTGCGGCCCATTCTCATGACGACGTTCGCGCTGATCGCCGGCATGACCCCCATCGCGCTCGGCATCGGCGAGGGCGCGGACTGGAGGGCGCCGCTGGGTCGCGCCGTGATCGGCGGCACGATCACGTCCACGTTCCTCACGCTGCTCGTCATTCCGACGGCGTACGAGATCCTGGACGAGTGGCGCGAGAAGGCCCGGGCGTGGGTCGGCGCGCGCACGGCGTCGCCGGCGGCGGGACTGACGGCGGAGCCGGCCATGAGCGGAGACTGAGGCCGGCGATTGGATTGCGGCGTGCGGCTGGATTGCGGCGTGCGGCCGGATTGCGGCGCAACATTCGAAGGCCGGCGAACAGGGGGCCATTCCGGAATATCGTTGCGTGGCAAGCTAGCGGGCTGAAAAGCGTTCTGCTGACCGGGGCCGATTTGCGGTGCAATGAGTTTCGCCGTCGATGGCAGGGCGCACCCCCGAGTTGGTTGCAACGCAACCCGGCGCAGCCGGTCGCCGGACCTTGCCCGCGTCATGCTCGCCCGCCGGGTCCATGTTCGCCCGCCCGGACCATGTTCGCCCGCCCGGACCACATTCGCCCGCCCGGACCACATTTTGGCGCCGGCACCATGCTCGCCGCAGACGCCTTTTCGCGTCGGCCCCAACGCTGGTGAACCCCGGGCCGGCGTTCCACGTAGTAATACCATGCACGGGCGAAGACGCCCGTCCGTTCACGATAGATAACGAGCGAGGTTTGTGATGTTGAGGCGATTGGCCTTCGGCGCCGCGGCGGCGGCGGCAGTTCTGAGCGTGGCGCCCTTAAGCATTGTCGCACAGGATCCTGATGCTGCGACCGTTCCGCAGTTCTACTTCGGCATACAGGGGCAGTACGCGCGGCCGGTGGGTGAATTCCGCGACTACGTGAAGCATGGCGGTGGCCTCAACGTCAACTTCGCCTGGCCGGTGCAGCGCGGTGGTGCGTTCGCGCTGCGTGCGGATGGCGGGTTCATCGTGTACGGCTCCGAGACGCGCGAGGTGTGCTTCAGCCAGACGGTCGGCTGCCGCATCCGGCTGGATCTCACGACCACGAACAGCATCGGCTATCTGAACATCGGGCCACAGCTCATGCTGCCTGCCGGACCCGTACGTCCCTACATCAACGCCGCCATCGGCGGGTCGTACTTCGGCACGGCATCCAGCCTGGACGGAGTCGATGGCAATGATGACGACTTCGCGAACACGACCAACTTCGACGACATCACGCTTGCCTGGGCCGGCGGCGGCGGCCTGCTCGTCAGCCTGTCCCGCGGTGCGACACCCGTCCTTCTGGATCTCGGTGTCCGTTACCACGGCAACGGTGAAGTTGAGTATCTGAAGAAGGGCGACATTCAGGACAATCCGGATGGCAGCATTACGATCACGCCGACGCGCAGCCAGGCCAACCTGCTGACGTTCCAGATCGGAGTGCAGATCGGCGCGAGCGCGAACCGCACGGAGAACCGGTAACTGGTGCAGGGCTGCAACACAATCGCGGATCTGCCGATGCAAAACTGATCAGCAGGACGCCGGGGCCGCCGGCAGCCACCTGGCTGTCCGGCGGCTCACGGCATTGGGCCATACCAACTTGGAAAGATCACCACAGATGTTTGGCGTCCGGGCTTTTGCGCGGCATGCCGGATGCAACTATTCTCACCCGCCTCATTCACACTCGCAGCTCCCGATACGGATCTCCCTGCTCGATTCCTGAGCAGTTTCTTTACTGCTGATTTCCCGAAAGCTCCTGCAGGCCGGGGGGTGAAAGGCCCGCTTATGGCTTCCACGCGGCCGCGTGGAGTGGCAGCTGCATTCGGCATGGCGATACTGACGTTCGCCGCCGCCGAGGTGCATGCGCAGGGCACGTGGGACGCCATCCTGACGATCGATCCGTATCCATCGCCGTACTACAGCGACTGGGATGCGAATCCGAACATCTCGTCGCTGACCGTCATCAACTCGACGTCATCTCCCGCCCGCGTGCGCATCCACTTCAATGTGATCGATCGCACGAATCGCATTGTCGTGTCGGGCAGGAGCGAGCCGGAAGCGATCGACGCGGGTGCGACTGTCATTTTCGATTCGCCCTACGACGTTGCAGGCAGCACGACGCATGATACGGAGCTGGAGGAGACTGCAGCGCGGACAGGGCGCCTGCCGGAGGGGGACTATACGGCGTGTGCGGTCGCTGCTGACGAAGCAGGATTCGTCCTCACCGAGTCGTGTTCCACGTTCACGATCGTGTATCCGGATCCACCTTTGCTCCTCGGTCCGCTGGACGGCGAGGTCGTCGATCAGCCGGATCCGTTGCTCCTGTGGACGCCGGTGCAGGTGCCGCTCGACTACCAGCTCAGCTACATCGTCCGCGTGGCCGAGGTGCTCGAGGGACAGACGCCGGCCGAGGCGTTGCGCTCCAACATCCCGCACTACCAGAGCCTGGACGCGCAGTTGCCGAGCCTGCGCTATCCGATCGATGCGCGCCCGTTCGAGCACGGGAAGACGTATGCGTGGACGGTGCAGGCGCTCGATCAGAACGGGTACAGCGCTGCGGCAAACGACGGGCGAAGTGAGATCTGGTCGTTCCGCTACGACGATGGCACAGCGACCGAAGCAACGACCGCGGCGACCACTCTGACGCTCACGAACTCGGCCGATTCGGGCGAGGCGCCCCCGGCGTCGGTATCACTCAACGAGATCTGCTCGGGGAGTGATGCGGGCGCAGTGGTCATGCACGTGATCACTCCGTTCGGATTCGAGCCGTTCGACGGCAGTCCGGCGGCGTTGCACCGTGACCCGGCTTCCGCTGAGTGGTGGCTGTTCACGCAGCGTCAGGAGCGGGCGCTGCTGATGCATGGTGACTGCAGCGGCCCGCTGGGTGGTCTGCAGTGGGTGGCCAGCAGAAAGACCGGGCGGAACCAGAAGCTGAACGAATGGCTGTCACTGCGCTCGATCCCGCCGGAACTCGAGTCGATCGAGTACGGCGTATTCGTGCTGGCGCTCGGCAGCAGCAAGGTCGAAGTGCCGGCGTCGTTCAGGGAGGGCAGCGAGTTCCTTTCCGGTCATGAGCTGTCCGTGATGCGCGGCCTCAATGCATTTGCCGTAATCAATCTCCGTGAGCACTCGATGTGGCCGTTCCTGGAGCAGCTCGGTTACGACGAGAGGCAGATAGAAATCCAGGGGTTTGCAGGTTTCGATTCGCAGATGTCAATCGGCATCGGCGGGGCCCTGGGTTCCGACGGCAGCTCTGAAGCGAACATCGGCGTGAAGTCGGAACAGACTTTCATGACGTTGAGCGCCGCACTCCCGGAGCGGCAGCCGATCGGACCACTGGCCCACCTGATCGGATCGATGCGGCTCGGTATAGAGCTCGAGTTGAAGCGGGAGACCGCCCTCACCGCCGGTGCGACCCGAGCGGACAGCCAGACGGCGTACGGTACGAGCATGAAGCAGACATACGAGCTGGTGCCGAAGCTGACGCACACCATGACACTGCACGAGGATCGTTTCGAGAACGTGCGCGGCGCGCGCGAGCTGGTGGGCTCGCTCGGCCTCAGCCTGGAGCGCGAAACCACGACGAAGTCACTGGCGACGCAGATCTGGATGAAGCTCCAGCGAAGTAACACGCGTGTCGCCTCGGGCATGAAAACCATGGGCTCATGGTTCGGCGCGGATCCCGATGCCGTCGTGTGTGCAGCCGCACCGGAGACCGAAACGTCTGCGCATCTCGCAGTCGAGTACGCGATGGCCGGTGATATCGTGCTGGGTGCGGTGGTGATCGAGAAGCCGAAGCTCGAGGTGAAAGTCCAGCTGGCTGATGACAAGGGCGCCGTTTCCGGAGATGCGCGCGGGCTGGAGTTCGCCATTGCCGCCGTGATCAAGGGAGCGGAGTGGGGGGAGGACGGCATCGCGCTCGGCGTGACGGTCGAGCGTGCCGAGAAGGGCGGCGGCGCTGCCGATAAGACATGCAGCCCGCGGCCGCGCTCGAATGCCGTGACGGGCATGACCCGTCCGCGCTCCGACGCGGTGACCACCGTGCCGGGACGCCAGCGCTCGGATGCAGTTGCCGAGCCTTCGCCGGGCAGGGAGCGCTCGGACGCCAATGCCGATCAGACGAATCCGCCCACACCCGCCTCGAATGCGCAGTGGAAGTTCAAGTGGCGGATCGGTACGGAGAAGATGCCCATGATGGACCTTCTCAAGGGAATACCGGGACTGCTGGGGAGCGTGTGGAATGCGATCACTCCTCCATAAACTCGCAGTCGCTCTCGTCCTGGTACTGGCGCCGGTGGCAGCGCTGCGTGCCCAGGAATCGACGGGGCTCGATCTCTCGCAGATCCAGCTGCCTGCGGGATTCCTCGAGTTGTCCGATCTGGTCATCTACGGTGGCAGCGAAGGCGGAGTATCCGCGCTCGCGTCGACTACACTGATGGGCTCGAGCGCAGAAGTCCTGATATCGATGGATGGCGGCTCCGCCGGCCGGCGCGAGTGGCTGATGGCAATTCAGCCGTCGGAATGGTCGTTCGGCGAAGCCATCCCGGCGCTCGCACTGCCGGCGCTCGAGGGTCTGACGATCTCCGGAGTCGTCCTTGTCGTCACGAATCGTGAGGTGACACTCGAGTCGGCGTCGCTGCCCGATGACGAGTACTGGTTCTACCGCGCGGCGTTCCCGTTCGACGATTTCAGTCTCACCCTCAGTCCGGGTGTGAACCTGTTCGGGACGATCCCGGCGGAGGGCCTCCCCGCGGAGCACCCGCTGCGTGTGGTCATCGACGCGCTGGGAATCGAGCAGGGCGGGATCTTCCTGCACGGATCGCTGGGCAGAAGTCTCACGATGTTGTCGAATCCGGCGTCTGCGGGCGCCGGCGCCATCAGGGACCTGTATCTGCGTGCGGAGCTGCCACCGATGAGTCCGCCGGGTGCGCCGGCGTGGTTCGAGTCGGGTCAGCTCGCACTGGAGCTGACGGGTGCTCCATCCATGCGCCTCGTCGGCGAGATCAACATCGTCATGGATGAGCAGGCGCTGCAGTTCTTCCTCGCGGCCGCGCTCGCGCGGTCCGGAATCTCACTGGCGGGTGGACTGAGCGCGGAGGGCGGCTGGCAGCAGCCGTTCGGCATCCAGTGGCTGACGTTGAATGAAGTCGTCCTTGCGCTCGGCATAACACCGACGGGCAGCATCCAGCCCGGATTCGCCGCCAGCATGGTGATCGGAGAGAAGGACATCGATGTAGCGCTGTCGGTGGCGATCAGTCCCGCGGGTGTGCCGACCAGCATGATGATCAGCGGCGAGAGCGAGGATGGGTTCGGGCTCTCCGATCTCGTCGACCTCCAGATGCGGATGGCCGCTGCACGGGACGCGGCCGCCGCAGCGAGCGGCGCTTCCGCATCCACGTCGGCGACGATCCCGGTAGATGCACTGCCGGCAATTGACTTCCGCAGCGTCGCGCTCCAGTTCGCACCAAAGGATGCGCCCGAGCTTGGTGTCGAGCGCGGCATGAAGATCAAGGGCGAGATGTGGCTCCCGCTCGGGCCCGATGGCGGCCAGACCAACTTCGCCGGCGTCGATATCGGTGTCACCGAGGACGGCCTCTGGGCACGCGGAAACCTTGCCGCATTCACGGCCGGACCGCTCGTTTGGGAGGATGCCGAGATCGATCTCACCGCGACGCGGGACGCGCAGCACCTGATCGTGAAGGGCGACGCCACGCTCTTCGGCGCGCGCCAGGCAGTCGACCTCACGCTCACCCGCGAGCTGCTGTCGTTCCAAAGTCGGACGGACCTGTTCGACATGTTCACCGCCGACCTTCGCGCGACCGGTGCATTCAACCTGGCGCGGCCTGACTTCCAGGTGGACGCGGTCGTGAGCGCCGACTTCGGCGATGCGATCGGGCCGGTCGTGCAGCAGGGGATCGTCGCATTCGCGGCAGCCGGCGCCGACGTCCTGGCCACTGCGACCGCCGCCAGCCAAGCGGCGGAGCAGGCGCTCGCGATTCCGCAGGCGACGGTGGACCAGCTGCGTCAGGTGCTTGAGACGCAGCGCGCGGTTGCCGCGAATGCTGTCAGTGTGGCGAATGCAACGGCCATCCAGCGGCGTGGCGCGATGAACTCGGCCCTGGCTGCACGCAATCGCGCGCTGGGGACATATCGCAGCACGCCCCTGTTGCCCGCCGCACACAAGGCGCAGACACTGACGGCGTATCAGCGTGCCCACGCCGCATACGTGTCGAGCTCGATCGCATACAACGGGAGCATGGCCGTACTGGCGGCGACGCAGCGCGTCTACAGCGCCATTCCTCCCGTGGACCAGAACGTACAACTCATGCGCGCCGATGCGGCGCTCGCGGAGTTGCGCGCCCAGTTGCGAACGCTTCAGCAGAATCTCGCCGAGCTGGAAAATCAGTATGCCCTGATCAATGCGGCCGTGGAGCGCGGCGAGCAGGTTCTCGTCATCGAGCGCGCCGAGTTCCATGGCGGCCTGCAGTCAGCGATGAACGGCGATCCGATCCGCTGGGACATCTTCGGCGAGTTCGTGGGCGAGCCGTTCGAAGTGCACGAGACGATGGACTTCACGAACATGGGGGAGGGCGCCGCGCAGCTGCTGCAGGCCCTGATCGGCCGATGACGGAGTCCTGCATGGTCAACGCCGGAGACCGCGTCGTGCGGCGTATGCTGCTGACCCTGCTGGCCGTGGCGACCGGTGTCGCGACATTTCCGGCCGATGCACTGGCACAGGCCGGCCTCAGGGATCGCCTGTCGAATCCTGTGCAGTTCACGGGTGAAGTCGGGTCGCTCGGTGAGCTCTACAGCATCTCCGGCGGCGAACAGCGCCGGCCTTCGTCGACGGGGCGGCTGTTCCTTCGCTCACGGCTGGAGCTCTTCGGCACCGTGAGCGTCAACCTGGACCTGCTCTATTCGACCGAGTCGAGCTCCGACGTGATGCTCGGCAGCTCTGGACGTCAGTCCCTCAATCAGATCGGCATCGCTCCGGAGTGGAGCTGGGGACGCGGATACCTCGGCACGTTCAGCGACTCCTACTCGTCGTTGACGTTCGACGGAATGCGTCTGCGCGGTGCGGGTATGAATATCAATCCCGGGCCGCTGCGCCTCGCCGCATTCACCGGCCGCTCGCAGAGCGCCGTGCCGGGCGGCGCCGTCGATGGTGCGTACCAGCGCAGCATGGCGGGCGGGCGCATCGGTTACGGCCGCAGGAACGAAGGCGGTCAGGAGGGAGCGTTCATCGATCTGGTGTTCCTGCGCACGGCGGACGATCCATCGTCACTGCCGCCTGCGGGGTCGGTGGACGGTTCTGCGGGAGGTGATGCGGCGGTCAATGCGTACGCCGTGACACCGGAAGAAAACGTCGTGGCAGCTGCGGTCACGCGTGTACCGGTCTGGAATGATCAGCTCATCGTCACGGGTGAGGTTGCGGCGAGCCTGCACTCACGCGACCGGCGCGCACCCGTGCTGACCGACGAGGCGCTCGACGAGTACGTCGGTCTGCTGCGTTCCTTCATCACGCCGCGTGCGAGCACCTACGGCGACATGGCGCACAAGGCGCAGATCGAGCTGCGCCGGCTCACGCTGCCGGGCTCGACGACCGAGTCACCTCGATCCCTCACGGCTGCCCTCGGCTACAGGTACATAGGTGCCGGGTACGTGTCGCTCGGCCTGGCATCGCTGCCGGCGGATCAGCGCGCGATCGACGGACGCGTGGCGGTGCGCTTCCGCGCCTGGAATGCGTCACTGCAAGGTATGCGACAGAATGACAACCTGCTGGGACAGAAGCTCGCTACAAGCACGCGCAACCGGCTGGCTGCCACAGCATCATTCCGGCCGTCGCGGGTCATGAGCTCATCCCTGCGGGCTGCGATCAGTACGGTCGGCAGCGACGCCGACGACGCGGCACGCCGTGTGGACTTCACGAGTGTCACGCTCGGCGCGACACAGACCTTCATGTTCGCGCAGCGGCGCTTCCCTCGTGCGCTGGCACTCAGCTACGGCTATCAGGAAGCCGGCGACGCGAGCTCGCTGCGTGCGGCGTCCTCCATTCGCGCGCACGACATCAGCCTGCGGAGCACGCTCGAGGTGGCCAGCCGGATGAGCCTCGTGCCCGCCGTGGGACTGGCGTTCTCCAATGTCGGCGACGCCGGCTGGGATCTCCGGCATACCTACAGCCTCGCCGGTCAGTATCGTGCGAGCGGTGGACGCTGGTCGTCGAGCGCGTCGCTCTCCAATTCCCGGCTTCACGCCGGCGGCGCCATCCAGGCTGCGCTGTCCTCGCGATATCGCGTGACCGACTCCGACCTGCTCACGGTGTCGGCGCGGACGAACCGCGTGAGCGGCCTGGAGACCGCCGCTGGAGGCTTCCACGAGCATACGCTGTCAGTGCGCTGGGAACGGAGCATCCGTTGAGCGACACGCAGCGTCCCAGGGCTGCCGGCCGCAACCGGCTTCGCAGCGCTGTCCTCGGCACGATCCTCGTCACTGCGTGCCTCACTCCCACGGACGGCGGCAGCCGGTTCGGCGAGGCGCACATCCGTCCCGCATTCCCCGCCGGTGGCGAGCCCGCGGAGATGGGGATCGACATCCACAGCATGCGGACGCTCATCCAGCGGTCCGGTGTCGGGGACCCGCCTGTAGTCGATACCGTCATGCCGTTCAACGGCACAGGCGAGCAGTCGTGGGTGGTGGAGCTCCGTTCGGTCGCGGATGAGATGGATGTTGTCTTCGAGCTTCATTCGGGCACTGAAACGGTCTATCGCGGGACGCGCACGATCACTGTGGCCGAAGGCACGATCAGTCGTGCCGAGCTGGAGTTCGTCGATGTGGCGTACGTCGGTCCAGCGCGCGCCCACCGCGTCGAAATCGATCCAGCGCATGTCGTTTTCAGCTCGATCGATGATGTCCGGCAGCTGAACGCCACCGTGTACGACGTGAATGGCGTGGTGCTGACGGACAGACCGCTGGAATGGCGCTCCTCCGATTCAATGGTTGTTCGTGTGGATGCAGCGGGCGAAGTCACGTCGGCAGGCGTGGGCGCAGCATTCGTCACGGCCGGCGTAGACGGCGTGAGCAGTACCGCAGCCGTGACGGTGGATACTCTCCTCGCGCGCACCGCGTCGATCGCCGCAATACCCGCATCGCTCAGTGCCGACGGAACGTCAACGTCGCTGGTCACGGTCGTGCTCCGCGATGCCGCCGGGGCGGAGATCGGTACGAGCGCCGGGACCGTCCTGCTCGATACTCCGAACCTGGGCACGCTCGGCGCGGTCACGGATCGAGGCGACGGCACCTACACCGCCACCTTCACGGCGGGGACCGTCACCGGCTCGGCAATCATCACCGCCACGCTCGACGGCGCGGCGATCGCGGGCTCCGCGGTCATCATGCTGCAGCCGGGCACTGCGGATCCGAATACCGCCACGATCGCTGCGGACTCGAGCTCGCTGATCGCCGATGGCGCGTCCACGTCGCCCGTGACCGTGACCGTCACCGACGCCACCGGGAATCCTGTCACCGGCGCGAACGTGGCATTCGGTCCGCCAACGCTTGGTGCGCTCGGCGCGGTCAC
>DATHVW010000305.1:0-3843 GCA_035461085.1 Longimicrobiales bacterium | reverse complement strand
CGCGGCGAAGAACTATCAGGCGGACGGGGACAGCGTCTACCGCCTGTTCTACGACACCATAAAGGGCGGCGACTTCCGCGCCCGCGAGGCCAACGTGTACCGTCTGGCGCAGGTGTCGGTGAACATCATCGACCAGTGCGTGGCGCAGGGCGTGCCCTTCGCGCGCGAATACGGCGGTAATCTGGCGAACCGCTCATTTGGCGGCGCGCAAGTGTCGCGTACGTTCTATGCGCGCGGCCAGACGGGTCAGCAGCTGCTGCTCGGTGCCTATCAGGCGCTGGAGAAGGAAGTGCGCAGCGGCAAGGTGAAGATGCACACGCGCCACGAGATGCTCGACCTCGTGCTGATCGACGGGAGCGCTCGCGGCATCGTCACGCGCGATCTCGTGAGCGGCGCCATCGAGTCGTGGGCGGCCGATGCCGTCGTGCTCGCCACGGGCGGCTACGCGAACGTGTTCTTCCTGTCGACGAACGCGAAGGGCAGCAACGTCACGTCCATCTGGCGCGCGCATCGCCGCGGCGCCGGCTTCGCCAATCCGTGTTTCACGCAGATCCATCCGACGTGCATCCCGCCGAGCGGCGATTACCAGTCGAAGCTCACGCTGATGAGCGAGTCGCTCCGTAACGACGGGCGCATCTGGGTTCCCGTGGAGCCGAATGACAAGCGCCCGCCGAACGAGATCCCGGATTCCCAGCGCGATTACTACCTCGAGCGGCATTATCCCAGCTTCGGCAATCTCGCGCCGCGCGACATCGCGTCACGCCGTGCGAAGGAGGCCGTGGACGAGGGACGCGGCGTGGGGCCGTCGGGCGTAGGGGTCTACCTCGACTTCCGCGACGCGATCTCACGCCTCGGCAGGAGCGTCATCGCCGAACGGTACGGCAACCTGTTCGACATGTACGCCAACATCACCGGCGAGAACCCGTACGAAGTGCCCATGCGGATCTACCCGGCGCCGCATTACACGATGGGCGGCCTCTGGGTAGACTACAATCTCATGAGCACGATTCCGGGGCTGCACGTGGCCGGTGAAGCGAACTTCTCCGATCACGGCGCGAACCGGCTCGGGGCCAGCGCGCTCATGCAGGGTCTCGCCGACGGCTACTTCATCCTGCCGCTCACGATCGGTGACTACCTGGCGCGCTCGAAGCAGGACAGCATCGACACGACGCATCCGGCATTCGCGGACGTCGAGCGCGAGGTCAGCGAGAAAGCCGAGCGCCTCCTGTCCATCAACGGCAGCCGCACCGTGAGCGATTTCCATCGTGAGCTCGGCGCGCTCATGTGGGAGTACTGCGGCATGGCCCGCTCCGCGGACGGCCTCAGGACGGCGCTGCAGAAGATCCCGGAGCTGCGCGAGCAGTTCTGGGCGGATGTGCGCGTGCCGGGGAGCGCGGCCACGCTCAATCAGTCGCTCGAGCACGCCGGCCGCGTCGCCGACTTCCTCGAGTTCGCCGAGCTCATGTGTTACGACGCGCTCGACCGTGACGAGTCGTGCGGCGGTCATTTCCGCGTGGAGCATCAGACGTCGGAAGGCGAGGCACGCCGCAACGACGAGCAGTTCGCGCACGCGAGCGTGTGGGAGTTCACCGGCGTCGGCAACGAGCCGAAGAAGCATCGCGAGGAGCTGACGTTCGAGAACGTCCAGCTCGCGCAGCGCAGCTACAAGTGACGGACGCGATGCGGCAGGGAAGTACCGCGGCACAGGGATACGAAGCAATGACGGCGGGTCCGGAGACCAGGGCGGGATATAGATGAGGCTGAAACTGCATGTGTGGCGTCAGAGCGGACCCGGGGACGCGGGACGCTTCGAGGACTATGTCGCCGAGAACGTTTCGGAGCACATGTCGTTCCTGGAGATGCTCGACGTCGTGAACGAGCGTCTCATTGCGGAGGGCAGGGAGCCGATCGCATTCGATCACGACTGCCGCGAGGGCATCTGCGGATCCTGCGGCTTCATGATCAACGGCGAGCCGCACGGGCCGCTGCCCCGCACGACGGTCTGCCAGCTCCACATGCGCAATTATCGCGATGGCGATGAGCTGTGGATCGAGCCGTGGCGCGCCACCGCGTTCCCCGTGCTCCGCGACCTGGTCGTGGACCGCAGCCCGTTCGACCGGATCGTGCAGGCCGGCGGCTACATCTCGGTGCGTACCGGCAGCGCCCCCGATGCGAACAACATCCCCGTCCCCAAGGCCAACGCCGACCTGGCCATGGACGCCGCCGAATGCATCGCGTGCGGCGCCTGCGTCGCCGCCTGCCCGAACGCATCGGCCATGCTGTTTACCGGCGCAAAGGTGACTCACCTGGGCGTCCTGCCGCAGGGTCAGCCGGAGCGCTACACGCGCGTTGTGGAGATGGTCGCCATTCACGACGACGAGGGCTTCGGCCACTGCACCAATCACGGCGCCTGTCAGACCGCGTGCCCCAAAGGCATCAAGGTAGACTACATCGCACACCTGAACGCGGATTTGCGCAAGGCGCGGTTCCGACATCCGGCGGGGTAGGGGGCTGGATCAGGGGAAGGGGTGGCCGGCTCCTTTTTTACGCAGAGACGCAGAGACGCAGAGCCGCAGAATTTCGCGGTGGCGGGGATGCAGAGCAGGGCTGGCTTCGCTTATGGAGCCGGCCCGTTGTTTTTACGTCACAGTTTCAGACAGACGTATCTGCGGAGGCGGCCCGGACCGGCGACGCTCGAAATGCAGCATCCAGAACATGATTCAAGAGGCCGCCGCTGCCGCATGAATCAGAAAGCAGCGGCCCGATTCGAGCCCCGAACCACCGCGCCTCTGCGGCTCTGCGGCTCTGCGGCTCTGCGGCTCTGCGGCTCTGCGGGAAAGGAGTGACCCGCACGCTCCGTACCCCGGCCCCTACCCCTGCAACCTACAGTTTCGGCGGCGTGACCCCGATCTGGTCCTGGTACTTGCCCTTCTTCATCGCGTATGTGACTTCCGGTGTCTCATCACCCTGAAAGAACAGCAGCTGCGCCAGGCCTTCGTTCGAGTAGATCTTCGCGGGCAGCGGGGTGGTGTTGGAGATTTCCAGCGTCAGGTAACCGCGCCATTCCGGCTCCAGTGGCGTCACGTTCACGATGATGCCGCAGCGCGCATACGTCGACTTGCCCACGCACACGACCAGCACATCGCTCGGGATGCGGAAGTACTCCAGCGTCCGGGCCAGCGCGAAGGAGCGCGGCGGGATGATGCAGTGGTCGCCCTTGAAGTCCACGAACGAGCGGTCGTCGAAGTTCTTCGGGTCCACGACCACACTGTAGACGTCCGTGAACACCTTGTATTCGTCCGCCACGCGGATGTCATAGCCGAAGGATGACACGCCGTAGCTGATCACGCCTTCCCGAACCTGCGACGGCTCGAACGGCTCGATCATGCCGTGTTCCTCCGACATCCGGCGTATCCAACGGTCGCTGCGAATCGTCATCGATCATCTCCCCAGAGGTGTTCGCCGGCTCCTGCGCCGCCGGAACTCCGTGCTGCGTGGCGGCTCGAGCAGGGGCCGGCCGAGACGCCCGCTCCGCGCGCGGACCGCGTCAAGCTACGCCGCGCGCCGGGCGGCGGCAACGGCCGCTCCCGCATGCCGGTACACCCGCCGATGCCGGTGCAAACTCCTGCGGCACACCCGTCACAACCGCGGCCGTCCCGCGCGCCTCACACGTGTGGCGCGCGCGCTTGACACCCGGTGTCGGAACCCGGTAGTTTGGCGCGGCTGTCATTCGTGAACGAATTCACAAGCGAACGGACAGGGCATGCTAGAGTCGTACGTGCCGATCCTCATCCTGCTGGGCGTTACGCTTGCGAACGCCGTCGGCATGGTCGTCCTATCCCA
>DATHVW010000304.1:0-2176 GCA_035461085.1 Longimicrobiales bacterium | reverse complement strand
CCTGCACCACCTGCGGGCTGTGCTGCAGCGTGCGCTGCACCACCTCGTCCATGGTCAGGGCCACCGGTTCCTGCGCGGACGCGGACGACGCCGCGACCAGCAGGAACGCCATCACAAGAGCCGCGCGACGTCGCGTGACTTCCATCATCATCGAGTCTTCTCCCGTTCACGCCTCATCTCGAACTGCTTCTGCCGCTCCGAGCGGAACTGCTCCTCCATCTGCACCTGTTCGGGTGTCAGGATCGAGCGCAGCTCCACGCGTGTGGAGTCGTAGATCGCACGCATGGTCGGGCCGTGCTCGCGCCAGAACGCATCCATTTCCTGCCGGCGACGCTCCATGATCGCGTCCACCTGCGCCTGCTGCTCCGCCGTGAGGTCGAGCCGCTCGAACAGGTCGGGCCGCCGCTCGCGACGCTGCGTCGGCACCTCGTCCGCCTCCACCACGTGCAGTGTGGCCGCGCCCACCACGCCGCCCGCCACAAACGTGATCAGCAGCAGCACCATGCCGGTCCACCGCGCCTGCTTCGCCGAAACCATCACCGGGCCTCCTGCTCCAGGGCCACCATCAGGTCCGCCACCGTCGGCGACTGATTGCTCACCAGCCATTCATCCAGCGGCTGCGGTACCGCCAGCGCGTCCGTCAGCCCCGACATCGGCTCGTCGTGCGCACCCCGGTGCACCAGCACCGACATGCCCACCGCCGCCAGGATGGCCGCGGCCGCCAGCGCGGGACGCGCCCACGACGCCAGCACCATGAGCGGCGTCAGTTCCGCCTGCGACCGGCGCGCCAGCTCCACCGCCGCACGCGCCATGATGCCGCGCACCATCAGCTCCCGGCTGACGTCGCTCGGCTCCAGGCCGCTCAGGTCCATCCGCTGTTCATCCATCGCTCACTCCCTCATCGCGCCCACCCAGCAGCCCGCGCAGCGCCCGCCGCGCCAGGAACAGGTGGGATCGAACCGTGCCCTCCGGCAGCTCCAGCTCCTCCGCGATCTCGCGGTGCCGGAACCCCTCCAGGTCGTGCATCAGCACCACCCGCCTCTGTACGTCCGTCAACTCCGCCAGCGCACCTTCCAGCCGGCCCCGCAGCGTCGTGAGCTCGAACTCACGGCGCGGGTCGTCCGGCGAGCGCGCCGTCAGCACCACATCCAGCGACGACGTGTCCCGGATCCGCTCCCGCCGGCCCACCGAGCGCGCCCGGTTCCGCACGATCCGCCGCAGCCACGCCCCGAATGCCGACGGGTCCCGACAGTCCTCCAGCCGCTCCAGCGCCTGGATGAACGAGTCCTGGACCGCGTCCTCCGCATCACCGCGGTCCGCCAACTCCGCCAACGCCACCGCGTACGCCGATTTCAGGTGCCGCCGGACCAGCGCCTCGAACGCCGCGCCATCCCCGCCCCGCGCCCTCTGTACCAGGCGAGCGTCCGGCTCATTTCCACCATCTAGACGCATCAGGCGCCGGTTTCGTTGAGGAGGGCTCGGAGGCCGTTCCGGCCCCGGGCAGACATAAATCGACGTCTGCGGAGGGTGCGTCGTTAACTCCCCGACGCTTCTCACCACAGAGGGCACAGAGGGCACGGAGAACGGCCTTCGTGTACCGCCGGACTCCTGCTACACCGCTTGAGAGAATCAGTTTTCCGACGGCTCGAACGGCGGGATGGCGGGAATGGGAACGGCGCACGTCCGCGCCCGCCTCAAACCGCTTTCGGTTTTTATTCGGTCTTGCTACCTTGTCATTCATGAGTGCCCTCGCCGTTCTCGAGCTCAGGCAGGCGCTGGAGCGCCGCTTCCCGGATGCGCTGCCGCTGGGGCAGGGCACGGCCGCGGCGGTGGGGACGGGGCTGGCGGCGCTGGACGGGCTGCTGCCGGGGGGCGGGCTGGCGCGGGGGCGGGTGACGCTGTGGCAGCCGGGCGGCGGGGCGACGGCGGTGCTGCGGTCGGCGTGCGAGGCGGCGGTGGGGCGTGGCGAGCGGTCGGCGTGGGTGGAGAGTCCGACAGTGGGAGGGGCGGAGTTCTGGCGGCAGGGTCCGCTGCTGGTGCGGCCGGAGACGGAGCGGCTGGCGCTGGTGAGTGCCGAGGAGTTGTTGCGCAGCGGGGGTGTTTCTCTGGTGGTGTTGGCGGGTGCGGGTCGGGAAGCGGCGCGGGAGGCGGTGCGGCTGTCGCGGGCGGCGCGGGC
>DATHVW010000303.1:0-13493 GCA_035461085.1 Longimicrobiales bacterium | reverse complement strand
CAGACGCCCCTCGGCATCGGTGTTCACGACCTCGATCGTCTTGCCCAGGAGCGAGCGGATCACATCGCCGGGCTTGTACGCGGAGCCGGATGGCATGTTCTCGGTGAGGGGCGCCAGGGCCACCACGTTGACCTTCAGCTCGAGCTCGGCAATGGCATGGATGGCGCCAATGACAGCCGCGGCGCCGGACATGTCGTACTTCATCTCCTCCATGCGGTCCGCCGGCTTGATGGAGATGCCGCCGGTGTCGAACGTCACGCCCTTTCCAACGAGCACGAGCGGCTTTGCATCCTTCTCGCCGCCGCGGTACTCGAGCGCGACGAAACGCGGCTCCTCCAGCGTGCCCTGCGCGACGGCGAGCAGGGCGTGCATGCCCTCCTTCCGCATCTGGTCGCGGTCCAGCACGGTGATCTTCAGCTTGAGCCGGTCAGCGATCTCCTTCGCGCGGTCGGCGACGAAGCTCGGCGTCGCCATGTTGCCGGGGCGCTGCTGCAGGTCGCGCGCGACATTGGCGCCGCGTGCCGTGATGGTGCCGTGCCGCACCGCACGTTCCAGCTCATCACGCTCGCGGTCGTCGTGCGCCATGATCGTGACCCGGTCGAGCGTCGCGCGCGGCGCACTGTCCTCGCTCTGTGTCTTGAGGTCACGGTAATCCCACGAGGCGAGAACCGCTGCCTCGACCGCGGCGAGGCCCGCGTAGTAATCACCCATGTGCTCGCTCAGATGATGCACATGACCCACGGAGATGCTCATCTCGCGGATGGCCATCTTCTCCGCGACGCGCACCGCGGCACCGACCGCGCGCCGCAGCCGCTCTACCGTGTGATCCTCGCGCTTGCCCGCACCGACGAGGAGGACGCGGCGAATGCCGCATGCGGGATCGGGCGGATAGACGGCCAGGGTGTCGCCGCTGCGACCGGCAAAGTCACCGCTCGCGAGAATCCGGCTCAGGGCACCGTCGTAGAGGCCGTCTACCTTGGCCACGAACCCGGCAGCGCTCGTGTCCCGCTCGAACACGTGCAGGACGAGCAGCTCGGTCTTCAGGTCGGCTGCGGAAACGCGTGCAGTGGAGATGGTCGGCTCGGCCATGGTCGCGGTAGCTCCTCAGGCGCGCTGTGCGATGGGTGCGGTGGTCCGGCCCTGCGGTCCGACGTACTCGGCCTTGGGACGGATCAGCCGATTGTCGTTCAGCTGTTCCTTCACGTGCGCGGTCCAGCCCGCCATGCGCGCGCACGCGAACAGGTTCGTAAACAGGTCCATCGGTATGCCCAGCGTGTAGTAGACGGATGCGCTGAAGAAATCCACGTTGGGATAGATCTTCTTGCCCTTGCGCTCCATCTCCTCGTGCATTGTGGCCTGGATGATCTCCGAGATCTGCAGCCAGCGCGTGTCGCCACCGCGCTCCAGCAGCTGCTCGGCCAGCTTCTTCAGGATCGGCGCGCGCGGATCCAGCGTGCGGTATACGCGATGCCCGAATCCCATGATCTTCTCGCCGCGGCCGAGCGCATCGCGCACCCATTGTGCCGCGTTGCCGGGCTGGTCGATCGCGAGCAGCATCTGCATGACGCGCTCGTTCGCGCCGCCGTGCAGCGGCCCCTTGAGCGTGCCGATCGCCGATGTCACGGCGGAGTGCATGTCGGCCAGCGTGCTCGCCGTGACGCGGGCGGAGAACGTCGAGGCGTTCATGCCGTGCTCGGCGTGCAGAATCAGCGACGCATCGATGATGCGTTCGGCGAGCTCGTCCGGCACGTCGCCATGCATCATGTACAGGAGGTTGGCGGCGAGTGAGAGATCCTCGCGCGGTGCGATCGGGTCGCTGCCCCGTCGGATCCGCTCGATGGCAGCCGTCAGCGTGATGGTCTGCGCCGTCAGGCGGACCGCCTTGCGATCGGCCGCCTCCGCCGACATGTCCTCCGCGTCCGGATCGGCCGCGGACAGGGCGGACACGGCGGTACGCAGAGTCGCCATCGGGTGACCGTCCGCCGCTACCTTCCGAATGACATCGAGGACGCGGGCATCGACCGCCATGGACGCGGCGAAGCGCCGGCGCAGTGCAGTGAGCTGCGTGCCGCTCGGCAGCTCGCCGTACCATAGCAGATGACAGACTTCTTCGAAGGACGTGTTCCCGGCGAGATCCTCGATGCGATACCCGCCATAGATGAGCTGACCAGCTTCACCGGCAACCTGGCTGATCGTCGTCTGCCCGATGACGACGCCTTCCAGTCCCTTGTTCGTATTCGACATACCTGACGGTCTCAGAGTGCAATGCTGTGCGGGGATCGGCCACGCAAAAAGGGGCCGCCCCTCCGCCCTGAAGGTGAGGACGCCAGCCCCTCTCGGTTGCGGGCGATAACGCGACCAGAGTGGCGAGTATAGCGACGGCTCAGAGGCGGGGCAAGCGGCGTGAATGGGGTCCTCCCGATCGGGCGCAGGCAGGCACGGGGTCCTGATCTTGCACCGGCACCGCGCCTTGCCGGCACCATACGAAGCGACGTACGCTGAACACAATCGTGCGAATGCAACCAGAGGCGGAATCGATGCGGGAAATGCGGGTGCTGCTGCTGACCGGGCTGCTGACTGCTGCGGCGTGTGGCGGTGATGACGGTGAGAACGGCGAAGCCGAACGGGACACGGCACAGATATCGGCGGATAGCGCGGCCGCGGCATCGCTGCTCACTCCGATCAGGAGCATGAGTCTGACGGAAGTCGAGTTCGGCGACCTGGCGGCGCAGCGCGCGGCGACGCCGGCGGTACGACAGTATGCGCAGACGGTCGCCGCGGATCACCGCGCATTGATCGGCGCGCTGGACTCGGTGGCGGGCCTGCATCGAGCCACACTGGTGGAGACGCGCGAGACGCAGGAGCTGGCCAACACCGCACGCATGGCCCATTCGGGGCTGGACGGCCTGGCCGGTGCGGAGTTCGATCTGCCGTTCGTGCGTGCAGAGGTGGAGTCGCACCGTCTGCTGGTGGACCAGCTGGATCAGCAGCTGATCCCGTCAGCTACGCATCCCGACCTGAGAACGCTGCTCACGGACATTCGCGCGATGGCCGACGCGCACCTGACACGTGCGAGGCAGCTGCTCGCTCAGCAGCTCGGCGAATCGGATGTGCCGCGGCCACCGCCCGCCGAGCGCCGTGACCAGCCGGTCGGACAGCCACTCCCGCCGCCACCGCCACCGCCACCGGGACTGTAGTCGCGCGCGCGGTGGGAATCAGTGTGTGATGAGGGTCGCCTCGAGCGCGTTCAGCAGGTCAACCGCATGAGCGGCCAGATCGAGAGCGCCGGCACTGTCGCCGCGCCGCAGGCGCAGGTCCGCGCGCCGCAGCATGTCGCTGGCCGATGCGTTCATCCGCTCGAGTCGTGAGACATCCCTGACCGCAGCGGCGGCAGCGAGCTTCTGCTCCTGCTCGCCGACGCGCTGCCCGCCCCAGTCGATCACGTCCGCCACGGCATCCGGTCCGAGCACCGCGAGCACCACGCTGATCTGAGCACTGCGTGCGGCCTCGGCCGCGGTCTGCGCGTGCGCGCGATCATCGGACTGAGCCGCCTCGTGTGCGGCGGCGCGGAGCGCGCTCACCTCCGCCAGGGCATCCGGTATCGAGCGTGCGGTCATCCGCCTCGCTGCGTCGTCGAAGAGATCCTGCAGCGACGGGAGGCGCGCCGCGCCGGCTAACGCATCACGCAGGCGATCGGTGCGCGCGGCCGCACGTGTCGCCGCATCGAGCGCCTCGATGTCGCTCGATGCCGTCCGCGCGCGGCTCAACAGGTCCGGCAGACCCTCCAGAATCGCTGCCGCCTCCGGCACGGCAATGCCCGACTGCGCGAGCGCTTCGCTGTGCGCGGCGAGTGTCGCGGCTTCCTCGCTCACGCCGCGTATCGTCCGGCTAACCACATCGCGGTCATTCACGAGGAGTACGATGCGAAGCTGCTCCTCACGCAATGCGCGACGCAGGGCCGGCCGCTCATCGACCGCCGCTCCGTCGAGCCGGTGCTGGATGCGCGCGACGCTCCGGACCAGGTCACGGGCAGCATCGATGCCCTGCTCGCTGTGGACTCTGCCGATCGCCGAGTAGAGGAGACCGGCCAATGTCAGGGAGGATGGCCGGCGACCTCCGGCCATCGAGAGTGCCGCCGGGTCGGACTCATCGAGAGGCTCGACGGGAGTCCGCTCACACGCGGCGGTCGCAAGAATGATCGGCAACAGGAGAATGGCGGGTCCGCGTATGCGCATGCTGCTCCAGGGGTGCCCGGTACTGCCGTCCTCAATCAACGTGCGGGCGACACCGATCCGGACGCGCAGCCACGGCTATTTCGATGATGCGCGTGCCCGTCCGCCTGCCACCCGGTACTGCAGCAGCGTGTGATACGCTGCCTGACCCTCGCCGGTACGACCGACGATCTGGAGCGTCGTACCCGTTGGCGCCGCCTCGCCGTGAAAGCGGGTTCCGGTCCGGCGAAGCTGTGTCCACTGCCCGCCACTCACCATAGCCACTTCGGCGGCACCCGGCCACTCCACCTCGACGACGACGTTCGTTGCCGCGGGCAGCGTTCCCGACACGGGGGCCTGGAGAACGCGTACGTGGCCGCCGAGCGGACCGGCCAGCGGGAAATCCGTGACGCCGGGTGTCAATGCGGTCGCACGGATCACTTCAGGGCTGAACCCGACACCGATGAGTGTGCGCGGCACGAGGCGCATCCGCTCGAAATCGCGACGATCGAGCGGCCGCTCGACCAGCTGCCACTCGGCGTCCTCCGGGAAATGCGAGAGGATGAGCTCGTCGGGCTGTACGAGGAAGAAGTCCCACGTGAAGCGCGGCTCGAATTTCCGCCCATTGATCACACCGGCACCCCACGTGGGATCGATGAGTCGCCACTCGCCGGCGATGTACATGGCCAGCCACGCGTGATTCGGCTTCTTCGTCGACCGGCCGAACACGTAGTCCACGCCCTTCGCATAGCCGGTGATCGGAACGGCTTCGAGTCCCACTTCGCGCGCGAGGCGCTGGTAGAGCGCCACATAGCCGCCGCACAGCGCGACCCGGTGCCGGAAGACATCTTCCGCCGACTCGTGACCGTCCGCGCCGCGGAAGAACGCGGACGCATCGTAGCGGACGTTGCGGGCCACCCACTCATAGAGGACGGCCGCACGCGCGCTGTCCGATCGCGCCTCGCCCGCAATGGAACGGGCGAGCTCCGCGATCGCGACGGAATCGGCGACCTGTCGTGCCGGCCGGCGATCCTCGACGGGCTCCTGCGCGGCCAGGCCCGGAGGCGACGCGCAGAGACACGCAATTACCAGCAGCGGTAAACGCAGCATGTGCATCATCGGAACGTTGAGAGAGAGCACGCACGGCCCGGCCGTGCACAGGCACTGCACAACGGGGGAACACGCCACGCCCGGGAGAGGGACGCCAGCGGTGTCGCGGGGAGAGAGAGTCCGTTGTTCCAGTAAAGATGGAGAAATTGCGCGGGAGCCGCAACCGTTCATGCCGGCCTGGTGGATGGGCAGGTCATCCGGGTCACGGGAGGACGAGCCGCAATGAGCGTCCCGTTCCTCCCTGACCTCCCGTCACCAGCACCGCATCGGGCGCGGGCTAGCGCAGCTGAACCTGACGCGTGTGCGTGCCGCCCTTCTCGCTCCGATACGCGATTTCCGCGGCGCCATTCCCTGTCACGATCCACGTGACCGACAGCGAGGAGCGACCCGGAACACCGCCGTTCACCCGGATCTCCGCTGGGTCCTTCTCCTGGAGTTCGATCTCGGTGGACAGCTCACCGGCCGTGAAGCCGCCCGCCTGAACGCGGACGTTGCCGCCCCGGATCGAGAAGAGGTCCGGGACACCGCTGCTGTAGAGCTCAGCGGCTTCGATGCGTGTGGGGATTGCGCGGGTGTTACGGATCTCCGCCTTCACGCGGTACGTGCTGCCTGCGATGCGTTCGACACTGACATCGCCCCACTCCAGGAGGGGCATCTCATCGGCGTGGAACAGCGCGAACATCGCATTGCGATGCGCGAGCTCCTGCAGCATGAAGGGCGGCGTCGTCCGGCCGTACCACTTGGACCAGCCGCCGATCTCGATCTCGCCGAGCTCCGGATGGTCATAGGGCGTCCAGTCCTTGTACCATGCACCCATGCCGAGGCGGTCGCTGAAGAACAGCTGCTGCGTCTCGCGCGGCACCGCGGCGCTGTCGGTCCACGCCTGACCGTAGAACTGGTTGCTCGACCACAGCTCGTTCGTGAACGCGATGGCGCCGAGCGCATCGTGCGCCCAGTCGAGCGTGCCGCCGTATACCGTGTAGAGGTCGCTCCACACGGTCATGTACCGGTAGTACGGCAGGATGAGCTCGCCGCGCTCGCCGAGATAGTCATACACCTGGTCATCACGGCGCGTGTACTCGCCGGTGCCCTTGTAGTAGCGCGAACCCGGGCCGTGCAGGATCATGCCGCCCGAGTTGTGCCACGACTGCACGGCCTCGATGTTCGGGTGATCCTTCAGCCACTGCCCCACCGCGCGCGTCTCCGGCCACGAGAATGGATAGCGGTTGGCGCCGCCCTGTATGTGCGGCGGCTGCCAGTCACCCGGGAAGTCACGATTGAGGTCGTAGCCGCCGCGCGTGTCGCTGTTGCGGCGTCCGTCACCGTCGGTATCGCGGCCTTCACTGCCGAGCAGGATGTAGTCGCCCTTCGTGCCGGCGGGGGCGATCACCATCAGGCGCGGATCGACCGGACTCGTGATGTGTGTTCCCTGCCCCGGCACGTGCTTGCGCATCTGCCGGATCTCGCCGTCTCCGTCCAGGTCGTCCGGATCATCCTCGTCGGCGATGCCGTCCTGATCGTTGTCCCACGCCATCATGCCGGAGCGTGAAGGGCCGCCCGTCTTCAGGAAATTCTCGCGACCGTCCGGGTTCATGGTCGGGACGATGTAGAACGTGCGCGCGTCCACCAGCTCCTTCACCTTCGGCAGCGCGTCGTAGTTCTCCATGAGGAACCAGAGCAGATAGAGATTGACCTCCGTGCCCTGGATCTCGTTGCCGTGGATGTTCGCGTCCGCCCAGAACGCCGCCTTGCTGGTGTGCGGGCCGGTGTCCGGGTTGTTCACCGTCATCAGCCAGATGTCGCGGCCCTCGCCGGACCTGCCGATGGACTGCAGTGTCAGAAATTTCGGGTACGTCCGCTGCAGCTCGCGCAACGCGGCCGTCATGTCGTCGTAGTCGTAGTAGCGATCGAAGCGGAGGTTGACCCGCGGATCGCGGTCCGGCTGCGCAAAGATCTGCGCGTGGGATGGCGCCGCGACGGCTACAAGCAGTGCCGCAACGGCGACTCGCGCCAGCGCGCGCCCGGTCATCATCATCATGTTCATCGTTCCCCCTCAGCGCAGCGTGAGCGGCACGGACTGCAGGCCGCCCGCGCGTTCCGCGAACACTTCCAGGTTGACACGCGTGCCGGCCTGTGCCTGCACCAGCCACGAGAACTTCGACCGGCCACCCATGCCCTCCAGCCGCGGCACCTGCTGCTGGATGTTGCCCGTGAGCACCGTCATTCCGCTGGCGGGCTGCAGCCGCGCCGTCACCGGACGGTTGAACCGGATGCGCTCCGCAATGGCCATCTGCGTCGGCAGATACTGCTCGTTGGCGACGGTAACCGTGACGAGCCAGACGTTGTCACCGCGCGATTCCACGTTCGTCTCGACGATCTGTGCGTGCGGCAGCTGCTGAGCGAGCCACTCCGCGAACGCGGCGTGCTTCTCCGCCACCTCGCGGATCTGCGCAGCGGGTGGATTGATCCGCGCGTTCGGCCGGAAGCCTCCCACCTCGACATCACCGAGGGTCGGGTGCTGCGCGGAGGTCCAGTCCACATAGCCGTCGATGCCGGCTTCATCGAAGTACGCGAGCCAGCGCGCATCGACGGACCCGCCGCCGGAGCGGCCGGCACCGGCACCGCGCCGCGCGGGCGCCGCATCGGGCTCCGCTGCTGAATCAGGTCGTGCCGCTCCTCCGTTGCCAGCCGGCTGAAGTGTCCAGGCCGGTGTCGTGAAGGAGGGCAGGCCGACCTGGTAATACACGAACTGCGGAAACGACCCGGCCTCACCGGACGCGCCCTCGCCGCGCAGTCCCGTCAGCGCCGTGAAGCGACCGCTGACGTATTCGTAGAACGCACGGTCGGCGGGCAGCAGATTGGTCGGCACGTTCGGCGGATTGCCCTGCACGCCATCGGGAACCTGCCGCTGCGCGGGCGGCGGCGTGCGCAGGTTGTCATACGCGCTGAACGTCAGCACGGCCGCAATGTTGGTGCGGTCGTGCACGAAGTCGGCGAGCGTGCGACTCTCGATCTCGCTCACCATGTGCGGTCCGTGGTGAGGCTGGTAATAGAGGTACTCGTGCTGGAAGTTGCGATTGAGGTTGACGCCGTCCGTACCCATGGCCACATATGCGTCCACGTCGTCCGGATCGATCCCCTCCACGAGCACGCGGTACACGCCGCGCTCCGCCTTCGCGCGATCCGCAGCGCGCAACAGCCGCGGGCTCGCGGAATCCGGGATCATGCTGCCTTCCGGATCCCGCACTCGCATCAGCGTCACCAGGCCGTCCCCGTTCAGATCGCGTCCGAGCTCGCGCACGTTCAGGCCGCCGGTCGCTGCAGCGCCGGCGTACGGCTTGTAGGGGATCTCGTAGCCGCTCATGGTGAACGCGAGCTCGGCTCCGTCGGGATTCGCGCGCGGGATGATGTAGACAGTCCGCTCATCCAGCAGAGCCTTGACCGCAGGGTCCTGTGCATACCGCGTGAGCAGGTGCTCCGCCGTATAGAGCGCGGTGGAGCTGCCTATCAGCCGGTTGCCTTCGATGTTGGCGACAATGAGCAGTGCGGGGCGCGCATCCGGTTCCCGGCCCTGCCGGCTGGCGAGGGTGATCAGCCATATGTCGCGTCCGCCATCGGTCCTTGCGAGACTCGACAGGCTCGCTAGACCGGAGTGGGCGTTCACGAGTGCGCGCGCCGCCTGCGTCAGCTGATCGTGGTCGAGGTAACGGTCATACGCACCGGACTGCGCATCGGCCGCAGCCGGAATGCAGCATGCCAGGGCACCGGCGAGGAGCAGTCCCCGCCTCAGCCTGGATCGCACCATTGCGTCCTCCTGGAGAGATGTGTCGAAGGAAGGGGTCAATGTCGCCGGCGGCGTCACATCGCGCCAGTGCCGGCGAATACGCCACGATCCCGAGGCTTCAGCGATGCGGTGCAGAGGACGGGGCGGTATGCGCTTCGATGAGCTCGGCGGCGAGACGTTCGAGTGCGCTGAGGCTCATGCCTTCGAAGCGGCGCTGGCATACATCCTCGTAGGCGTCGCACAGCCGTGCGCATGCGGGTCCCTCGATGTGATTGTCGGCCAGCTCGAAGAGCCCATCATCTTCGCGTGCGATATGCGCGCGGATGAACCCGATGTATGTCGCGGCGTCGGCAGTGAATGCGGCGCGAGCCGCGGCGTCGCCGGCGCCGATGGCGGGGATGGCATCGGCCATGGTGCGCACGAGCGAGCGACCGTAGCGATGCTCCTCGCGCATGGCCTCGAGCGGCCCACCCGCGGCCGCGAGGCCGTGCTCCTCCATGGTCGTGAAGAGGACGTCCTCCTCGCTGCCGTGGTGGCACGAGTCGGTGAAGAGACGGAAGAACCTGATGAATCCCTCCATGCGTCCGGTGTCCACCGGTGCAGCCGGGTCTGCGATTGCGACCTGGAAGGCATCGACGACACGCAGGATCAGCCGATGCTGCTCACGCAGGATGCCGGTGGCGGTGTCGTGTCTCACGCGGGTACCACAACGCTGCGCATGGCCGTGCCGTCGCGCAGAGCCGCGAAGGCGTCGCCGATGTCATCGAGACTGTAGCGGTGCGTGACCAGGTCGCTCATGCGCACCCGCCCCTGACGGACGAGCTCGATGACGCGCGGGTAGTCCACGGGACGACAGCCGAGCGAGCCGATCACTTCCAGCTCCCGGAACATCACGCGGCCCGAGTTCAGGCTCATCGCATCGGGACTGTAGCCGACCAGCACGATGCGGCCGCCGGTGCGGGCGGCGGTAACCGCCAGCTCCTGCGTCTCCGGCCGGCCGACGACCTCGAACACCACATCGGCGCCGCCCCCCGTCACCTCGCGAATCACGCGGTCGAGGCGGGGTGACGCGGCCGGATCGAGGGCGACTTCCGCACCGAAGCGACGCGCCCATTCCCGTTTCGTCTCCAGCCGGTCGATCGCTACGACCCGTGCCCCCAGCGCGGCCGCGATCTGCACGACGTTGATGCCGACTCCGCCACATCCGATCACCACGACGCGATCGCCCGGCAGCACGCGTCCGCGGTTGATCACCGCGTGGTAAGGCGTGGTCAAGGCATCGGCAATGATGGCGGCGTCCACGAGCGGGATCTCGGGAGGGAGCGGGAACACGTCCTTCGCGCCGACCGCGATGAACTCCGCATACCCTCCGTCCACGTTGTTGCCGAGCATGATGCTGTGCTCGCAGATGTTCTCACGTCCGGTGCGACACGCCGTGCACGAGCCGCATGACAGCACGGCCGGCAGCAGCACGGGATCGCCCTCCTGGAATCGTCCGGTCGGATCCGGGCTGGCGACAGTCCCGGCGATCTCGTGTCCGAGCACGAGCGGCGGCTTCTTGAACGTCGGCGTGCCATGATCGATGTAGTGCAGATCCGTGTGGCAGACGCCGCAGCCCGCGACGCGGACCAGGATCTCGCCGGGTCCCGGCTTCGGTGTGGCGATGTCCTCGATGCTCATGGGGCGGTCGGCCCCGTGGAAGA
Organism: Longimicrobiales bacterium; assembly: GCA_035461085.1. Taxonomy (GTDB): domain Bacteria; phylum Gemmatimonadota; class Gemmatimonadetes; order Longimicrobiales; family RSA9; genus SH-MAG3. The sequence continues at coordinate 2,685 of DATHVW010000303.1, read as the reverse complement.
CGGCGGCTCTCATCGCGGTATCCTCGTGAAGATGATGCGGGAGGCAGCGGCCGCAGTGAAGCAGCCGGAGCAGTCGGCATCGAGAGTAGTCTGATCGACCGGCTCGTCCGTGACCTCGAGCCCGAGTGAGCGGTACAGCGCCATCATCTCCTCGAGCCGCGGGGGCGCGGCGACGAACCGGCGCGTCCAGCCGTCGCGCAGCAGCTCGGTTTCGCGCGACGCGGATGGCGGCAGCACGGGCAGCGGAACGCGCAGCGCGGGATTCATCACATCACCACGCCCGCGGGTGCCTGGGCCAGGCGCTGGAGCCGGCGCCGGGCCAGTACGGCGGCGCCGAGTGCGCCCGTGAACTGCACCAGGTCTTCCGGCGGCACGTTCACGCCCTCTGGCAGCTGCTCGCGCAGCACGCGGCTCATCGCCGGAAACCGCATGATGCCGCCGACGAGCGTGAACTCCGGCTCCATCTGGACCCGCTTCATCAGGCGGACGCACTTCTCCGTGAGGGACTGCATGGCGCCGAGCATGATGTCCTGCGGCTGGAGACCTTCACTCACGTGGTTGATGACCTCGGACTCCGCGAACACCGCACACACGCCGGAGATGTGCACCGTGGCCGTCGCATCTGCCACGAGCGGTCCGATCTCCTCGATCCGGTAGCCGAGGTAGCGGGCCGTCTTCTCCAGGAACGCCCCCGTGCCGGCCGCGCACTTGTCGTTCAGGCGGAACGAGCTCACGTGACCGGCGTCATCGACGCGCATCGCTTTCAGCGTCTGGCCGCCGATGTCCAGAACGGTGCGCGTATGAGGGAAGATCTGGCGGGTGCCCCATGCCTGCGCGGTCAGGTCTGTCGCCTGGACATCGCGGAACGGGACCTGATTGCGACCGTATCCCGTGGTCGCGATGTAGTCGAGCGCCGCGCGCTCCACGCCCGCGCGCTCCAGTGCAGCGCCGAGCGATGCCTGCGCGGCCGCCTCGAGGCGGAATCCGGTGGGCACCATCGCCGTGCCCAGCAGGCGACCCGCCTCATCGACCACCGCCGCCTTCGTGTACGTGGTGCCGACGTCGATCCCGGCCGTGCAGCTCATGAGACGGCCTCCTGTGTCGCGTGTAACCCGGCCTGCGCCCGTTCCAGCGCGAACAGCGCTGCGCCGAGCGCGCCCATGTAGTGGGATTCCTCGCTGATCCGCATGGTGGTGCCAAGCAGCTCGTTCAGCACGGCAACCATGGCCTCGTTGCGCGTCACGCCGCCGGTGAACGCGATCTCCTCCTCGATGCCGACGCGGCGAAGCAGGCCGAACGAGCGCTGCGCAATCGAGCGATGCACCCCGAGCAGGATGTCCTCCATGCGCCGCCCGCGCGCGAGCCACGACAGGACTTCCGATTCCGCGAACACCGTGCACGTCGTGCTGATCGCGACCGGACGACGGCCACGCAGAGCCGTCGGACCGAGCTCCGCCAGGTCCAGCTCGAGTGCAGCCGCGGCGGACTGCAGGAAACGGCCGGTGCCCGCCGCGCACTTGTCATTCATGCAGAAGTCGAGAACATCGCCGCGTTCGCCGAGCCGAATGGCCTTCGTATCCTGCCCGCCCATGTCGAGCACGGTGCGCGTCAGCGGAAACATCTCCGCCGCGCCCCGTGCATGACATGCGATCTCCGTCACCTGCGCGTCCCCGAACTCCACCTTGTAGCGGCCATAGCCGGTGCCGATCACGAAGTCCACCGAGCCCCGCGCGACGCCCGCCTCCTGCAGAGCGCGATCGAACGCGTCACCTGCCGCCGCCACGACATGCGCGCCGGTGTCGATCAGCGCGCGCCCGACTATCCGGCGGTCCTCATCGATGACGACTGCCTTCGTCTGCGTGGAGCCGACGTCCACGCCCCCCGTGTATCGCATGTCCCCTCCCCTGCCGCTCAGACCGTGACCGCTGGCGCGGCGGCCGCGCGCAGCTTGCGACTGTCGAGGCCCTCGAAGAAGGCATCGATGCGATTCTTCAGCTGCGCCTCGGAGACGACGCGCTGGTCCATGATGTCGGACTCGATGTAGAGAGCCAGCACGTCGCGCTGCGCGAGCACGGACCGGCGGCTGTCCGCCAGACCGGTCGATACGGTGCGACAGCTCTTGACCGGATGGTAGACGACGCCATCGGCGCCATACTCGTCGATGGCACGCACGAGGGTGCGGTCATGGAACAGCATGCTGTCCACGGCACTGCGCACGCCGAGCAGCAGGCCTTCCGCGAGACTCGCGATCGGATCGGCGAGATCGTACTCGTAGTCGAGGTTCAGGCCGCCGGACGCGAACCACAGGTACGTCGAGCTGACGAAGATGCCGCCCCAGTCGGAGAAGAGGCGCGTGAAGCGCGAGAAGATGGGATAGCATGGCACACCGACGAAGATCAGGCGGTGTTTCTCGGTCGGCGGCCGACCGACGGGGCCGAGGCCGAGTGTGCGACGCAGGCGCATCTCGTCGAGCAGGTCCGTGAAGTACGCGGTACCAGCCGCGGATCCGCGCAGCGCGTTGGCGACCCCGAGATACGTCGTGCCTTCGAGCACGGCATCGAACACGGCGGGCGTGTCGCGGTTCTCGGCGAGCACCGCGCGATAGGCGCGTCCCATGGCGTTGGTGTGTGCCATCGTCTCGCGCAGCCGGTCCACATCGAAGCGCCTGCCCGTAATGCCCTCCAG
>DATHVW010000302.1:0-16496 GCA_035461085.1 Longimicrobiales bacterium | reverse complement strand
TCTGGTCGCGGCATTTCTGGGCGGCGAGAAGCGCGCGTTCAACGAGCTGGTCTCGCGCTACCACGTGCGGCTGCTGAACTTCATCCATCGCACCATCGGCGACCGTGAGCGGGCCGAGGACCTGGTGCAGGAGACGTTCGTACGCGTGTACCGTCATCTGCACCGCTTCGACCAGTCGAAGAAGTTCTCCACCTGGGCGTACACGATCGCGGGCAACCTGGCGAAGAACGAGCTGCGCAACCGGTCGCGCAATCCGCTGGTGCTGTTCCAGACGATCAAGAAGAACTGGGACGCCGATCATCGTCCGCTGGAGTGGGAGGACAACACGTACCGCCCGGACGATCTCTATCGGAAGCGCCATCTGAAGGAGATGGTGGACCACGCGGTCGCCCAGCTGCCCGAGCACCACAGGCTGGTCTTCGTGCTGCGCGAGATGGAGGGCAAGACGTACGAGGAGATCAGCGAAATCACCGGCGTCAACCTCGGCACCGTCAAGAGCCGGCTCAACCGCGCGCGCAACAACTTCGCGCAGCTGATCGAGCCGATGCTCGACTAGCGCGTCCGCGGTCCGGTGGCTCCGGCAGCACGACCCTGGCAGGTCAAGGGCGGAGCAAGGCAGCATGCCTTGCTCCGCCTTTCTTTTCACAGACCCCCGCCCGCGCCCGCCACGCACCAGTGGACCCCCGCCCGCGTGCGAGCCCGCGCCCGACACGAACACGATCCCGGCTCCCGTTCAAAACCAACCTTGCCAGGATCCGCCACCCGACAGAGACTGTCCGCATGACTGAATCGATTCAGCAGCGGCGCGAACGACGGCGCGAGTTCCTGCTCCAGCTGTACCTGCGCGTGGATGGCAGCATCAGCGAGTTCGTGCCTGCGTACGAGCTCGGTGCCGGGCTCGGCATCGAGGAAAGCGAAGTGCGGAAGATCTTCGAGTATCTCGAGGAGAAGAACCTGGTGCTGGTCGATGACCATCGCGCCGGTATCGTGCGACTGACCGCGGCGGGCGCGGATGAGGTGGAATCGCGCGCGTGAGCGGCAGCGTTCTTCGATCGTCAGCGACGACGTGGGGCCAGCACGACGGCGCATGGCATCGTTGCACCATGAAGTGCGCCAGCGCAAAACCGGAGTTGGCATATGTCGTGCACCTGGACGGGGACAGGCTGACCGGGCGCCCCTCCAATAGTGGTCCCCAAGCCACGAAAGAATAAATGCCTGGTCACCCGAAAGGGCAGACGCCTTCAACGGCTCTGCCCTTTCTACATCAGTCGCACCGGCACCCACTCGCGCAGACTGTTGACCAGCCACAGCCGCGTGACGCGCGGCAGATCCGCGACCCGTATCTCCCCCTCGCGCACATCGCCCGCACGCAGCAGCTGCTCGCGGAACGTACCGGCGAGGAGTCCTGCGCGGCGGGGCGGAGTGATGCGCTCGCCATCGATCTCGACGACGACATTGCCGATGGTGAACTCGGTGATGCAGCCGCTCTCGTTGTGCAGGAGCACGTCGAACGCGTCCGGGTGCGCGGCCCGACGCACATCGTAGACGGCGCGCGCGGTCGTCTTGTGATGCAGCAGCCGGTCGCCGCTGTCGATCGGCGTGTCCGCCAGAACGACGTGCTGAACCGCGTCGGCGCCCGTACTGTCGTGCTCCTCCATCCGGACGCGCGTGACGCTGACGTGCGCGTCGCGCGATACGGTCATGCGCACGCGCCACGTCCCGGTCGCGACGGTCCCGCGCAGCTGCTCGAGTGCGGCGGCAGCGCGACGCGGCGCGTCCTCACTGAAGCCCCAGTATCGGGCGGACGCGGCGAGGCGGTCGAGATGAAGATCGAGCCGCGGGATGATGCCGTTCTCGAGGCGCATCGTTTCGAGCAGATCGAAGGCCGGCACCGGCGTTTCCGTGAGGAGTGCGGCCTTGGCAATCACCTCATCGTACTCGGCGTCGGCGACGGAGTCCCAGGTGATGCCGCCGCCCGCGCCGTACACGGCGGTATCCGCCGCCTTCTCGATGACCAGCGTGCGGATGGCGACGTTGAACGTGGCCGTGCCATCCGGTCTGAGCACGCCGATCGCACCGCAGTATACGCCGCGGGGCGACGGTTCCAGCCGCGCGATGTGCTGGAGCGCGGCGATCTTCGGTGCACCGGTCACGGAGCCGCACGGGAAAGCGGCGGCGAAGATGTCATCCACGGTGACGCCGTCGCGCAGCCGCGCAGTGATCGTGGACGTCATCTGGTGCACGGTCGGATAGGTCTCGACGGCGAACATGTCGTGCACTTCGACGGCGCCGAAGCGGGCGACCCGGCCGAAGTCGTTACGCAGGAGGTCCACGATCATGAGGTTCTCCGCGCGGTCCTTGCCCGAGCGGGCGAGTCCTGCGGCGGCCTCATCGTCCTCCGCGGTCCAGCGGCCGCGGCGTGCGGTGCCCTTCATCGGCCGCGTCGTGACGATGCCTGCGCGCACATCGATGAACAGCTCGGGCGACGCGGAGATGACCGCCCAGTCCGGCGTTTCGATCAGGGCGCAGTACCGGCCGTGTCCCGCCGCGACGAGCGCGTCGTACAGGTCGCGCGGCTCGATGCTGCACTGCGCACGGAAGCGGATCGTGTGATTCACCTGGTAGACGCTGCCGTCGGCGATCGCCTCGCGGATCACGCGGATCGCATCGTCGTAGTCCGCGCGCGGCACGTCGGCGCTCCAGGACAGCTGCGGCAATGATGGCTCGGCCGACTCCCGGATGTTGCCCGCCGCGACCGGAACCGGCGGATCGAACGCGCCGAACCACACGAGCGGTACCGGACCCGCGTGCGCGCGCGTCACGAGGGCCGGGTCGAACGCCGGCGCGGCTTCGTACGCGACGAACCCGGCCACCCACGCGCCCCCGGCCGCGGCACGCTCCGCTTCCCGCAGGGCGGGCCGCACGTCCTCGAGGCGGTGTGCGGCAATGATACGGTGCGGCGGGCCGGGCTCCAGCCGTTCGCTGTTGCGGCCGGTCCCGGGGAAGTCCAGTATGACGCGGGCGGGTGGCATTTGCGGCAATGTGGGGCCGGAGCCGGGGCGGAACAACGGTCCGGGGGTGGCAGTAATACCTGCGGGTCGCCGGGGGAGGCGGCCATGCGGAAGCAGGGCGCAGCAAACGGGGGTGAACGTGAATCCTGGCAAGGCCGGCCGATCGCACGAAGTCGGATGCGACGAATATCTGGCGCGCCACAGCGAGTACCTGGACGGCCTTCTGTCGCCGCTCGCGGCGGCGCGGCTGAGCGCGCATGCGGCTGCGTGCGGCTCGTGCGCGCGCTATGACCGCATCGTGCGGAAGGGCATCGATCTGGTACGGGACCTCCCGGACGTCCAGCCATCGGAGGATTTCGAGCAGCGCCTTCAGCATCGCATCTTCCACATGGAGGATGCGCAGTCGCTGCAGTCGCGTCCGGCAGGTCTCGCGGCCGCGCTCGGTGTTGCTGCCGCGATCGCACTGCTCGCGTGGAGCCCCATGATCATGACGGGTGCGCGCGACGACGTGGCTGCGACAGCGATGGGGGAGAGCACCACCGTCGCATCCACGGGCGTGCAGGGCGCGGTGCCGCTGTTCAGCCAGAGCGCCTGGTATCCGATCACGATGCCGCGTGCGCCGTCGCATCAGCCGTCCGCTCTGCTGGCCGCGTTCCCGGGACCGTATTCGCCGCTGGTCGTAACACCGCCCGCGCATCGTTCGGTGCACCGGGTCTCCACGGAGTACGCGCCGATCGACTGACGCGATGGCGCTCACGAGTCCCGACAAGCTGACGCGGGCACTCGACGCCGGCAGGCTCGGTGGTGTCTACTTCCTCTTCGGCGAAGAGGAATTCCTCAAGGAGGAGGCGGCGGCCGCGATCACGGCCGCGCACCTCGACCCCGCCACACGCGACTTCAACTACGACCAGCTGCGCGGCGCCGACCTGGAGCCGGAAACGCTCGCATCGATCGCGAACACACCGCCCATGATGGCGGAGTGGCGCGTGCTCGTCGTGCGTGAGGCGCAGGCGCTCGCGGCCAACGCGCGCGGACGCACGGCGGTCGAATCGCTCATCGAAAAGCCGATTCCCGGCCTCGCGCTCATCTTCGTCGCGACCCTGCCGGAGAAGACGAAAGCCGCGTTCTACGAGAAGCTGAAGAAGCAGGCCACCGCGGTCGAGTTTCCGCAGCTGTCGAGCGGTGACATGCCGGGCTGGCTGATCGACCGCGCCAGCCGTCGCGGTCTCGAGCTCGCGACCGGCGCTGCACGCGCGCTCGCGGCCACCGGCTCCGACCTGGGCGTGCTCGTCCAAGAGATCGCGAAGCTCGCGGACTACGTCGGCGACCGGAAACGCGTTACTATTGAGGATGTCACCGCGATCGTCGGGTCGGTCCCGCGCCAGAACCGCTGGGACTGGTTCGACATGGTGGGCGATGCACGTTTCCGCGAAGCACGCGCCGCGCTGCCCGTGCTGCTCGAGGCGGGCGAGAACGGTGTCGGCCTCGTGATCGGACTGGGAACGCATTTCCTCAGACTCGGAATCGCCGCTGCCGGTGGAGAACGCGCGCTCGGCAACGCACTGCCGCCGCATCAGCGCTGGCTCGCGTCGCGCATCGCGAAGCAGGCGCGGCGGTGGGACGCCGGCTCGGTCGAGGACGCAGTGGATGACCTGCTGCGCGCCGACCGCCTGCTCAAGTCGTCGTCACTGAACGACCGTCAGATCCTCGAAGAGCTGCTGCTCAGACTGGAGCAGCGAAGCGCACGGAGAGCCGCATGATGACCCGCACACTCCTCATCGCCGTTGCACTCCTCGCCAGCGCGTCCGCCGCGCACGCCCAGGACGGCAGACTCGACCGTGTCGAAAACCTCATCGCGACCGGCCGGCTCACCGAAGCCCGCAACACGCTGACGCAATGGGAACGCGACAACGGCCCGCTCAGTGATGCGACGGCCGAAGATCGCGCACGCGCACTCTACCTGGTCGGCGCGCTCACCAGCGATGTAGCCGCGGCAGAGGACGCATTCATCGGCGTCGTGCTCAGCTACCCCTCCTCCCAGGTCGCGCCGAAAGCGCTGCTGCGTCTGGGACAGGGCCTCTACACCGCCGGCGACACCGACCGCGCCATCATGTTCCTCGAGCGGCTCCGCTCCGATTATCCGCGCTCCACCGAGCGCGAGACCGGACTCCTCTGGCTCACGCGCGCGCAGCTCGCCCGCGGCGATGCCGCCGCCGCGTGCGGCACCGCGCGCGAGAGCCTGTTCGGCACCACCAACGAGAACGTCCGCACCCTCATCGAGATCGAACGCGACCGCGCCTGCGCTCAGTCCGGCGGCATCGCCACCAGCGCGTCGGGCGAGCGCCGCAGCGGCGACACGCGCTCCGTTCCGGCGCTGGACGCGAATCCCACCCTGTCCGTTGACACGACTGCGGTCAGCGGTTCGCCCCGGACGCCACCGCGGCAGAACACGCCGGCAGCGCCGCGCCGGGATCCGCCGGCAGCGCCGCGCCAGGATCCGCCGGCAGCGCCGCGCCGGGATCCGCCGGCGACACCGCGTCAGGATACGGCAGCGACGCGCCAGGATAAGCCCGCTGCACCTCCGGTCCGCGCGAATCCGCTGCCCGATCTCGGTATCGCCGTCGATGAGAACGTGCGCGCGGCACAGGCGACCGTTCGCCCCGACTCCGCACGTGCGGCCGCAACGGCGCAGCGCACCGACCGCGACAGCCGCACCGCCGACGCGGCACGTACACCGCCCGCTGCCGATCCGAACGCGCGCGCGGACGACGCGCCGCGCAACAACGCCACGAGCGGACCCGAGTACGCCATACAGACCGCCGCGTTCAGCGAGCGACGCCCCGCAGAGACCATCGCTGCGGAGCTGCGTGCGAAGGGCTTCGATGCACGCATCGTCCAGGTGCCCGGCAGCCCGTTCTTCCGCGTGCGCTGCGGTGCCTACGTGACCAGCCGGGATGCCGCCGCCGCTGCACTGCGCATCCGCGATGCAGGATTCGCGACACTCATCGTCAACGACGTGCGTCTCGAACGGGTACCGTGATGCGGTGTGCACGCGCCAAGTGTCTTGTGCGCAACACCGTGCGTGCATAACCTTGTTGCGATGAGCACTCCTGCCGAAACACCGCGTCAGCAGTACCAGGCGTGGATCGAAGAGCAGCTCGAGGACTACAAGGCGGGTCTCACCCGCGACGAGCTGCTCGACCTCGCCGAGGTCGCGGTCCAGCAGCTCTTCGACGCGCCCGACGGCCAGTACCCGCTCACCGAAATCCTGCTGTGCGATTCCGTGGACCGCCTGCTCCTCGCGCGGCTGAACCTGCCGACCTTCCGTCAGTGGCAGCGCGCGTGTCGTAATGACACGGATGACCGTCCCCTGAAAGATACACTCGCGCATCTGCGCGTGGCCGGCTGACCGTCCCAACTCATTACTCCACAACCTGTTACGGCATGATGGCCCGCGCGGTATGGCGTGTGCCCTAGCACGCGTGCAGTCGCGGGCCTATGACGGTCCGCGCGTCGAGTGGAGGAGCGAGGGATGGACACAATAGATCAGCACGGTATCGCGCTGGCGGACGACCCGCCGGGCATCGTCATACATGGCACGTTCGGGCCGACACCGCGCCCGGCGATCAGCGCGTTTATCTGGGGCGGCAGGGTCCGGCCGACGCCGGAGCTGCCGTACGGTCGGCCGGCAGCGTAGCACCGACCGACGGACAGAAGCAGGCCGAAGAGGTCCTCGCGCAGGCGGGGGCCTCTTTTTGCTGGGAGCCTGTCGTGCGACGATGAACGGCGGACAGCGGCGGGGAGAATGGATGGGCGCGGAACGGGATGTAGCGGTCATTGGTGCGGGTGCGGCGGGACTGGCGGCGGCGTCGCAGCTGACGCGGTCCGGCGCACGCGTGACGATCTACGAGCGCGGTGTTCGTGCGGGTGGCCGTATGCAGACGGAGACGCTGGACGGCGCGCGGGTGGATGTCGGTGTCCAGCTGGTGAGCTCGTCGCACACTGCGTTCTTCGAGCTCGCGGAGCGTGCCGGGGCGCGCGATCTGCTGCGGCGCTCGCCGGGGCGCGATGCGCTGTGGCGGAAGAACCGGGCGAACGCGATCACGTACGGCTCGGTGGCGAGCATGGTGTCGTCATCGGCGCTGCCGGCAACACTGAAGCTCAGGATGGGGAGCCGGTACCTGCCGTTCCTGGCGACCCGTGCGCGCACGCTCGACGCGAACGATCCGGCCGGCAGCGGCGGCGTCGCGCACGACCACGAGTCGATCGGCGCATGGGGTGCGCGCGAGCTCGGCCGCGACTTCGTGGAGCTGCTCGCATATCCGCTGCTGGCGGCGTACTACGGGGCGGAGCCGGAACAGACCAGCGCGGGCGTCTACCATGCGCTGGCACGCGAGGGCATGGACGTGTCGGTGTACGGCGCTGCGGGCGGGTTCGGTGCACTGGCGGATGCCTGGCTGTCGGCTGCGGAGAGTGCCGGTGCACGCTACGCCTCGGCCACGGAAGTGCTGCGCGTGCACGCGTCGCGCGACGGAGTGCGACTGGAGACGTCGTCAGGGGAATCGCATCATGACGCCGCGGTCATCGCAGTGCCCGCGCCCGTCGCAGCACGACTGGTGGAAGGCGGCGAGCTGGGCGTGTGGCTGGCCGGCGTGCACGTCGCACCCACGCTCACCGTCGCGTTCAGCATGGACCGCCCGTTCCCCGGCGACTACTTCGGCCTGTCGTTCCCGCGCGGCGATGCGATCGGCGACCGCGTGGTCGCGCTCTGCATCCAGAGCCGCAAGCTGCCCGGCCTGGTACCCGCCGGCGCCGACGCACTCGTCGCATTGCCCGCACCCGCGGCCACGCCGTCGCTCATGGCGCTCGATGATGAGAGCGCCGCCGGTGCCGTGCTGAGCACGCTCGAGCGTGCAGTGAGCGGTATCTCGAAGCACGTGCGCTCCGCTCACGTCTACCGCTTCGAGCAGGGCTACACGATCTTCCGGCCCGGCTACCTCCAGCACCTGTCGCGCTTCGACCCGGCGTGGCTCCCGCCGAACACCGCCCTCGCCGGCGACTACATGCTCGCGCCGAGCGTCGAAGGCGCTGTCCGGTCGGGAGAGGTCGCGGCGCTGCGCGTGCTTCGGCCCTGAACATCAGGGTTCCCGACCGGTCGCGCGGCTGACGCGACGATTCAGCGGCTGAGCGTCACGTCCACGTTCCTGCCGTGACGCAGCACACGCAGCGTGACGTCATCGCGGCCGGCGGCCTCGATGGCGCTGCGCAGGTCGCGGATCGTGCGGACGGGCGTGCTGCCGACACTGACAATGACATCGCCGCCGCGCAGTCCTGCGCGCTCTGCGGGTGTGCGCTCGGCGGCGTTCAGCACGAGCACGCCGTCCGTCGTGCCGAAGTATTCGGCGAGCGACGGATTGAGCGGAGCCAGCTCGGCGCCGGCGACGGCGCGCATGCCCATGAGGACATTGGTCGCCATGACATCGAAACCGCGCACGAACGTCGAATCGCCGCCGAACGAGAACACGCGGCCTTCGCCCGGCGTGAAGATGTGGAGGCCGGCGGAGTCGCTGCGCATGCCCGGCACTCCACGCAGCTCGAATCTGCGCACGATCGAGTCGGGGTCGATGCGGATCATCTCGCCGCGTCGCGCGACGTGCAGTGTGTCGGTGCCCATGATGATGATCGTGCCGCTGTCGCTGCGGAGCTCGCGCAGGCGGATGCGGGGCATGACGGCGGTGAACGAGTCCACGTTCGCGCGCATGCGGTCCATATAGACGGAGAACCGCGCGTCCACGGAGTCGGGGAACATGTAACGGAACTCGGTCGGTCGTTCGGTGGCGACGACGGTGATCTCGCGCTCACGGCCGTCGCGGCGGATGCGGAGCACCACGGTGTCGCCAGGCTCGAACGGTGCGCTCATCACCTGCGGCGATGCGGCCAGTCCATTGATGCGGAGCAGCGTGTCGCCCTTCTCGAGGCCGGCCCTGCCGGCGGGCGAGTCGGGCACGACATCGACCACGATGCGCTGGTGCAGTCCGTTGCCGGGCAGCGCTTCCGAGTAGAAGCCGAGCATGCCGCGGCTCACGGTGACGGAGTAGACGCGCGGCGGGTCCTGCGCGTCGGCAGCCGCAGGCGCCAGTGTAGCTGCGGCGAAGAGTGCGATCACAAGTCCATGCGTTCTCATTGTGCTTCTCCCGGTGCGTCGTATGTCGATCAGTACCACTGTTCGCTGGACGCCTGTGCGACCTGTCGGAGCGTCGCGTCACGCTGAGCGAGAGCAGTGAGATGGTACCCGTTGATGACGGGGTCCGTCGGCGTCTCGTTGAGTGCGGCCTGTGTGGTCAGGATGATGCTCTGGAGTGCGGCGAGCCGCGCGATCGGGTCCCCGCTCTGCGCCTGCGACGCCATCTCGGCGTAGCGCGTCAGAGCCTCCAGGTACGCGGCTTCCGCACCGCGCAGGTATTCCGCCGCCTCGTCCATTGTCGCGTTCTGTGGCAGCCTCGTGCCCTGGTCCGATGCGAGCGTCACGCTGCGCGGTCCCGCTTCCGGCGGCAGCGCGGGCGGCGCATCGTCCGCCGGCAGACCGTCGGTATCCGACGCCAGCACGGCCGGCTGCGCGTCCGGTCCGGGCTGCACCGCATCGCGGGTTTCCGTCGGGGCCGCGGCCGTGCGGGGTACGGCGCCGGGCGCCGTCATGCGACCGGCCAGTGCACCACCGAGCAGCAGCAGCAGCGCCGCAGCGACCTGCATCATCCACGCGCCGCCCCGGGCGCGGTGCTGCGGCCGATGGATCAGGCCCTCTTCCGTGAGCCGGCGTTCGAGCGCCTCCCACTGGTCGGGCACGACCGCCATGTCGGGCAGCATCCCGAGAGCGTGCACGTCCTCGGTCATCGCGTCGAGCTGTGTGCGGCATTCGGCACACGCGGACAGGTGCGCCGCTTCCGTGGTATCGGGCTCGTCCTCGACGAGCCGCGCGATCGTTTCCAGACTCAGATGCGACATGCTTCCTCCTCGATCACCGTGCGCTGGCCTGCCTGAAGCAACCCCCTGAGCCGCGCGCGTGCCTTGAACAGCTGACTCTTCGATGTGCCCGCCGCGATACCGAGCAGGCCGCCGATCTCTTCGTGCGTGTATCCCTCGACGTCGTGCAGCACGATGATCTGCCTCATTCCCTCCGGCAGCTGGTCCAGCGCGCGCTGCAGGCTGATGCGGAGCACCACATGGTCGGTGCGGCCCGACTGCTCGCGCTCCTGCTCGAGCGGCGCCTCATGACTCACGCGCCGGTCGCGCCAGCGCCGGCCGTGCAGTGCGCTGTTCACCGCGATGCGATGCAGCCATGTCGAGAACCGGGCATCGCCGCGGAACGACGGCAGTGCGCGGAACGCACGGATCCACGCGTCCTGCGCCCAGTCCTCGGCCAGCGCGTCGTCACCCGCCAGCCGGCGCACCACCGCGTGGACCCGCGGCGCGTAGCGCCTGTACAGGTCCCGGATCGCGGCAGCGTCACCCTGTTGTGCCCGCCGTATGCAGTCCGCTTCGTTCATCGGCTTCCTCGAAGGTCCGACGTATCTGATCCCCCTCGCACCTGGAGGGTTGCCCGCCCCACCGGCCGGCGGTCGGCGGTGCCGGTGCCGCGCAACGGCCGCAGCGCGCAGGCGGCCGCCGCGGGCCGGCTTTTTGCCCGGCAAGGGCCGCTCACGTCCGGAAAGGAGGTTGCATGCACCGGCTTCCATTGACCGTGCTGATCGTCTGGTCGACATGCACAGCGCCGGCGGCGGCCCAGGAGCGCTCCGTCGGAGGCGACCTGAACGACATCTGGAGCGATGCGCGCTTCGTCGTGGGCGCGCCCACGCACCCATCCTCCGGCGACCTGCTGACGGCGGCGGCGCTCGGTGGCATTGCCGGCGGCCTGCTGCTGCTGGATGAGCCGCTGCACCGGTGGATCAGCAACGATCCCCTGGCTGCGAAGGTCCTCCGCCCGTTCGACGAGAGCGGGCCGGTCGCGATCATGGGTCGGACGTGGTTCTTCCTGCTGCCTCTCTCCGCCGGTCTCTACGGCGCCGGGCACGCGTTCGATTCGGACCCGCTGCGCGATGCGGGGCTCGGGTGCGCCACGGCCAATCTCACGACCACGCTCACGCGCACCCTGGTCGCACTGCTGGTCGGCCGCGACCGCCCCGGCGTGGAGAGCGGACCGTTCCAGTTCGAGCTGCTCGCGTTCGGCGACTGGGACCGGCGCTCGTTTCCAGGCGGACACGCGTCCAACATCATGAGCTGCGCATCGTTCTTCGCACACCGTTTCGATCTGGGCATCGCCGAGCCCGCGGTGTGGGCGCTCGCGGGCGGGGTCGGCGTCGCACGCATCCTGGACGACGCACACTGGGCGTCCGACACGTTCGTCGGCATGGCGTACGGCTACTCCGTCGGCCGCAACGTGGCCCACCGTTTCCTCGACCGCGACGCCGCGCGCGGCGCGGAACGATCCCTGCAGCCGGGTCTCACCCTGCGCTGGAAGATCTCATTCTGAATGGACCACCGGAAGGTCGCGATGAAATGGAAGACGCTGGACGCCGACGGCTGCACCTGGGAGGTGCGATCGGTCGTCAACTCGCCGGGCACGGCGACCGCATCGAACGAGGAGGTGCTCGAGTTCAGGACGACGGACGTCAACATGCCGCCGCGCCGCCTCGTGGTCGCCGCGGGGTCGCTCGAGCACATGGACGATGACGCGCTGCGCGCGGCGTACCTGCGCGCGCTCCCGATCGGCGGGGACCACTATGGCCGGCCGGGCAAGCGGATGACGGACGTGGGATAGCAGGCCAGGGCCCGCATTGGCCCACGCCCGCGCCCGCGCGCGTGCGCGGGCCCGCGACGGGGCCGGGTGCGCAAGCGGTGTCTCGAAGGGGTCGTGAACGCGGGCCACCCCGTGCACCGTCCGCGTCTCCCGCCTATCTTGCCACCATGGCACAGGACAACCTGAAGAACCTGGAATGCACCCGCTGCGGAGCGGAATACGAGTCCGAGCGGCTGTGGCGGCTGTCGCCGTGCTGCGCAAAGCCCCTGTACGCGCGCTACGACCTGGACCGGATCGCACGCACGTTCCGGCCGGACGACCTGCGGGGGCGTGAGCCGTCGCTCTGGCGTTACGCGGACGTCCTGCCGGTCCGCGACCCGGCGTACCGTGTGACGCTGGGCGAGGGACTGACGCCGCTGCTGGCGGCGCCGCGTCTGGCGGAGCGGCTGGGCGTCACGCGGCTGTGGCTCAAGGACGAGGGCCAGAACCCGACGGGGAGCTTCAAGGCGCGCGGCCTGTCGCTCGCGGTGTCGCGGGCGTGGGAGCTGGGTGCAACGGAGCTGGCGCTGCCATCGGCGGGCAACGCGGGATCTGCGGCGGCGGCGTACGCGGCCGCGGCGGGGTTGCCGTGTCACGTGGTGGTGCCCGGGGACACGCCGCACGTCATCATCGAGGAGACGCGGGCACTGGGTGCGGACCTCCAGCTGATCGACGGTCTGATCACGGACGCGGGCGCCCGCGTGGCGGAGGGTGTGGAGGCGCACGGCTGGTTCGACCTGTCCACGCTGAAGGAGCCGTACCGCGTCGAGGGCAAGAAGACGATGGGCTACGAGCTGTTCGAGCAGCTCGTCGGTCGCCTGCCGGACGTCATCATCTACCCGACGGGCGGCGGCACCGGCCTGGTCGGCATGTGGAAGGCGTTCGACGAGATGGAGCAGCTCGGCTGGATCGGACCGGAACGGCCGCGCATGATCTCCGTCCAGGCGACGGGCTGCGCGCCGATCGTCCGGGCGTGGGAGGCCGGTCAGCCGGAAGCGGCGCCGTGGCAGGACGCGCACACCTATGCGTCCGGTCTGCGCGTCCCGCGCGCCGTGGGCGACTTCCTCATGCTGGACGCGATCCGCGCGTCGGACGGCGCCGCCATCGCGATCGATGATGAGGAAATGAGGGAGGCCGTACGCACGATCGGCGCGGCAACGGGCGTTTTCGCCGCGCCGGAGGGCGGCGCGGCCGCGGCCGCGGTGCCGCACCTGATCCGGCGGGGACTGCTGTCGCCGGACGAGGAAATCGTCCTGTTCATCACGGGCAGCGGACTCAAGTACGTCGCGTGACGGTGCGCACCGGGGCAGCGCCGGCATGCGCCGTGCGACATGAGCGCGATCATGGGTAACAGAGCACAACGCTTCGGTATCAGGATCGGGCGCGGCTGGGCCGTGCTCCTGCTGATTGCGGGTTCGCTGCTGATCGCGGCGTACTGGATCGGCCCGCTGCGCCCGATTCCGGCGCAGCTGGAGCTGCTGGCGATCGCGGGCGACAGCGCCGTTGCGGAGATCACGGTGCAGCCGCGGCGCACGGCCGCCGGCGGCGTCGTCTTTCCGGTCCCGCTCGCGGTGCGGAACACCGGTGCGCAGAGCGTGCGCACGGCCGAGGTGGTGCTGAGCGTCCCGCCGCAGTTCCGCATCTCGACGCCGCGCGGACGCGTGGAAGGCGGCGTGACCGCGGGCGTGCCGCTGCGTCGCTACCGGATCCCGGTGCAGCACACCGTGCTGGAGCCGGCGGTACAGACCGAGGTTCTGGCGGGCCTCGATACGATCTACCTGGAGCCTGACCTGCCGCAGTACTACTGCACGACGCAGGGGCCGCAGATCCCGGAGTTCACGTCCGCGCCGCAGTTCGACGCGGAGACGCTCTCCGACATCCGGATCTTCTATGCGTTCCGCAACCCGTCATCGCGCGAGCGGCAGACCGGACTGCTCACGGTGCGCGTCGATCCCGCGCTGCTCCAGAGCCAGCCGGCCGCGAACCCGCCGACGTTCCCGACCGTCGTCGAGATGCCGCAGGCGCGCGCGCCCGAGACCGGGACGCTGCTGTTCGCGGGCGCACGTACCGCACACTGCGGCGATCCCGAGCAGCCGGTCGAGCTGTACACGACGCTCTGGGAGACACGCGAGGGGGGCCGGATCTACGTCATCTATGTCGATAACGTCGGCCGCAAGCGCCTGTACGACATGAACAGCGATGGCATCATCGAGCTCGAGACGTGGGACGCCGACGCCGACGGCCGCTTCGAGGCGCGCCGCGATGCACGCTTCCCGGTCCCCGACTTCCTGACGCCGCTGCCGCCGCGCGACCCGCAGATGGCGCAGCCGGATCCGGTCGCGCCCGACAGCGGCTGGCTCGCCCTGTTCCACAGCCCGCAGGAGGGGCCGGAGCGCTTCGCACGATCGTCGCTCGTCGCCCATCCGCAGGTGGTCGTGGCCGATACGCTCCCCGCGGACAGCGTCGCGGGCGTGGTCGCAGCGGAAGTGGAGGCGCCCGACTCCGCGCGCCCGACAGGCACGCGGCTACCCGCCGACCCCGACCTGAGCGATGTCCGCCCGGCGACGCCGCAGTTCCTCGCGCTGTTTGCCGATACGGCCGCCGGCCCGTTCCGCTTCACCCGGCAGCCGGCCCCGGCCCCGGCCGCGCAGGCGCCCGTGCGACCGGGCACGACCGGGGTGACGCCGCCGGCGGCCGGGGCGCAGGCCGACACGGCCGCACCCGCAGAGCCGGAGCCGGAGCCGGAACCCGCACCGCGGCCGCGCCGCCGACAGCCGCTCGGCACGCCGATACGACCGCCGCGCTGACATCGGAACGGTTGTTGCCGCTCCGCACACAGCGGCGCGACGCACGCGCGGCATGAAATCGTGGAGACAACATGAAGGAAGCACAGCGGAAGCATCTCGAACAGCGCCTGCTGGAGGAACGCGCCCGCACGGAGCGCGCACTGCAGCGCTCCGACGAGACCGCCCGCACGGCGACGGAAGAGGACGGCGACCTGACGTCGTACACGCAGCATCCGGCCGATGAGGGCACGGACACGATGGAGCAGGAGAAGGCGCTGCTGATGCTGAGCGCGGAAGGACAGCGCCTGCAGCAGATCGATGAGGCGCTGCGGCGCCTCTACAAGGAGCCGGAGGACTTCGGCAAGTGCATAGAATGCGGCAACGAGATCTCCATGGAGCGCCTCGAGCTCATCCCATGGACGGCACTCTGCCGCGATCACCAGGCGGAGAGCGAAGGCGGCAGCTGACCGGCCGGGCCGCCACACCGTGTGCGCGGCCCGTCCCGAATCGATCCTCAACCCTGTTCACGCATCGTGTCTCTTGCGATTCTCCTCGGCATCCTCGCCCTGAGCGGCGGGTTCATTTACACCGCGACGCGCAGCCGCGCGCTCGGTCCGCCGGAGCACGGCCTGACCGATGACATGGTGCGCCAGATCGAGGACGCGGGGTACATTGATGTGGACGAGCCGCTCGACCTGGAGGAGATCCAGGATGAGGAGGAGCGGTTCTGGGAGGAGGCTCCGTGGGAGGAGCCGGAGGAGTTCTGAACTGGAAATGACGGTATCGTTTCAGGCGACACCCAACCCGAATGCGGGCAAGTTCACGGTCGGCCGGAAGACGGTCGAGGGGAACACGTCGCGCTCGTTCTACAATGCGCAGCAGGCTGCCGCGGACCCGGTCGCCGCAGCGCTGTTCGACCTCGACGGTGTGACGAACGTGTTCATGGTCGAGGACTTCGTGACGGTCACGAAGCAGCCGGACGTGGACTGGTCTGAGCTCATCCCGCGCGTGACCACCGCTCTCGAGCGCGTACTCTCCTGACGAACGACGTCTTCGCGGCTCGCCGTGCGCGCGTGCTGGCCGCGCTCGACGGCGATGCTCTCATTCTGGCCGCCGCACCGGAGCTCGTCGTCGGCGGCGACACGGACGTGCGGTACGTGCCCGCCGCGGACCTCTACTATCTCACCGGCTACACCGAGCCGCAGGCCGTGCTGGTGCTGTGCGGATCGGCGGAGCACGCGTACACGCTGTTCGTGCGGCCGCGCGATGCGGAGCGCGAGCTGTGGACGGGTGCACGCGGCGGTGTCGAAGCGGCGCACGAGCGGTTCGGCGCGGACGCGGCATATCCGCTCTCCGACCTCCAGGCACGGCTGCCGAAGCTGCTGGAGAACGCGGAACGGGTTTTCGCGACGTTGGCTACAGGCCGGCCGGAAGTGGACGACGCGCTGCGTCACGCGCTCGCACAGGCGGGTCGTTCGCGGCCGCGCACCGGGCGCGGCGTTCACACGGTCACCGACCCTGCGGCACTGCTCGCGCCGATGCGCGTGCGCAAGGATGCAACGGAGATCGCCGCCCTGCGTGCCGCGGCGGACATCACGATCCATGCGTTCGACGATGTCGCGCGCGGCCTGACGTCGCTTCGGCACGAGTACGAGGTGGAGGCCGGGATCGAGTACGGGTTCCGTCGTCGCGGTGCGCACGGTCCCGCGTTCCCGACCATTGCCGCCGCCGGCGCGAACGCGACCGTGCTGCACTACACGTCGAACGAGGCAGCGCTGCACGCGGGGGATCTGGTGCTGGTCGATGCGGGCGCCCGCGCGCGCAGGTACTGCGCGGACATCACGCGCACGTATCCGGTCGCCGGCA
>DATHVW010000301.1:0-1577 GCA_035461085.1 Longimicrobiales bacterium | reverse complement strand
GCACAACATGGTCGTCCGCGGCGAGCGGGAACTCCGGGGAGAGCGCCGCGGAAAGGGCGGGCGGTCGTTGCTTGCAACGGCCGTCCCGTTCTTTTTTATATACCTGCTGTCTGTCTGTCCGGCGGCGGCCCAGCGCGTGGAGATCCATGCGCGGGCGGGCGCGGCAGGCTCCTCCGCACTGGTGACCGACCGGATCGCCGATGCCTCCGTTCCGAATGTCCTGGGCGTGCCCGTGCAGGAAGAGGTGCGTGCGGTGCCGGCGGTAGGCCCCATGCTGGCCGCCGGTGCGCGCGTGGCATTCTGGCCGCAGGTGATGCTGGGGCTGGAGGGGTCGTGGACGGCGACGGAACTGGAGGCGGAGGATGATGCAGGGACGCGGCCGATCCAGGACCTGACGGTGGTGCAGGGGATGGTGGGAGCGAGCTGGGCGGTGCGGCCGGCGGTGGAGCTGGGAGCCGGTGCGGGCCTGATCTGGTACCGGTCGGAAGGGGAAGGGCTCTTCGCCGATGGCAGCGACGCGTCGCCGGTGCTGGAGCTGAGCGCGGCGTGGACGCCGGGTGTGTGGGACGGCCGGCTGGCGCTGATCGCGGCGGCGCAGACGCATCGATTCAGCACGCCGTCGCTGCGGGCGGCGGGGGGCCAGGATGGCAGTGTGACGCGCGCATCCCTGAGTGCGCGGGTACGTCTCGCGGAGGTGGGCCGATGAAGCGGCGTGTGCCGGCACTGGCTGCGCTGTCACTTGCTGCGCTTTCCGTTGCTGCGTGCGAGGGGCCGCTCGTTCCGCCCGACACGAGCGCGGACATTTACGACTTCCGGCTGACCACGACCCCGCCGCAGGTGCTGCGCTGGCCATCCGGTTCGCGGGTGCGCGTGTATGCTGCGGATGCGGCCGCGCGTGGAACGATGCTGGCGGACGCGGTGGCGCTCGGTGCGGCGACGTGGAACCGGCACGCGCTTTACGGCGAGTACGAGATCGTGCCGGCGTCGTCGGCTGCACAGGCGGACGTGGTGGTACGCTGGTCGGACGAGCCGTCGCCCGTGGACATGTCCGGGTGCCCGGACGCCGTCGCGATCGCGGTCACGACGTTCTGTCTCGATGACGACGACGCGACGCGGCTCGAGGTCTTCCCGCTGTTGCCCGCGGGCGGAAATGCGAGCAGTGTGCGCTTCGTGATCACGATTCTCGGCACGCAGAGCGGGGACGAGGGCACGGTCAGAAGGCTGGTGGTCCACGAGCTGGGTCACGCGCTCGGGGTTGCACGCCACTCGCTCAACTCGCAGGACCTGATGGCGCAGGGCATACCGACGCGTGCGACGCTGTCACAGCGCGACATTGCGACCGTTCAGATCCTGTATCACACGCAACCGCAGGTCACGCCCTGACCCGTTCGAACCGGTGTGCATCGCATTGACTCGACGCACGCATACGACTACATTTCAGTCGTTCGGAATGGCGTACTGAAGGAATACTTTTTGGGCCTACAGCAACTCCATTTGGGGCCGACTCCCGCGTCGGACGTCATGCCTCTTCGGAGGAAGGCGGAAGGTAAGGGGAGGTCACCAGTCGATCTCGACTG
>DATHVW010000300.1:0-5195 GCA_035461085.1 Longimicrobiales bacterium | reverse complement strand
GATGTGACCGCTCCACGCACCCGCTGCGAGCACGAGATGCTTCGCTTCGATCTCCTCCCCCGACGCCAGCCGGATGCCGGATGCTCTGCCGCCGCGGGTCAGGATCGACGCGACGGGGCTGGCCGTGCGAAACGATGCGCCGGCGGCCGTTGCGCTCGCCAGGAGCGCCTGCGCGAGCAGCCGGTTGTTCACGCGGTGATCGCGTCCCACGACGAGCGCGCTCGTGACATTGTCCGAGAGTGCCGGCTCGAGGTGACGCGCCGCCTCGCCGTCGATCCGCGACACCTCGAACCGCGCCGCCACCGGCGCCGCCGCCATCGCGTTCAGCTCCTCGTCAATGTCGCCGAGCGATACGTGGATTTTGCCGTTCGTGTGGTATTCCACATCGATGCCCGTCTCCTCACGGAGGGCCTGCGTGAACGCGCCGAACCGGTTGAGGCTACGGTCCGCCAGCTCCAGGAACGGTCCTCCGCCCGGCGCCTCGCCCAGCGGGCTCAGCATCCCGGCCGCCGCCCATGTCGCGCGGCGACCCGGCGAGTCCCGCTCGACGACCATGACATCACGGCCTCTGACGGCCAGCTCGCGTGCAATCGAGCAGCCGATCGCGCCGGCGCCCACTATCACCACTTCTGCTTCGCTTCGTTTCATGTGCCGCTATCGATCCGCCCGGTCGGAATCGGCGTACTGCGCGCGCGCACGATCGTCGTTCGCAGCCGACGCGCCGGGCGCACCGATATCCTGTTCGAGATAGGAGCGACTGAGCTCCACGTAGTGCGCCGCACTGTCGCGCACCCACGCGGCCGACTCGCCCGTGAGCTCCTTGCGCACCCGCGCCGGCACGCCCGCGACGAGAGTACCGCGCGGTACCTGCATGCCCGCAGGTACCAGGCTCATGGCCGCGACCAGTGAGCCCTCATCGATCAGTGCGCCGTGCAGGATGACCGAGTTCATCCCGATCAGGCAGCCTTGCCGGATCTCGCAGCTCTCGAACACCGCACCATGTCCGACCGTCACCTCATCACCGACGATGGTCGGGCCGCGCGCGCTCACGTGCAGCACGCAGTTGTCCTGGATGCTCGTGCGCGCACCGACGCGGATGCCATGCTCGTCGTCATCGCCGCGCAGCACGGCCCCGAACCATATCGATGATTCCGCGCCGACTTCGACGTCCCCGATCAGCACGGCGGTGGGTGCAATGAAGGCGGTCGGGTGAACACGCGGCGTGCGGCCGCGGTAGGTCACCAGCATGGCGCCCGGCAATGCGCGGATCCGGCAGGTGTCATGAGCGTTCCGGTCAGGTTGAAAATGGGGTGCCTGGTCCGACGTGCAGGTCGTCCCGTTGATCGTCTGGCTGCATGTCCGCCCCGCCTCCGGCTGCCGGCTCGTTCACGCGTGCGGCGTCACCCGCGGTGTGCGCACGTTGTGCGGGCGCGACGGCCGGCTCGGTGCTGCGCGGCTCGCTCGCGGAGCCGTGCTCCGCGGATCCGATCCGACGCAGTCGCGCGCGCGTGACCTGCGTCTCGGTGGCCTCCATGACCTCGATCACGATGTCCTCGCGCTCGATCCGCTGACCGGCCTGCGGGACGCGGCCGAACTCCTCGAGCAGGTAACCGTTCAGGGAGCGATGCTCCAGCTGGGGCAGCGTCGTATTGAAGAAATGGTTGATCTCGCGCAGGTCCGTATCGCCCCAGGCGAGGATCTCGGTGCGCGAGATCCTCGTGACGGCATCTTCATCGACATCGGTCTCATCGACGATTTCGCCGACCAGCTCCTCGAGTACATCCTCGAGCGTCACGACACCGTCCGTACCGCCGTACTCATCGACGACGACGGCCATGTGGATGCGGCGGTTCTGGAAGTCGCGGAGCAGCCGTGACAGCGGCAGCGAGCCCGGGACCACGAGGGGATCGCGCGCGAGTGCCTGCAGCCGCACGTCGCGCTGCCCGCCGATCAGCGCCTGATATACATCGCGCAGATACAGCACACCGGTAATGTCATCGATCGATTCGCCGTACACCGGCACGCGTGAATAGCGCACGGTGCCGAGCTCCGGCACGATGTCGATCAGCCGTTTCGAGTCCTGCCACGCGAAGATGTCTACGCGCGGGATCATGATCTCCCACGTCTTCGTGTCATCGAGGCGGAACGCACGCTCGATGAGCTCGCGCTCGTGCTCCTCGATCTGGCCTTCCGTGTGACCCAGCGCGGTCAGCTGCCGGATTTCCGTTTCCGTGATCGTCGAAACCGTATTGCGGCGGTCCGGCCGGACTCGCGACAGGCGCGACAGCACGACGAGGAGCGGGCTCAGCACACGTGTGAGGACGAGCAGCACGGGTGCGATGGAGAGTGCGATGCGGATGCCGTGATTCGCGGCGACGCCCAGCGGGAGCAGCTCGCCGAAGTACAGCACGAGCAGCGACGCGGCCCCGATGGCGAGGGCGAGGCCGAGAAATTCCCACTGGAGGAATGCGATGTAGGCCGTGAGTGCGCCGGCACTCACATCGCTCATCGCATCCGCCAGGCGCAGCAGCACGAGCGTGCGCTCGGGCTTCGCGCGCAGCTGCACCAGCGCCGCGGCGCCGGATACCTTCTGATCGGCGAGCGCGCGGATGCGGCCCTCGCCCGGCAGAAAGATGGCGAGCTCGGCCGCACTGAAGAGCGCCGACAGGAGGATGGCTGCGCCGAGCGCGATGCCGAGCATTACCATGCCCGGCTCCGACTGCATAAGGGAGGATCGCTACTTCGACCTACGTCCATTTCCTGCTCAGCTGAATCAGCTCATCGACGATGTCGGCTGCCGTGCGGCCGTCGGCCTCCGCCTGGAAGCTCGACACCACCCGGTGCCGCAGCACCGCCGGCGCCACGGCCCGCACATCCTCCAGGTCCGGCATGCCCCGGCCCGACAGCGCCGCCCGCGCCTTGGCTCCCAGCACCAGGTACTGCGACGCCCGCGGGCCTGCACCCCAGCTCACGTACTTCCGCGTCAGCTCCGGCGCAGCCTCGTCCTCCGGCCGCGTCGAGCGTACCAGGCGTACCGCATACGATACCAGCGACGGCGGGGCCGGTACGCGCCGCACCAGCCTCTGCAGAGCCACCAGCTCTTCCGCCCCGAGCACCGACCGCACGACCGGCTCCGCCGAGCCCGTCGTCTGCATCGCGACCTGCTCCTCCTCCTCGCGCGTCGGGTATCCGATGCGCAGCTCCAGCATGAAGCGGTCGAGCTGCGCTTCCGGCAGCGGATACGTGCCCTCCTGCTCGATCGGGTTCTGCGTCGCGAGAACGAAGAAGGGACGGTCCAGCGCCATCGTGTCTCCGGCCGCCGTCACCGCCCGCTCCTGCATCGCCTGCAGCAACGCTGCCTGCGTCTTCGGCGGCGTGCGGTTGATCTCGTCCGCCAGCACCACGTTCGCGAAGATCGGTCCCTTCACGAACCGGAACATGCGCCGGCCCGTCGAGCGATCCTCCTCCAGCACTTCCGTGCCGGTGATGTCCGATGGCATCAGATCGGGGGTGAACTGGATCCGGCTGAACTGCAGATCCAGGGCGTCCGCCAGCGTGGAGATCAGCAGCGTCTTCGCCAGGCCGGGGACACCCACCAGCAAGGCATGGCCGTCCGCCAGCAGCGCGATCAGCAGGCCTTCGACAATCGACTGCTGACCCACCACACGACGCCCGATCTCCTGCTCCAGCAGCCGGCGCACTTCCGCCAGCCGCTCCAGCAGCTCTAGGTCCCGCTCGTCCGCCGCCTGCGACGCTGTCGCTTCCATCACTGCCTTCGGTATCGATGTTCAGGAACGTCAGGGAATCCTACTCCTCCGGCAGGCGGAACTCCGTGCGCAGCTCGACTGGATAGCTCGTCGAGACCACCCACCCCGTCGCTACGTAATCGCGCCCGTCTCCGGATCCCACCCAGGTCTCACTGTACCGACGCGATTCACCCGGCTGCAGCTCCTCGCTGCCCATCACCTGCGCGAACGAACGTGCCGCCGACCACCGCCAGACGCTCTCGCCCTCCGCCGTTGACACGGCGAAATCGTAGCGTTGCGACGATGTGAACTCCAGCGTGATGGGACTGGAAGCCACATTCGTGATGTGGATCTCGAGCACCACCGTATCCGCCACCACCCGCACGTTCAGGCTAGAACCCAGCTCCGGCGGTGAGCCCGGACCCGCGTCCATCACCGGCTCCGGGCGCGGCGCACATGCACCCAGCACCACGGCCACCGCCACCAACCACCTCTGTCCCACTCGCCCGCCTCCTCGTTTCGTTCCCGGACGTCCCGATCGACTGTCCGCGGCTCACCCCCAGCCCGGTCCCCGGGCGCGCGGCAGGAAGGTCGCAAGATAAAGACCCGTCGCAAACGCGGGCAACCAGCGCCGCAGGTGCGGAGGCCGTGTGAGGCGGCCTGCGGCGGCCGGCGGGCGGCGCGGGCATGCCCGCGGGCGCGCTTGCGAAAAATTTCACAAGCATTAGCTTTGCTCGGCTGTCGTCCTTCCGGCCGGAGATGCGTATGGTCCAGCAGCGACGGACGGAGCCGGGGCAGGCTGCGGCGGCGTCGAAATATCTGGGGATCGGGCTGACGTGGGCCCTTGCGACGGGGCTGTTCATGTACGCGGGAGTGCGTGCGGACGACTGGCTCGGCACGGAGCCGTGGCTTACCCTGATCGGGGCATTTGTGGGTGGGAGCGCAGGGTTCTACTACATGTACTACCATCTGGTGATCGAGCCGAGGCACCGTCAGTCGAAGCGGGAAGGGAAGGACGGGTGAAGGCCTGGCTCGGGTATGCGGGAGCCGGGCTGGTGGTGGTGGCGACGGGGGCGGGGCTGGCGATGCTGTTCGTGTCCGGGCGTGATGCCAATGCGGTGTGGTTTGCCGCGGGGCTCGCGTGGGTGCTGCAGCTGATCGCGTTCGCGCTGCTGGTGGCGGTGCGCGAGCGGACGGAGCTGTTTCTGGCGGGGTGGCTGGTAGGACTGGTGCTTCGCTTTGGTGTGGTCGGGGTGGTGGCGTTCTGGCTGTCGCGCAGTGAGGCGCTGCCGGTGGCGCCGGCACTGATGAGCCTGGTGGCCTTCGTGTTCGTGCTGCTCCTGATGGAGCCGCTATTTCTGCGACGGGATCTGCAGACGAGATGATGCCGAGAGTACTGCCGTTGATTCGCGCCGCGGCCTCCGAGGAGGGCGGCGGGTTCGATATACC
>DATHVW010000299.1:0-2344 GCA_035461085.1 Longimicrobiales bacterium | reverse complement strand
CTCGCCGAGCGCGATTACACGGCGCTGGCCCAGGAGCTGGCCCTGCGCGGCGTGCCGCAAGCGCACGACATACTCCGGGAGCAGCTGGGCAGGATCGAGAACGCGGACCGGCGTGCCCGTTTCGAGTTCGTCCTGCCCGCGTTTTCCGCGGATCCGGCCGCGCGCGACAGCTTCTTTGCATCGCTCGCGGACGTGCGCAACCGCTCACATGAGCCATGGGTGATCGAAGGGCTGTCCGTGCTCAATCATCCGTTGCGCGCAGATCACGCCCGGCAGTACATCCGTCCGGCACTCGACCTCCTGCCGGAGATCCAGCGCACGGGCGACATCTTCTTTCCGCGCCGCTGGGTGGATGCGACGCTGTCGGGGCACGCGACTCCGGAGGCAGCCGCGGTGGTGCGCGCGTTCCTGGACGAGACGCCTGGCCTCGCGCCGCGACTGCGCGGCATCGTGCTCCAGGCGGCGGACGATCTGTTCCGCGCAGCCGCTCTGCGGTGATCACTGCGGGCCGTAACCGGATCCGGCATTCCACGACTCTCACAACCAGGCGGGCGATGCGACGCTATCCATTCATGCTGCTGCTGGCACTCGGTGCGGTCACGCCGGCCGATGCGCAGGTGCGCGAGAACGCGCCGCTGCTGCTCCAGCTTCCGGCGAGCACACGGGCGTTCGGACTCGGCGACGCGTATCATCTCGCGAGTGCCGACAACGATGCGTTGTTCTATCATCCCGGCCTGATCGACGCCGCACGGGGCATCGGTGCGTCGCTGGCGATCTACGAGCGCGCGTCGCTCGTCACACTGTCGGGTGCGGCCGAGTTCTGGAACGGCGGCGTGGCGTTCGGCGTGCAGAGCCTGAGCTACTCCGCACCGACGCGGACGTCCGGTGCCTTCGCGCGTGGCGAAGCCGGCCTCGGTGACGCGGGCGACGTGACCGCTGCCGAGCTCGTTCTCTCAGCGGGCTATGGCCGCTCGATCAAGGGGTTCCGCGTCGGGATCGCGGGCAAGTATGTCGAGACGCGTGTGCCGGGTGAACGGGAT
The DNA here is from genome assembly GCA_035461085.1 of Longimicrobiales bacterium. Lineage (GTDB taxonomy): Bacteria > Gemmatimonadota > Gemmatimonadetes > Longimicrobiales > RSA9 > SH-MAG3. Next base: position 1,304 of record DATHVW010000299.1, on the reverse strand, counting down.
GCTACCGTCGCCGCCGACCTGGGCGTTGCGCGACGGATCGGCTTCGTGACGGCGGGTCTGTCCGCGCAGAACCTGGGGCGCGCGCCCGCACTCGAAGGCGAGGATGTCGCGCTGCCGATGACGGTGACACTGGGGGCATCCACGCAGAGCACGACCGTGGGGCCGCTCGACGTCTCTGCCGCGGCCGCCGTCTCACGCTGGGAGGATGGGAAGATCGTGCCACACGCCGGCGTCGAGGTGGGGTACTGGCCGGTGAGCGGGCGCACGTTCATCGGACGGATCGGAATCCGCTACATCGACGACAGTGACATCCGCCCGCTCACGCTCGGCGCCGGATTCGTCGGCGACCGCATCGGCATCGACTACGGCGTGCAGGACTTCGACGGCAGCCGCGCAGTGCACCGGGTGGGCGTGCGACTGCGCTGAACAGCATTGTGAACCCCAGCGCGCGTCGGCTGCTTTCTCCCGCGTAACGAGCACCGCGCGTCGGCTGCGCCTCCCGCGTAAACCTCAGCGCGCGTCGGCCGCATCTCCCGCGACGGTGAGATACGCAGGGTCGAGTGCGGCGAACCCGATGTCATCGACGATGATGGTGCCGGCTACTGCGCGGTCGAACAGGAAGCGTATGGTGCGCAGCCGGCTCACATCGAGATCGGGACGCGCCGCGACGAAGTCGGCCAGTGGCAGCGAATACGTCTGCAGCACGATCTCGGACTGGCGCGCGAAGCGCGAGCGCTCGAGATCGCGACGCATGAGGATCCAGCTCTCGAGCGGGCGTCGCACCACGCCGTAGCCGCTCACCGGCAGCGAAACGCTCACACCGGCGGCGTCCGTCAGCTCGATCGAGAAATCGACCGGGGGCAGTTTCCTGTCCTCGTCGTCATCCTTCCGCTCCGGCCGCGGGCGCGACCGTGGCTTGTTGGTCGAGTCGGCGGCCGCTGCGGAGTCGCGCGGCTCGGTGCGTGGTCCGGGCATGGCCTCGGTCGGCATCATCAGGAACTGGAGCGCGGACTGTCGATCGACGTTCCAGTCGGAGGGCAGCTGCTCGGGCAGGGTGATCGTGTAAGCTGCCGCGGGCCCCATCCGCGTCGTGTCCTCGCCGGCGAGCCGGTTGTTCCAGCCGAGCGTGACGGCGTTGTTGTACTGGGAGCTGCCTTCGGCCGGCGAGTTCGCGGTGCGCAACGACAGTCGGCTCTCCTGCCACGTCGCCAGGCTGTCGCCGCTGATGCGCACGCCGGTCGCGCTGCCGCTCGTCACGTCGATGTCCTCTTCGAACGCTGCGATCGGACGGAACGTGCTCTCCT
>DATHVW010000298.1:0-51945 GCA_035461085.1 Longimicrobiales bacterium | reverse complement strand
ACGCCAGCCTTCATTGGTGAGCTCACTCGCCACGGCATCGCCGCGCTCGAGGTCCGGTGTATGACGGATCAGGAGGCCCGCGCCCAGCGCCGCGAGCGGCGGGCCTGCGCGCAGGAAGGCGGGACCGCGCCGTGCCCGGCGCGTCCTGCCGCGCACATCGGCCGGCCCGGCGCCGTCGGGCAGCAGGTTCAGCTCCTCCGGGTACGCATTCGCGAATGCTGTGCGCCGTCCTGCAGCAAGCGCGCGTGCAAGAACGCTCTGCTCCCGTACGAACGTTCTGAGGCGTGACGGGACCCAGGGGCCGAAGTGACGGCCGTGCAGCTCGACGGCGTTTGCGCCCGTCAGCAGCGATGCCTGGCCGGTGCCGCTCTGGGGGATCCCTTCGAAACCGAGCGTCGCGTCCAGCGCAACCAGTGACGCCCGCGCCGCCGTGATCGGTGCGGCGCCGAGTGTGACTGCACTGCCGCCCAGAAGCTCCCTGAACGTCGGCAGCTCCGCCACGACCAGCGGATTGACCGCGGGATCATCCGCGCCGAGTCCGACGCCATCAATGAAGAACAGCAGGATGCGCGGCATCCGTCACTCCGCGAACATTGTGAGCGTGCACGTGATGCTCGCGCTGTTCATGACCGGTTCATCCCAGCAGTGCCGCGCGCACGGCGCTCACATCCACATCGTCGATTTCGACGACCTTCGAGCGCCCCGTGTCGCCGCTGAGGACGCGGACACGCGATCGCGCCACACCCACGCGCTTTGCGATGTGACGTATGAGCTCCTCGTTCGCCGCGCCATCCACAGGCGGGGCCGCCAGGCGGATCTTCAGCGCGCCGTCGTGCTCGCCGACGATCTCCGTTCGTGATGCGCGCGGCTGCGCGCGAACACGAACGTGCACGCACCCGGCGCGCTGCGTGATCACGCTGCAATCGCGGACGCCGGCCGCCACGGTGGCGCGCTCTCCTCCACCACCGCGGCGGCGGCGATCGTGAGATGATCGTTGCCGCGACGGCTGGAGAACTGGACAGCCAGCGGCAACCCGTTCACATCGAAGCCGGACGGAGCGACCGTCGCCGGAACCCGAAGGGCATTGAATACCGCCGTGTAGAGAAAATCGAAGGGGCGGAGGATGGCCGAGTTGTGTCGGGGTGCAGATCGGGGATGCACTGGCGTCACGAGCACGGCGTCTTCGCCCATGAACTCGCGGAAACGGTACGTCAGCCTGCGGGTCTCGCGCAGTGCATTGCGGAACGCGCGGTCCTTCTTTCTCCCGATGCGCTCGCCCACGCAGAAGAACAGCGCGGGCCACGAATAGCGGCTCCTGCCCGCCAGCGCGAGCAGCACTTCCAGCTCGAGGGACATCCCGCGCCCATCCGTCAGGATCTCGGAAAAGGCCGGTCCACCCACACCCTGCAGTGCCGCGAACCAGACGTCGCCTGCGTGCTCGAGCAGCCGCTCCGGCGCTTCACTAACGATCGCACCGCGCTCTTCCAGCAGACGACCCGCATCGGTTACGGCGGCAGCGATATCGGACCTGGCCGATGCGGCACGGCGGATCGCGGGATTCGGCAGCAGCAGCACCCGACGCCCGCGCCACTCCACCCTGCCGGGGTCATGGAGTGCCACAGGCTCCGCGTTCGGATCGAAGCCGTCACGGCCCGCCATCACGCGCATCAGCGGCGCGATGTCGGCGGCCGAGCGCGTCAATGTGCCGATGCTCACGTACGGCGCCGTCTTCGGCGTCCCGGCGTCGGGACCCTGCGCATACACAGGGTAGTGCCCCGTCAGTGGCAGCATCCCCGCGGTCGGCTTGTGGCCATAGACGCCGCAGAACGCCGCCGGCATCCGTACCGATCCGCCTATGTCGCTGCCGATCCCGAACACGGAACCACCCGCACCCACCACCGCGCCCTCACCGCCCGAGCTGCCGCCCGGCGTGTGCCGCACGTTGTGCGGATTGCTCGTCCTGCCATACACGCCGTTGTACGACTCGAACCACATGCCCCATTCGGGCACGTTCGTCACTCCCAGCAGGATCGCGCCCGCCTGACGCAGGCGACTGACCACCGTCGCGTCACGCAGCCCCGTCCGACCGACTCTGGCACGGCTGCCGAGCGTGTGCGGCATGCCCTCGACCTCGATCAACTCCTTCACCGTGAACGGCACCCCGAGCAGCGGCCGCGGCTCCGACGTCGTCCCGTACTCACGTTCCGCTGCCTCCGCCTCCTGCCGCGCCGCCGCGAAACGCTCCGCCACCACGCAGTTCAGGATCGGATTCACCGCACTGATCCGGCTGATGTGCTCCTCCAGCACGGCGACCGGCGACAGCTCGCGTCGCCGCATGCGCTCCGTAAGCGAGCGCAGGCCGTCCGCCAGCACGTCGCCGGCGGGCGTTCCGTGCGCCGGGGTACTTTCGGCGGTCTTCACCGATGTCTCGGCCATGAGTCCTTCCTGATGCTGCAAGGGCCAAAGTTCCTCATCCCCGGACAACTGGACCCGACACGAGCGCGTGGCTGTCCGTTCACGAACGGCCATTCCCGAGGGCCGGCGGTCGCATCCAGTTGCCATCGCGAACGTTGGCGTTGTATGTCCGGAACGCGCTGAAAATAGCGGGCCGGGCCGGCACATGCACGCCTCGACTGGCCGGGAATGTGAGACTGGCCCGCTTGTTGCCAATTCGGAGGGCAACTTTACGGGAGGCAACAATGCTTTGGACAATCGTAATTATCCTGCTGGTGCTGTGGCTGCTCGGCTTCCTCAGCGGTTCGGTTGGAGGCCTGATCCACATCCTGCTGGTCATCGCGATCATCGTGGTTCTGATCCGCGTGATCCAGGGACGCAGACCCGTCTGACCTGCGTGATGCAGGAAGCCGCCTGAGAGCGGTGACACATGTGGTTGGAAGGGGCTCGGCATAACGCCGAGCCCCTTTCGCTTTTCTGGGTCCGGATCAGGGCACGTGTCACGGCGGGTTGCGATCGCGCGCCGGGCCGCGGCATCTTGGCGCTCTCAGCGATACCAGAATCCGCAAAGAGGGACGATGAAGAACTTCCTGCGCCTGACTGCCACTGCCCTCGCCTTCGCTGTCGCGACCGGCTGCGCTTCACGACAGAGCCCCGGAGCTGCGGCCGCGAATGGTGCGCCCGCGGTGGACCGGGCGCCCGGGACCCCCGGAGCGGCGGTCCCGCGGGGCGGGGCGATGCCGGCGCGCACGGGGACCCAGGGTACCGACACGGTTCGCTACGAAGTCTCGTTTCCGCACGCATCGCGGCATGAGGCGGAGATCAGTGTCGCCTACACCGGTCTCGCGCCGCAGCCGCTCGAGCTGCGCATGAGCAGGTCATCGCCCGGGCGCTATGCGCTTCACGAGTTCGGCAAGAACGTCTACAACGTGCGAGCCGTTGACGGCGCCGGTCGCGAGCTGGAGGTGACGCGCCCCAACCCTCATCAGTGGGATGTCCGGGGTCACGACGGCACCGTCCGCGTCTCCTATACGCTGTTCGGCGATCACGCGGATGGCACGTACACTGGCATCGACGTTACGCATGCGCACATGAACATGCCTGCGACGTTCATGTGGGCGCGCAACACGGGGAATCGGCCGATCGCGCTCACGATCCGGGTTCCGGAGGGTTCCGGCTGGAAGGTGGCGACACAGCTGCGTCCGACGGGGGATGCCGCCCGCTTCGTCGCCCCTCACCTTCAGTACTTCCTGGACAGTCCGACCGAGGTGAGCGCCTTCGAGATGCGGGAATGGGATGCCGGCGACGGGCGTATCCGCATCGCGATGCATCACCTGGGCACGGCGGCGCAGCTGGAGGAGTACACGATGCACACCCGCCGGATCGTTGCCGAGCAGGCAGCGGTCTTCGGTGAGCTCCCCGAATTCGACTTCGGCACGTACACCTTCATTGCGGATTACCTGCCGTGGGTGCGCGGCGACGGCATGGAGCATCGCAACTCGACGATTCTGACGAGCACGGCCTCACTCGAGAGCAACATGACCGGGCTGCTGGGCACCGTGGCCCACGAGTTCTTTCACGCCTGGAACGTGGAGCGGATCCGTCCGGCGGCGCTCGAGCCGTTCGATTTCGAGGAAGCGAACATGTCGGGCGAGCTGTGGTTCGCCGAAGGTTTCACCAGCTACTACGGACCGCTCTCACTGCGGCGGGCGGGAGTCTTCGATGATGCTCGCTACGCCACGTCCCTCGCGGGCGCCATCAACACCATCCTGAATGCACCGGGCCGCAGTTTCTTCTCGCCCGTGGAGATGAGCATGCAGGCGCCGTTCGTGGACGCAGCGACATCAGTCGATGCACAGAATCGCGCGAACACGTTCATCTCGTATTACACGTGGGGCGCCGGACTCGGTCTCGCCCTGGACCTGGCGATCCGCGCACGTTTCGATGGCCTGACGCTGGATGACTTCATGCGCGCGATGTGGCGCAGGCACGGCGTGCAGCAGGAGAACCAGACGCCGCTGCGGCCGTACACGATCGATGACCTTCGCATCACGCTGGGTGAGACGGTTCGCGACACCTCGTTCGCGAACGATTTCTTCCGCCGCTACGTCCACGGCCGGGAGGCGCCGGACTATGCTGCGCTTCTGGCACACGCCGGCATCCTCGTGCGGCAGGCGCAGCCGCCGCGCGCCTCGATCGGCGCACCGCGGCTGAACGAGCGGGACGGCGTTGTGACGGTTGCGGGGCCGGTACTCGTCGGCACCGCACTCTACGATGCAGGCGTATCAACCGGCGACCGGATCGTCTCGCTCGACGGTCGCGCGATCGATTCGGCGGCGGCCCTCGAAGCGGTGGTCGATGCCGCGCGCGCGGGCGACAGCATTGCGATCACGTTCGAGCAGCGCGGCGTACAGCTCAGCCGGAGCGTGCGGGTGGGCGAGGACAGGACGCTCGAGGTACTTCTGTATGAGGACGCGGGAATGGATGTGACCGCCGCCATGCGTCAGTTCAGAGCCGCGTGGCTGTCGCCGAAAGCCGCGGGTAGATAGACGAAGATGACAAGAGCGGGGACCGGTCGGCTCCCCGCTCTTCGTGACACTGCCAGCTGCCACTCCCTGGCGGAGTGACGCTGGCTGCGTCTGCCCCGCCTAGTCGGCGAGCACGGCAGTGTTCACAGCCTGCCCGCCGAAGGCACTGGCCACCTGCTGTGACTGGCCGACCGGCACGCGGACCGCCATCTCGCGGTTGGGCGGTGTCTGCTTCTTCAGGAAATGCGGGTTCAGGTCGTAGACGATTTCCGCGTCCACTCCAGCCGCGGTGGCGACCTCCGCGAGCTTCGTCCCGCCCGGGACAATGACCTCCTCGAACTGCAGCGGCTGCTGGTACTGGAGATCGTGGAACCCGTATTTGGCGGGCTCCTTCGCGATGTGGCCCATGGCGAGCATGAGCGGCACGTAATCGCGCGTCTCGCTGGGCAGCCGGTCCCAGATGTCCCAGTAGCCTTCGTCCGACCCCTTCTCGGAGCCCGTCGTCTCGCGCATGAGGCGGCCGACACGATTCTCGCCGGTGTTGTACCCGGCGGCCGAGAGATACCAGCTGTCGAAGCGTTCGTGCATCTCCTGGAGATACGTGAGCGCTGCACCGGTCGCCTTGATCGGATCGCGCCGCTCATCGACGTACGTGGAGACCTCGAGACCGTAACGCTCGCCCGTCTCCTCAATGAACTGCCACAGGCCGGCCGCGTCCGCACGCGAGTAGGCGTTCGGGTCGAGGCCGCTCTCGATCATCGTGAGATAAAGCAGGTCCTCCGGCATGCCACGCTCACGCAGCTCGTTCTGAATCAGCGGGCCGTACTTCCCGATGCGCTCGAGCCACGTGCGCGTCTTGTCGTAGTTCTTCCCCATGAGGAATTCCGTGAAGAAGTCCACACGATCGTGATCACTGACGTGCAGATCCCACGTCACGCCCTTCTTCTCCGCGACCTCGGCCGGCGGCAGAAAGCCTTCCGCGACTGCGACACTGACGGGCTTCTCCCCGGCGCCGGCGCTGCCGCCGCGCGTGCCGGCCAGGAGCGCGAGCGAGCTCGCAGCCAGACCGATGGTCAGGGCATTGTCACGGATCAGGCCCGTGATGCTCCCGCGCTCGCGCGCCTGCTTCGGGTCGAGCTCGCCAGTGCCTGCACGGCGCTCGGCCGGGGCGCGGCCAGCTGCCTGCTGCTCGCGACCGGCCTCCTCCTCGCGCTCGTGCGCCTCCTCGACCGTGCCGGCGGAGTCGAGATCGCGCACCTGTTCCTGGTAGTCGCGCGTCGCGGCCTCAGTACCGCGGGCCTGCCGCGGCGAGGCCTGCTCGTCCGCGTCGCTCGCGCCCTCGCGCGTCCGGTCGATCGCGCCCTCGCGCGTCCGGTGGTCTTCAGGGTGTTCGGGTGATTGCTTGCGATCCTGCGTCATCGACTCCTCCAACTATGGCGAAATGCTTGAGCCACACAGAGTTGCAAGGGCCGTGCTCGCGGGTCTGAACTTCCCGTCGGAGGGTCCGTAAACGCCGCGCTGGGGCGCCCCTGCCCTACCTCACGCGCTTCGTGCGTCGCTTGAGGAAATCGCGCATCACGTACTCCCCCAGCGTCATGGTGTTGGTGAAATAGGCCTTGCCACGCGCCATCTCGCACACTTTCGCGACGAACTGCATGAGCGCCGGGTCGCGCGCGAGCATGAACGTGTTGATCAGCACACCGGCTTTGCGGCACGCGGCGACCTCGGCCAGCGTCTCCCTGATCACGCGCGGATCGAGGCCTGCCGGATTCTTGTAGATGCGGCCGTCGGGCAGCGTGATCGCCGAGGGCTTGCCATCGGTGACCATCACGATCTGCCGCATGTCCTTCTTCTGCGCGAGCAGCAGCCGGCGCGCGAGCTTCAGGCCCTCCGCCGTGTTCGTGTGGTACGGGCCGACCTTTGCCTGCGGCAGCTCACCCAGCGGGATCTCCTGCGCCCGATCGCCGAACGTGACCACGCGTAGCGTGTCGCCCGGATACTGCGTGCGGATCAGGTGCGACAGCGCGAGCGCCACCTTCTTGGCCGGTGTGAAGCGGTCCTCGCCGTACAGGATCATCGAGTGCGAGATGTCCAGCATGAGGACGGTCGCGCACGAGCTGCGATACTCCGCCTGATGCACCATCAGGTCGCGATAATCCAGGTCGAGCGGCACACGGATACCGCCGCGCGCCATCGCATTCGTCAGCGTCGCGGGGATGTCGAGATTCATGGTGTCGCCGAACTCGTACTGCTTCGATACAGCCTCGGCTTCCACACCCGTTGCCAGGTGCGGTGTATCGTGGCTGCCGAAGCTGGACCGGCCGACTGCGGAGAGCAGCTGCTTGAGGGTACGGTACCCGAGGAAATCGATTCCCTTCTGCGTCAGGTTGAACTCGACCTGCTGCGCCGCCGACTTCGCATCGTCGATGTGGCCCTCACCCATCTGCGAATACGAGCCCGGCACCTGCGGCGGCTCCGTCGTGTTGATGTAGCCCTCGTCGATCAGCCGCTGCACCAGATCGTTCAGCAGCTCCGCCAGTGCGCGCTGTGCTTCCTCATCGCCGCCTTCGCCGCGCAGCTCCTTGAGCATTTCAGGCGTGAGCTGACCGCTCTCCATCAGGGCCTGAAGCAGGGCCGCCTTGAGCTGGTCCAGGGAGTGATCGTGATCGTCGCCGGTCCAGCCCCACCAGGGATGATGGTGCGGTCCGCCCTCGAAGCCGCTCTGCAGCATGAAATCCGCGAGGCGCTCGAGCAGGTCCTCGAGGTTCAGCGCGTCGAGGAAGTTCCCCTGGAATTTCTGGTAGGTGTGAAAACGCATGATGCACCGCCGGCTGAGGGGATACGAAAAATCTCGGAGTTCGCCGCCCGTCGCAAGTGGTTGCGCCGTGAAATAGATTCGGGCCATGCAGCACTCACTCCCGGCGGACGACATCCGCGCCATACGCGCGGCGCTCCTCAGCTTTTTCGACCGATCGGCGCGCCCGCTGCCCTGGCGGCAGACGCGCGACCCGTACGCCGTGTGGGTGTCGGAGGTGATGTCGCAGCAGACGCGAGTCGAGACCGTCGTTCCCTACTACCACCGCTGGCTCGACCGTTTTCCCGACGTCGCGGCGCTCGCGGCTGCGCCCGTGGCCGACGTGCTGAAGGCCTGGGAGGGGCTCGGCTACTACTCCCGCGCGCGCAACATGCACGCTGCCGCACGCATCCTGCGCGAGCGCCACGACAGCGCCGTGCCGTCCTCTCATGAGGTCCTGCGCGGCCTGCCGGGCATAGGCGACTACACGGCCGGCGCCGTGTCGAGCATCGCGTTCGGCGAACGCCGGCCGGCCGTCGATGGCAACGTGCGGCGCGTCCTGTCACGTGTGCTCGACCTGCCCGCACCGTCCGCAGCACTACTGCGCGACGTCGCCGCGACCCTCGTTCCCGAAGACCGGCCGGGCGACTTCAACCAGGCGCTGATGGAGCTGGGTGCGACCATCTGCACGCCGCGCTCCCCGCGCTGCGACCGGTGCCCGATAGCACCGCAGTGCGCCGCACTTGCCGCGGGGACGGTGGAGGAGCGCCCGGCGCGGATAACGAAGAAGCGCATACCTGTCATTGACATCGCGACTGCCGTGCTGCGGGATCCCGGCGGGCGTTTGCTGATCGTGAGGCGGCCCGACGAGGGCCTGCTCGCAGGGCTGTGGTGTTTCCCCGGCACGGAGCTTCAGACGGGCGACGATCCCCGCACCGTCGCGTCGGCCGTGGCAGACGCATATGCCACGGTTCGTGGCGAGCCGCGCCCGCTCGGCGTTATCGAGCATGTGTTCAGCCACCGGCGCGAGCGATACCACTGCTTCATCCTCGAGGCAGCCGCCATCGGCGCGAGCGAGGGTGTCGAATGGATTGACGATACCGACGCTCCGCATGCGCTGCCGCGCGCGCAGCAGCGCATCAGGGCAATGGCACTGGCCGGTGGTGACCCACGGTAAATGCCGCCGCCCGTTGTGTGACGCATACCGCGCTGCCGACCCACTCGCGACGCGCCGTGCGCTGAGCGCGGGCGGCTACGCGGATTTTCGCGTCTTCTTCGCGGCCGATGATTTCCTGGCGGCCGATGATTTCTTTGCTGCGGATGACTTCTTCGCGGACGATGACTTCTTCGCGGACGACTTCGTGCCACCTGATTTCTTCGCGGGCGACTTCTTCGCGGTGGACCTGCCAGCAGGCTTCCCTGCGGATGATTTCTTCGCCGCAGACTTCCGGGATGACGTCTTCGCCGACGACTTCCTTGCAGGCGACTTCTTCGTCCCCGACGATTTCTTCGATGTCGATGAACTGCTTGCTCCAGCACCACTGCCAGTCGCGCGTTTTGCCGGCGCCTGTCCCTGCAGGCTGCGCTTGAGCACTTCCATCAGGTCGATGACGCCTTCGGCCGGCTCGGCGGCCACGTCCGGCGCCTCGATCACGTCCTCGCCGGCCTTCTCCTTCTTCGCGACCAGCTTCAGCAGCTGCTCGGACGAGTGATCCGCCAGCTCGTCCTCGTCCAGATCCTTCTCGACCAGCTTTGCGATGGCCTTCTCGAACTTCTTCACATCGGCCGCCTTCGGCTTCTCCGGCTCCGGCAGCCCGACATCCTCCGCGGACCGGACCTCGTCGGCGAAGCGCAGCGTTTCCGCGCGCATGATGCCGTTTTCCGCCAGGATCGCGATCAGATATTCCTTGCCGCGCATCACGAACGTTGCGATGCCCGCGCGACCCGTCTGCTCCATCGTCTCTGCCAGCAGCCGGTATGCCTTCGTCGAGTTGCCGCCGGGCGTCAGGTAGTATGCACGCTCGAAATAGATGGGATCGATGTCGGCCGCGCTCACGAACCGGCGCAGATCGATGTCACGCGTCTTCTCGGGCGCCAGCCGGTCCAGCTCATCGTCCGTGACGACGACATACTGGTCCTTCTCGACCTCGTATCCGCGCACGATCTCGTCCCAGTCCAGTTCGCGCTCTTCCTTCGGGCAGAAGTAGCGGCGCGAGAGCGGTGTGCCGTCCTCGGAAACCATGCGCAGGGATACTCCCACCGAGCGGTTCGCGGGGAACAGCTCCACAGGTATGCTGACGAGGCCGAACGTGATGGTCCCCGACCAGAACGACCGCGCGCGGACCTCCTCTTCGTCGGTGCTCATGCGCTCGCCTTCTTCTTCGTCGCCTTCAGGCTCTGTTCGAGCATGGCGGCGAGGGATTCGTCGGCCGCCTTCTTCTTCGGCGCCTTCGGGAACTTCAGGACCTTCCCCTCAGCCTTCGCCTCGACCAGCTCGAGCACACGCTCGCGGTACTCGTCACGGTACGCCGCCAGTTCCAGGTCGCCCTCGAGGGCCTCCACGAGCTGCTTCGCCATCTGGATCTCGCGCTTGTCGAGCGCACGGCCGCCCGGCGCATTCAGCACCGATGCCGGCACCACCTCGCCGGCATGGCGGAGCGTCATCAGCATGAGGTGGTCGTTCTCCAGTCGGAGGGCTCCGACGTATTCCTTCTTCCGCATCACCCAGCGCGCGACGCCTTCCTTCTTCTGCTTCCGCAGCGCTTCCGCGAGTGCGAAGTATTCCGGCGCACTGTCGTCCGGGCCGAGGAAGTAGGGACGTCGTACCACTGATGCGTGATCACCTCGGGATCGACGAAGCGCGTGATCTCGATGTCACGCGAGCCCTCCGGCTCCAGCTCGGCCAGCTCGTCCTCATCGAGCATCACCAGAACGCCGTCATCGGTGGGAAACGCGCGCCGCACGTTCTCGTACTCGACGACCTTGCCGGTCTCGGGATTGACCATCTGCTGTTTTACGGGCTCCAGGTCCTTCTCGTGGAGCAGGCGGAAGTGCACTCCGCCGGTGCTCTTTATGGCGGAATAGAGCTTGACGGGGACGTCCACGTCGCCGAAGCGGATTCTGCCCTTCCACATTGCGCGTGCGGCCATATCAGGTCTCCCGCTCGTTCTCGTAGCATCCGGGGCACCAGGGCTCGCGTGTGATGCGCTCGATCACGACGCAGTGCACACACAGTCCGCGGTCGCAGGCGACGCAGTGCAGGCCGGTCTCGTAGGTATAGAGGTGCGTGCAGGCGTGGCATGTCTCGGTGCCGCCGGTCAGCCACCACGGATGTTGCTTCGCCATGCCCCGGGGAGGGGCAAGTTTTCTGCCAATCGGCACGTTGCCGTGGAACGTGAAGTGTGCTCCGGCGCCGGTGCGGGCAGGGGTTGGGGCTATCCTGACGTCGCCCCGGAACGTGAACCATGCTCCGACCCCCTGCGCGCGCCCCCTGGGGCAGCTCCGACTTCGCCCCGGAATGGCGCTGCCGGCGCTATCCCTCCACGATCCCGAGCGGCGGCCGGACGCGCCAGGCGCCGCGGGTGAAGTCCGGCACGTCCTGCGGCGCGCTGCGCTGCGCGATCGAGCGTTCGCTCAGCTCACTGATCGCGCTCCAGGCCGCGCCGTCGTAGACGTCCATGTCCATCGGCTCGCCGGCGCGCAGGCACTGCACCAGGCGGTAATCCTCGATGAAGTCCATGCCGCCGTGGCCGGCACCGCGCGAGCGTTCCTCGAGCGCGCGCCAGATGGGATGGTCGTACTCATCCCGATAGGTGCGCAGCTCATCCCACCGGTGTGCTGCACTGCGTCCCTCGATGTGAATGCGCTCGTCGGGGTATTTGCGCACCAGTCCCTGTGTGCCCTGCAGCAGGATGCGACGGCTGTACGGTCGCGGCGAGTTCGTGTCGTGCGTGAGCAGCACTGTCTGCCCGCGTCTCGTGCGGATCAGGGTATTGACGACATCGCCGAGCGCGTACTGTTGCCGCGCCTCCGCACTGTCGGGGCCGATGTGCTCGGCAGCCCACCGGTTGAGGCCGCGCCCGGGCGATGCCATGGATACCACGTAGTCGAACTGGTTGCCGCGATTCACATCCAGCCACTGTGCGACCGGGCCGAGGCCGTGCGTCGGATAGAGGTCGCCGTTGCGGCGTATGGAGTGCTCGACGCGCCAGCGCCCCTCGTAGAAGTCGGTGAGCTTCAGCTCGCGCAGGTCGTGCAGGTACCCGCATTCCGCGTGCAGCAGCTCGCCGAATACTTTCTGTCGCACCATGTTCAGGATCATCATCTCGGTGCGATCGTAACAGCAGTTCTCCATCATGACGCAGTGGCGGCGCGTGCGCTCGGCGGTCTCCACCAGCTGCCACAGCTCATCGATCGTCGGCGCCATCGGCACTTCCGTGGCCGCATGCTTCCCGTTCTCCATGGCGGCGATGCACACCGGTGCGTGCAGGTTCCAGGGCGTCGCGGTGAACACCAGGTCCACATCGTCGGACTCGCACAGCCGCAGGTAGTCGCGCGGGCCGCGGTCGTACGCGGCGGGAAGTGCGCGCCCTGCATCCGTAACCTGCTTCTGCGCCGCGGCGACCTTCTCCGGCGCGATGTCGCAAATGGCCGTGATCTCCACGCCGTCGATGCGGAGAAAGTTGGCGACATGACTGGAGCCCTGATGACCCACACCGACGAACGCGACGCGGACGGTCTCCAGCGGAGGGGCCCGGAACAGCGCCGGCTCCTGCTGCGCACTGCGCGCACCGGGATGCGCAGGGACGGCGGCGAGCGCGTCGCTCGATCCGAGCGCCAGGCCGACGCCTGCCATGGTCGTGGTCCTGAGGAAGTCTCTGCGATCCACACCGCTCATGTCAGCTCCCCGGAGAGCCGCGTCGCCGGAGCGGCCGCGGGCGTGATGAAGAAGCAGGAGTCGTCCTGCCGCGCGCTGAATCGCCTGATGTATGCGTCCCGCCAGGCATCGGCAAAGTCGGATGCATCCCGGGCCTCCGCCAGCGCCCAGACGCTGCCGCCGAAGCCTGCGCCGAAAGCGGAGGCGGCAGCCGCGCCCAGCCCGAGCGCAGTCGCCACGAGGTGGTTCGTCTCGGGCACCTGGTTGCGGAGCACCTCCACCGCGTAATACTGCGAGCGGCGCACGAGGGCGGCGAAGCCGTTCAGGTCTCCGCGCGCGAGCGCAGCACTGGCGGCCGGCACGATCTCCTCGCTTTCGGCAACGAACTGTGCGAGCCTGCCGAGCAGCTCATCCGCGCGATCGGGATCGCGCGACCTCACGATCTCGCGCAATCGCAGCGACGCATCGGCATCTTCCGCCACGATGTCGCCGAGCGTCTGTGCGTCACCGGCCCCGGCTGACCGCCATAACTGCACGAGGCGCTGCGTGGCCGATGACAGCCGGTTGTACTGCTCCACCGCCGCACCGGCCTTCTCGGCGCGCACACCGCTCGATCCGACGACGAACGTCCACCCCGCCGGCAGCGCCACATCACCCTCGGCGCGTACGGGCGCGAAGCTGTACTGCACCAGCCGCCCGGCCCGTGCGCACAGGATGGCGGTGTGATCCTCACTGCCGCCCATCGTACCAACACCGGCAGCGCCGGCGAGTGTGCCGAAGCTCATGCCGTTCTCGACTGCGCCGAGATAACCGGCCAGCTCCGCATCACTGCTGATCGCTGCGCGGTATTCCGCCGTCTGCGACATGCCGCGCACGGCGTCGAGCGCCAGGAACGTCGCCACCGTCAGTGCACTCGAGCTGCTCAGTCCCGATGCCTGTGGCAGATCACTCGCGAACGCGATGTCGGCGCCGCCCGCTGCCGACGGGAAGTTGCGGGCACAGCGGCGCAGCACCGTGCGCGGGTAGACCGCCCATGCGGGGACGGGATCGTTTTCGAACAGCTCTCCACTGCGTGCGTCCAGCACGCGTACCCGGTCGTCGCGGCGGCGCGCGACAGCAGTGACGAAGCCGCGATCGACCGCCGCCAGCAGGCTGCGCCCCCCCGCGTAATCAGTGTGCTTGCCGAGCACCTCGATCCTGCCCGGCACGAAGAAGCACGCATCGATGTCACCGTCACGGTCGCTCAGCTTATTGAGCGCAGTCACCACGGATGCGCGCAGCGCGGTCAGCCTCGCCGCCGCTTCCATCACAGCTCCACGCGCCGGCCGCGCAGCAGCGCCCCGACGCGCGCGATGTCCTCGCGCGTGGAGAGATCGAGCACCGGGACGTCCATCGGTACCACTGTGAACCGCTCATGCCGCATTGCGACCCTCACTGCGTCCGGCAGCTCGTACTCGCCCCGTGCGGATCGTGGCGTCTGGCGGATCGCATCGAAGATGCCCGGCCCGAAGCGCCAGCAGGTCATGCTCACCAGCGACGTGGCTCCAGCCGCGGACAGTGCCGCAGCATCCGGCTTCTCCGTGATGCGCGTGAGCGTGCACTCATCGTCCATTTCAATCAATGCGTAGCCGGCGATCCTCCCGGCGTCGATGTTGCCGCGCTCGAGACCGTCGCGAGCGAATCCGATCAGACCGCTCCCCGGCAGATCACGGAGCGCAGCGAGGGCCTCCGCCGGGTACAGGTTGTCGGAGTTGATCACTCCCACGTCCCGCCCCGCACTGAACGGCTCGGCGGCCAGCAGTGCGTGCGCCGTGCCGAGCGGCTCGTTCTGTATCGCGAGCTCGATGCGCAGCCGCGCTGTACGGACGCGTGAAAAATACTCGCGTATCGGATCCGGACCCGGTGCCGTGACCATGCAGACGCGGCTGAAGCCGGCATCGGCGACGGCGGTGAGCACATGCGCGAGGAACGGCTCGCCCTCGAACGGGATCAGGCCCTTGAGCCCGCCGTCTGCCGCGATACGCTGCGCTTCATCCAGCCGCGTGCCCGGCGCTGCACTCCGCATGCGTGTGCCGCGTCCGGCGGCGAGCACGACCAGTCCCGTCACTGCGCGACGACGGGCTCGTCCGTGGTCGTCCGTGCACCGCTGACCCGGCCCCACGCCTTCGCCAGATACACGGCGCCAACGACGGCGACGACGGTCAGCAGTGCTGCGATCGCGTAGCGGCCGTAGATCCAGTAGCCAATGGCGAACAGGGCGGAGTACACGGCGAAGCAGCCCGCCACCATCGCCAGGATGCCCTGCGGTACCACCCAGCCGTCACCGGTGCCGGCCACGGGCTCGCCTTCGGCCGCGGCGCGGTCCAGCACGGGCCGCCAGCCGGGGCCGCCGGGACGCGTGAGCGCGTAGAAGCTGCGCAGCGTGCGCTCATCGGCGGGCTTCGTCACCAATGTCATCGTCACCCACGCGACGGTCGTGATGGCGACGCCGATCACGAGCTTGGCCGACCCGCTCAGCGCCGCATCGGGGTACAGTCCCGGATGCACCACCTCGAGGTACACCGCCACGATGAACGAAACGATCATCGCCGTGAGCTCGCTGATCGCGTTGATGCGCCACCAGAACCAGCGCAGGATGAACAGCAGGCCGGTACCCGCACCGATCTGCAGCAGGATGCCGAATGCCTGGAGCGCGTTCTGGAGCCAGAGTGCCACGACTGCCGCCAGCAACATCAGCACCACTGTCGTCACGCGGCCGACGCGCACCAGCTCGCGGTCGTCCGCATCACGACTGATGAAGCGGCCCCAGAAGTCGTTGAGTATGTACGAAGCGCCCCAGTTCAGGTGGGTCGATATCGTGGACATGTACGCCGCCGCGAGTGACGCCACCACGAATCCCAGCATACCGGCCGGCAGGAACGTCAGCATCGCCGGGTATGCCAGGTCATGGCCGAGGATGGTGGGTGAGACGTGCGGGAAGGCGACCCGGATCGAGTCCACTGTCGGGAACACGACGATCGATGCGAGCGCGACGATGATCCACGGCCACGGCCGCACGGCGTAATGCGCCACGTTGAACAGCAGTGTGGCGCCCGTCGCGTCGGTCTCGCTGCGCGCGGCGAGCATGCGCTGCGCGATGTATCCGCCGCCGCCCGGTTCCGCACCCGGGTACCACACGCTCCACCATTGTACCGCGAGCGGTATGATGAGCAGCGGCACCAGCTGCGATGTATCGCCGAAGTCGGGCAGGAGCGACAGCCTCCCCACGACATCCGGATGCGTGAGCAGTGCATCGAGTCCGCCCACGGCGGGATGACCGAGTGCATAAGCCGCGGCTGCGATGGAGCCGGCGAGCGCCGTGATGAACAGCACGAAGTCCGTCAGCAGCACGCCGCGCAGTCCGCCGACCATGCTGAACACGGTCGTCACGCCACCCGCGATCAGGATGGTCTGGAGCGGCGTCAGCCCCAGCAGGATCCCGCCGATCTTCATGGCGGCGAGTGTCACCGTCGCCATGATCATGACATTGAAGAACAGGCCGAGATAGAGTGCGCGGAACGCACGCAGCACCGTGGCCGTACGGCCGCTGTAACGCAGCTCGTAGAACTCCAGATCGGTCATGATGCCGGCGCGACGCCAGAGCTTTGCATAGATGAAGACGGTGAGCATGCCGGTGAGCAGAAAGGCCCACCAGACCCAGTTGCCCGCGACGCCGTTCTGTCGGACGATGTCGGTAACGAGGTTTGGCGTGTCCGTCGAGAACGTGGTGGCGACCATCGAGGTGCCGAGCAGCCACCAGGGCATGTGCCGCCCGGACAGGAAGTAGTCGGCAGTACTCTGACCGGCCCTGCGTGCGACGGCGATGCCGATCGCGAGCGTCATGGCGAGGTACGTCAGCAGGATGATCCAGTCGATCGGAGCGAGCGTCATTGCTGCACCTGTACTGTTGCGTGGAGTGAACCTGCCTCAGTGCCTGCGCGGGCGTGCTACACGTCGAACGTCGGCGGTGAGTACGGCCCGCCGCCCTTGGGCCGCTGGCGCGGCGCACGACCGTATCCGCCGCCCTCCGTACGCGAGAGCCGCTTCTCCGCCACCAGAGCCTCCAGTACCAGCTCGCATGCCGCGGCAGTGTGACCCGCGGAGTCGTGGCGGCCGAGACCGATCTCGCGCACCGCATCGATCAGGCCCGGAACGGTGCCGAAGCCATCGACAGCGGCCTTCCCTGATGCGGTCTCGCCCAGCTGCAGCATGCCGCCCGCGTCGAAGTACTCGACGATCTCGAGCAGCGATGTCTCCGTGGCTTCGCCGCCCCACGCATCGAATGTCTCCGACGAAGCTTCAGCGATCAGCTCGCGTGCGATCTTCTCCGCGCCCACCAGCTCACCCTCGTACTCCAGCTCCAGCTTGCCGGTGATCGACGGCAGCGCTGCATAGATGTCCGTCGGCCGCGGTACTATCTCCGCCTCACCGTTCATGAGCGCGCGCCGCTCCGCGTTCGATACGGCGTTCTCGAGAACGGAGATCGGCATGCGCTGACTGACACCGGACCGCTGATCGATACGCTTGTCCGTGCGCGCGAGGAATGCAATGCGTTCGATCGTCTCGATCAGGAAGTCCGGCACGTCCACTCTCATGTCGCCGCCGCGGTCCACCCACGCCTCCTGGCGCGTGATCGCAATGCCCTCATTGACGGTCTCCGGATAGTGCGTGGTGATCTCCGCGCCGATGCGGTCCTTCAACGGGGTGATGATCTTGCCGCGCGCCGTGTAGTCCTCGGGGTTGGCGGTGAAGACGAGCAGTACATCGAGCGGCAGGCGGATCGGATATCCCTTGATCTGGACATCACCCTCCTGCATGATGTTGAACAGGCCGACCTGGATCTTGCCTGCCAGGTCCGGCAGCTCGTTGATGGCGAAGATACCGCGGTTGGCGCGCGGCAGCAGGCCGTAATGGATGGTCAGCTCATCCGAGAGCAGATGGCCGCCGCGCGCTGCCTTGATCGGGTCCACGTCTCCGATCATGTCCGCGATCGTGACATCGGGTGTGGCCAGCTTCTCCACGAAGCGCGCGTCCCGCTTCACCCACGCGATCGGCGCATCATCGCCGTGCTCCTGAAGCAGCAGCCGGCCATCCTTCGATATCGGGTGCAGCGGATCGTCGTTCACCTCGCTGCCCGCGAGGATCGGGATCTCGTCATCGAGCAGCAGCGTCAGCTCCCGGACTATCCGGCTCTTCGCCTGACCACGGAGTCCCAGCAGGATGAAGTTCTGGCGCGCGAGCAGTGCGTTTGCGATGCGCGGCACCACCGTGTCCTCGTAGCCGAGCACGCCCGGAAACAGCGTATCGCCAGCCGCCAGCTTGCGCAGCAGGTTCGATCGTATCTCATCCCTGACCGACCGGGTCTCGTATCCGGTCGCTTTCAGCTCGCCGACCGTGTGCGCCTTCTGCATGAACCCTCGCTTCTGCTGCGTTATCCGACGCTGCCATCACGCGGAACCACGATACCCACACCATCCTCCGTGCGGACCAGCCGCGGCAGGATCACCGGGACATCGGCACCACGGAACGCAGCGAGCATCTGCTCCACCGACGCGAACGGCTGCAGCAATTGAATCGTCTTGACCGTCGGAAACACCATGGGCAGCTCACCGCGCTGGAATCCGGCCAGCGCGTCGTCAGCGGTGAGCCACAGTGCATCGCTCATCTCGCGCTCGTCGATCGTCGCCGCGCATCCTGATGGCAGCTCCGCCAGGAAGAAGCGCGTATCGTAACGCTTCGGCTCGGCCAGCGGTGTCACCCAGTGCGAGCAATACACCATCCTGCTGATATCCGGGAGGAGACGCTCATTCCGGAGCACGTCCAGCAGCGTCGCGTCGCCCGTGAGCAGCGCCTCGCGCCACCGCGCGAGAGTATCATCGACACTCGCATCCCTGCACGCAGCGCCTTCCGGGGAACGCGCGAGCAGCACGCCCGTCTCCTCGAACACCTCGCGCACTACCGCCAGCCAGAACGCGGGCTCCGCTCCGCGCGGCACCGTCCCCAGCATCTCCAGGAGCGCCGCGTCACCGTCCTCTTCGTCCACACGGCCGCCCGGGAAAACATACGCACCCGGCACGAACCCGGCCGCACGGTGACGTTTCAGCAGCAGCATCTCCGGCGCATGCGCGCCATCGCGAACGAGGACGGCCGTGGCTGCCGGCCTGGGAACGGCTGCGGGGGCGGGCGGATCCTCGATCCGCTCGGCAAACCCCGGCGGCAGCCGATGCAGCGGTATCACCATCTCGGGCTCTTCACTCATCGGGCGCGCCGCGCAACCGCATTGAACTCACGCATGGCCTGCTCCTGCTTTGCATGGACGCGGTTCGCGACCACGTTCCGCCCGCCGACCCACACATCGCTGACGGCGTCGGGAGGCGCGCTGAATGCCAGCATCGCGGGCAGCGACTGCGATGTCCACCCCGCGAGCGCCGGATGGTCGAGGTCGATGCCGATGAAATCCGCCAGCGCACCTTCCTCGAGCGTTCCGGCCGCCACACGCAGCGACCGCGCACCCGCGAGCGTTGCCATGCGGAGCAGGACAGGCGCGACCTCGAGCACATCGTCCGCGCCGCGCGTCAGCATGACCCGCTGCAGTCGTCGCAGCCGCTCGTTGTACTCCACCAGCCGCGCTTCCTCCAGCATGTCCAGCATGGTCTGGCTGTCGCTCCCGAGCGCAATGCCGGCGCCGGCACGCAGCAGGTCGGCACCGCGCAGGAAGCCATCGCCCAGATCGCGCTCCGTGGTCGGGCACGCGCACACCGTGCCGCCGCTGATCGCGAGCATCACGACCTCGCGATCCGTGATGTGCGTCGCATGAACGCCCGTGAAGCGGTCGTCCAGCACACCATCCTCGTCCAGCATCTCGACCGGCCTGAGACCGTGCGCGGCGACGCACGCG
This sequence comes from Longimicrobiales bacterium, assembly GCA_035461085.1. Lineage (GTDB taxonomy): Bacteria > Gemmatimonadota > Gemmatimonadetes > Longimicrobiales > RSA9 > SH-MAG3. The sequence continues at coordinate 32,356 of DATHVW010000298.1, read as the reverse complement.
TCCACTTCCGCGGGCTGCTCGCTCACGTGCATGTGGAACGGCAGATCACGCGTCGCCGCCCAGGCATGCAGCAGCCGTATCCATTCGCGCGGCACCGCGCGCACACTGTGCGGCGCAACACCGACGCTCACCCGCGCCTGGCCCACCACGTCCGCCGCCAGTCGCTCCGTCGTCGCCAGGTAGGTGTCCACATCGCCCGTGTCGAAGCGGCGCTGTTCCGGGCGGAGCGGCTCGCCGATGCCGCCGGCCGCGTAACACGTGTTGAGCAGGCAGATCCGGATGCCCGCATCCTGCGCCGCGCTGATCACGCGCCGCGCCAGCTCCGCGCGGTCACCGTAAGAGCTGCCGTCCGGCGCGTTGTGCACGTAGTGGAACTCGCCCACCGTCGTGATGCCCGCGCGCAGCATCTCGATGAAGCAGTAGCGCGATGCGTCGTACACGTCTTCCGGCGACAGCCGCAGCACGGCGTCGTACATCGCCTCGCGCCAGCTCCAGAAGTTCGCAACCGTGTCGTCCGCAGGGCGCCACTGCGTGCGGCCGCGGATCAGGCGCTGGAAGGCGTGCGAGTGGGCATTGACGAAGCCGGGCATGAGCGCGCGGCCGGGCAGCGGCACCGCATCGCGCGCGTCCAGCTCCAGCCGGTGTGCAATCCGTGTGATCCGCCCGGTCTGGTCGTCGTACTCCAGCGCGAGGCCGCTGTAGAACAGATCGTCGCGGTAGAGCAGGTCGGGGACGAGGACAGCCATTGACGCTAGTTCCCCCGCAGCCCGAGTTCCAGCGTCACGCCGATGAGGAGAAGGGCCTCCACATCGTCGTTGCCTTCACCGAACCCGAAGCCCATTCCGGCCGACAGGTTCGCGGCCGTCGTTGCGTCCTGGTCTCGGTACCGCCAGGCGACCGTCGGCATATAGAACGTGCCAGTCCCAAAATCATCCGAGCCGAATGCGACCAGCTGGGTCGTGTACCACCCGCTCCCGTTGTGCCCGATCCGGCCGACCTGCACATAAGGGCCGGCCATTCCGGTCGAGGCCAGTCCGCCCACGCCCCACTCCCAACCCGCTTCGGCACGGCGTGAGGGCTGAACGTAGACATCCGCGTAGCTCGTCAGCATTACTGCCTTGAAGGCGTCCTCGTTTACCGCGAACAAGGGCGCCAGCAGCACAGGCACTTGCACGCCGACAGATCCTGCGGGACCGCGACCATCAGCGGAGACCCATGAGCGTCGCAATCCGCCGTACATACTGGGCACGATACGCGTGTCCAGTTCACCCACTTCACGATTGTGCCCGAGCGTCAGGGAGAGAGATCCCGACACACCGTCATCGTCGACGCGCGGTCCGTGCATTATGTGCGGCATACAGCCGGTGGACAGCGAGGCCGCAGAGGCGACGATGACGAAGACGCGCACACACATGGGACCTGCGTGCCGCCAGCATGACCTGGCAGCCCCCCTCATTCGTGCTCACGCATGGGCAGCCGTATTCCATGCTCACTGGCCGTTTCAACGGCCAGCTCGTAACCCGCGTCCGCGTGCCGTGCCACGCCGAGGCCCGGATCGTTCGTCAGCACGCGCTCGATGCGCACGCGCATCTCCGGCGTCCCGTCCGCGACCAGCACCTGCCCGGCGTGAAGCGAGCGGCCGATGCCGACACCGCCGCCGTGATGGAACGACACCCACGATGCGCCGGAGGCCGTGCTCAGCAGTGCGTTCAGGATCGGCCAGTCCGCGACTGCATCGCTGCCGTCCAGCATCGCTTCCGTCTCGCGGTACGGCGATGCGACGCTGCCCGTGTCGAGGTGATCGCGCCCGATCACGATCGGCGCGCTGATCTCGCCCGATGCCACCAGATCGTTCAGCGCGACACCGAACTTCGCGCGGTCGCCCTGGCCGAGCCAGCAGATGCGCGCCGGCAGGCCCTGGAACGCGACGCGCTCGCGCGCCATCGTGATCCAGCGCCGCAGATGCTGATCCTCCGGGAACAGCTCGAGCACCAGATCGTCCGTGCGATGGATATCGGCCGGGTCGCCTGACAGTGCGGCCCACCGGAATGGACCCTTCCCCTCGCAGAACAGCGGTCGCACGTACGCGGGCACGAATCCGGGAAACGCGAATGCGTCGGCGTAGCCCGCCTCCCGGGCCTGCCCGCGCAGGTTGTTGCCGTAGTCGAACGTGATGGCGCCCGCGCGCATCAGGGCGACCATCGCTTCGCAGTGTACGCGCATCGAGTCCATCGACCGGCGCACGTATTCCGCGGGATCGCGCTCGCGCAGCGCGGCGGCCTGATCGAGGGAGAGACCCGCGGGGATATAGCCGTTCAGCTCATCGTGCGCCGACGTCTGGTCCGTCAGCACGTCCGGCACCACGCCGCGATTCAGCAGCTCCGGCAGCACCTCGGCGCAGTTGCCGACGAGCCCCACCGACACCGCATCGCCGCTCGCCGCGGCATCCTGCACCCATGACACCGCCTCGTCCAGCGAATGCGTCATGCGGTCGCAGTAGCGCGTCTCGACACGGCGCTCGATGCGGCGCGGATCCACTTCCACGCAAAGGATCGACGCATCCGCCATCGTCGCTGCCAGCGGCTGCGCCCCGCCCATCCCGCCCATGCCGCCCGTCAGCACCCAGCGGCCGCGCAGCGAGCCGCCGAAATGCTCGCGTGCGACCGCGCCGAACGTCTCATACGTGCCTTGCAGGATGCCCTGCGTACCGATGTAGATCCACGAACCCGCGGTCATCTGACCGTACATCATGAGCCCGGCCCGCTCGAGCTCGCGGAAATGCGACCACGTGGCCCAGTCGCCGACCAGGTTCGAGTTCGCAATCAGAACGCGCGGGGCGTGCGCGTGCGTGCGGAACACCGCGACCGGCCGGCCCGACTGCACCAGCAGCGTCTCGTCATTGTCCAGCGTCCGCAGCGTGCGCACGATGGCGTCGAACGACGGCCAGTCGCGCGCCGCCTTCCCCGTGCCGCCGTAAACCACCAGGTCCTCGGGGCGCTCGGCGACCTCCGGATCCAGGTTGTTCATCAGCATCCGCAGCGCCGCCTCCTGCGCCCAGCCGCGGCAGCTCAGCTCCGTTCCGCGCGGCGCGCGGATCACCTGCCCGCCCGTTACCGGCATGTCATCTCCTGCGTCCGATAGTGCCGTATCCGCCAAACTAGGCGGCCGGACTGCTGGCGTCCAATGGCTCTCGCCGGGTAGGTTCCGTGGGCCATCCGGCACACCGCCGATGAAACCGGTGACGCCCACAGGCGTATCAGGAAGAGACCAGGAACTTCAGCGGAAACCCATGGCTAAACAGCAGAACACCAGACCGCCCGTCAGGCGGCAGACGACGACGAAGAAGGATGAGCAGAGCGCCGGCCAGGTGGCGTGGGAATGGCTCAAGTCCGGCATCATCGGATTCCTGATCTTCATCGTCGTACGCACGTTCCTGATCCAGACGTTCACCATCGTCTCCGGCTCGATGGAGGGAACGCTGCTCGTCGGCGATTTCCTCGTGCTCAACAAGTCCGCATACGGCGCCACCGTCCCGGGGACAGGCGTGAAGCTGCCCGGCTACGATGAGCCGGGTCGCGGCGACATCATCGTGTTCGAGGGGCACCACGAGCCGATCGACCTGGTCAAGCGCCTGGTGGGAATGCCCGGCGATACGATCGCGATGCGCGACGGCATCCTCTACGTCAACGGCGAGCGGCTGGACGAGCCCTACGCGCGGCACACGTTCCCCGACGGCGATGCGGGTCACCTCTGGATGGAGTGGCAGCGCGATTTCCTGGTGGACACCGTGAACGAGCAGGCGTACCGCCCCACACGCGACAACTGGGGGCCGCTCGTCATCCCCGCCGATCGGTATTTCGTGCTGGGCGACAACCGCGACGAATCGCTCGATTCGCGCTACTGGGGATTCATCCAGCCCGATCAGGTCAAGGGCCGGGCCGTGGCGCTGTACTTCTCGTACAACAACCGGCCCAACGGCGGCATGCCCGTGCTCGGCCGCATCCGCTGGAACCGCATAGGAGACCGGCTCAGGTAGCGCCGGTCTCAGCGGATCACGCGGTACTCGAGCAGGATCATTCCGCCCTCGTACGTGCGGTGACCGGTCAGCGACAGCCGCGCCCTCATGCCCGATACGGGGTACATGGGGATGCCGCCGCCGAGCACCACCGGGATCACGGCCGGCTCGATCGTATCCACCAGTCCCGCCTCCAGCAGCGCACGAAAGAGCTCGCCTCCGCCGAACAGCCAGATGTCCTTGCCCGGCAGTTCCTTCAGCGCCGCCACGCGCTCGGCCAGGCCGGTCCCGACCACCTCGACGTCAGGATGATCCTCCGGTCGCAGCGTTCGTGAAGCCACCACGATCCGGCTTCCGCCGTATCCACCCCCGCCATCCGGCAGCGTCTCATATGTCTTCCGGCCCATCAGCAGCGTATCGAACTGCGCGAACAGCGCGTCGAAATCGAAATCGTCGCCGCCCGTGATCCAGTCGATTTCGCCGTTCGGTCCGGCGATGTAGCCGTCCAGGCTGCACGCGACCTGATACCTCACCCTGCGCATGCTGCGCCTCCCTTCGCCGCCAACGGAACTCAATGCCCCGGGCAGTGCACGCTGGGGACCCGTCGTGAAACCGTCAAGGCGAACGGTTCCCCGGATGGTACGGGCCGTGTATCAATGGGATCCGGATGCGGGGCCGGGTACGTCGGCGGCGCACGCGGTGTTCATCTCTGGTACGGGTGGCGTAATTGGCACGACATTACACGATGGGCGGCCGGGCCGGGCCGGGACCGTCGGGGTCCATGCGGGGTGAGCCGCCGCCGCAGCTCCGGATGCGGGAGCGATTCGGAGCGTTGCGCAATCTGCCGCCATTCCTGCGGCTGATCTGGCGCACGAGCCGGGCGCTCACGGTATCCACACTCGTGCTGCGCTTTCTGCGCGCGCTCCTTCCGGTCGTAACGCTGTACATCGGCAAGCTGATCATTGACGAGGTGGTACGGCTCGCGCAGCTGCCCGGTGCGCCCACCACCCTGAGCGACTGGGTCGGCAGCGGGCTGCTGTCCCGGCTGGGCTGGCTGCTCGGCATTGAGCTGGTGCTCGCCATCACTGCCGACGTGCTCGGCCGCATCGTGTCGCTCCTGGATTCGCTGCTCTCCGAGCAGTTCACGAACGCGACGAGTATCCGGCTGATGGAGCATGCCGCGACGCTCGACCTGGAGGATTTCGAGGACAGCGAGCAGCAGGACCGGCTGGAGCGGGCGCGCCGCCAGACAATGGGGCGCACGACGCTCATGACGCAGCTGTTCGGTCAGGCGCAGGATGTCGTCACCATCGTCACGTTTGCCGCCGGTCTCATCCTGTACGCGCCCTGGTTGATCCTCCTCCTGCTGATCGCGCTCGTGCCGGCCTTCCTGGGCGAAGCTCATTTCAACGCGCAGAGCTACTCGCTGAATTATGCGCGCACCCCCGAGCGTCGCGAGATCGATTACGTGCGGCAGACGGGCGCCAGCGTGGACACCGCGAAGGAAGTAAAGATCTTCGGGCTGAACCCGTTCCTGATCGAGCGGTACCGGCGTCTCGCCACGGATTTCTATCATGCCAATCGCCGCCTGGCCATCCGTCGTGCGGGCTGGGGCAGCGCGCTCACAGCCGTGGGAACGCTCGGCTACTACGTTGCGTACGCCTACATCGCGTGGCGCACGCTCGCAGGCCAGTTCACGATCGGTGACCTCACGTTCCTAGCCGGATCGTTCCGCCGCCTGCGCAATCTGCTCGAGGGACTGCTCATCGGCTTCTCGCAGATGGCCGGCCAGGCCCTCTACCTCGACGACCTGTTCTCCTTCTTCGAGATCGAGCCGGAGATCCGCTCACCGGAGAATCCACGACCGTTCCCGATGCCGATACGCCAGGGTTTCGTGTTCGACGATGTCGGCTTCCGCTATCCGGCCGCGGACCGCTGGGCCGTCCGGCATCTGAGCTTCACGCTGCACGCCGGCGAAGTGCTCGCACTGGTGGGCGAGAACGGCGCGGGGAAGACGACGCTCGTGAAGCTGCTCGCGCGTCTCTACGACCCGGACGAGGGTGCAATCCTGCTGGACGGCCACGACCTGCGTGAGTACGACCTCGATGAGGTCCGCGCGAACATGGGCGTCATCTTCCAGGATTTCGTCCGCTTCCACATGACCGCACGGGAGAACATCGCGGTCGGAAGCATTGGCGCGCTGGATGACGACGCCCGCATCGAGGAAGCCGCGCGGCGCGGTCTCGCGCACGACACCATCATGCGCCTGCCGGGCGGTTACGATCAGGTGATCGGCAAGCGCTTCCGTACGGGGGTCGATCTCTCGGGAGGCGAGTGGCAGAAGATCGCGATTGCGCGCGCCTACATGCGCGATGCACAGCTCCTGATCCTGGACGAGCCGACTGCGGCACTGGATGCGCGTGCCGAGTTCGAGGTGTTCCAGCGTTTCAAGGAGCTCAGCCATCGCCGGAGCGCCGTGCTGATCTCGCACCGCTTCTCCAGCGTGCGCATGGCCGACCGCATTCTCGTGCTGGCGGACGGCGAGATCGAAGCGATGGGTACGCACGAGGAGCTGCTCGCACAGCGCGGCCGCTACGCGGAGCTGTTCGAGCTGCAGGCGTCGGGTTATCGCTGAAAGGTCCGGCACGGCGTCGCGCTGTCGCTCGGCGCGCCGGTGCTTCAGGAGCCGGCGATCACTTCATCGCCGCGAACGTAGGAGCCGTCGGCCTGCAGTGTCCACGCGTCCGGATCATTCAGGATCTCGTCGAGCATGCGATCGAGTGTGGCCCTGTGCTCCGCCGCCCGGATGGGCGTGATCACCTCGACACGCTTGGACAGGTTGCGCGGGCGCCAGTCCGCGGACCCGAAAAAGTATTCGGGGTCGCCGGCGTTGTGGAAGCAGTAGATGCGCGGGTGCTGGAGAAAGCGCCCGAGCTTGCTCACGACCCTGATGTTCTCGGACACGCCTTCGACACCCGGCCGCAGGCAGCAGATCTCACGCACCATCATGTCGATCTTCACGCCTTCGTGCGCGGCGCGATACAGGGCCGAGATCATGCGGCGATCCGCGAGTCCGTTCATCTGGATCCGGATACGTCCTTCCTGCCCCGCCTTCACATGCTCGATCTCGCGGTCGATCAACGCGATGAAGCGGTCGCGCATCGTGAATGGCGACACGAGCAGGTGCTGGAAGTCGCTCGCTCCCGAATAGCCCGTCAGCAGGTTGAACACGTCGTTCACCTCTTCGGCCAGCTCGGGATCGGCGGTGAGCAGACCGACATCGGTGTAGGCACGCGCAGTGGCGGCGTTCAGGTTGCCGGTGCCGATGTAGACGTAGCGCCGGATACCGTCCTCCTCGCGGCGCACGATGAGTGCGATCTTCGCGTGCACCTTGATGCTGGTCGGGCTGAACACCACGTGGATGCCGGCACTCTGGAGCGATCGCGCCCACTCGATGTTGCGGCGTTCATCGAAGCTGGCCTTCAGCTCGACCAGCGCGAACGCGTCCTTGCCGATGCCGCGCGCGCGGGCGAGTGCCTGCACCAGGCGAGACTTCGCGTCCGTGCGATACAGCGTGATCTTGATGGCGAGCACGTCCGGATCGTCGGCCGCCTCTTCGAGCAGACGCTCCACGGTCTCATCGAAGGAATCGAACGGGAAGCGCACCATCACGTCGCGCTCGCGCAGCTGATCGAAGATCGGGCGATCCGTATCGAGCGGCGTCGTCTGCTCGAGTTTGTCGAACTTCAGCTCCGGCACGTCGGTCGCCGCGATCTCGCGCAGCGCGGCCAGATCGACCAGCCGCTCCACCGGATATACATCGTCGTGCGAGAGGCCGGTCATGACCTCCGGCATCTCGAACTGCAGCTCGCGCACGAGCCGGTCGCGCAACGCGTTCGACATTGCGCTCTCCACCTCCAGCCGTACCACCTCGCCGAACGGCCGCTGCGCCACCTGCTCCTCCACCGCGGCCAGCACACCACCCTCGGGCTCCTCATCGAACTCGACGACGGCGCTGCGGGCAACGCGGAACGTATTGGCCTGGACGACCGTCAGGCCCGGATACAGCGACGGCAGCCAGGCGAGGATCAGCTCCTCGAGAGGAACGAAATCGTGTGTGTTCGGCAGCTGAACGAAGCGCGGCATGCCGCTCGGCAGCTCGATCGCCACGAAGTGCTCGTCCGTGCTTTCCGGCAGACGCATGATCGCTGCGATGGCGGGGCGCAGATTCCGCATGTGCGGGAACGGATGCGTCGGGTCGGCGATCACGGGCGTCAGGACGGCCTCGGCCTGCGGCTCGTAGGTGCGCCGGAGGAAATCGCGCTCCTCCCTGCCGAGGTCAGCCCATCGGCGCACGCGTATGTCGTGACTCTCGAGCTCGGGCAGCAGCTTGTCCGTGAGCAGGCGGTAGGCGCGGTCGAACATGCGACGCGTGCGGATGCGGGTGACATCGAGCTGCGCATCGGGTGTGAGCCCGTCGATGCTCCTGTCGGTGTCGCCCGCCGCGACCTGCTTCTTGAACTCCGCGATGCGTGTGGTGAAGAAGTCGTCGAGGCGCATTCCGAACATGGAGAGGAAGCGGACGCGCTCGAGCAGCGGTGTGCGCGGGTCTTCCGCGATCACGAGGATGCGCTCGTCGAATGCCAGCCTGCTGAGCTCCGGGTTCAGCAGCAGCTCGGACGGCACGTCCTTCGCCTTGATCGATTCCAGCAGTGCGGGAACACGCGCGGCGGAGACGGCCCTCTCGAAGATGGGGTACGCAGCGTTGGTGGTTCCGGGCAGGGCACCGTTGCCGGATACGGCGCTGAGCGCAGCGAGCTCCGAGCGGGCGACCGCGTGCAGTGCCGACAGAGTGCGAGCATCGCGCAGCTGCGGCGCGCCCACGTGCTCGAGCACCACTTCGATCGGCAGCCACTTGCACGCCTCGCCGCCCGACACGCCCTCCGCCAGCCAGACCTCCAGGCCGGGGCGGGCGTCCATTCCCGGTGCGGTTCCCAGCAGGCGGATGCGGCCGAGGGAGCGGCCGAACACGTTGCGCAGCACCCGGCGGCAGGCTTCCTGTCCGGAGCCGTGACCCGTGGGGATGTAGAGGGACTCGCCTTCACTGCACAGGGCAATGCGCCCCTGCGCGTGTGCGACCACGGCCACCTCGCGCGCCGCACGGACGTCCTGTTCGAGACGCGACAGCATCATCTGGTCGAGCAGCCCGCGTGCCCGCGCGACCGTATCGGCCAGGATCAGCCGGATGCCGTACGCCTCCTCCACCGCCTCCACCAGGCCCTCGCGGATGGTCGGCGCCTCCCCGCGGATCGTGATCTCCAGCTCGTCCAGCTCACCACTCAGGTCGCCCTTGCGGACAGTGACCGCGTCGAACGCAAAGTCGATCGTCTCCCCTTCGGCTCCCGGCAGGACGGCGCGCCGGAGCCGGCGCACGGTCTCGATCTCGATCGTCGCACGCAGGTGCGCAGGATCCACGAGCGCGCGGATCATGCGCGCAGGTTCCGACGTACCGGCGAACAGCCGGATCGGCGGCAGCGCTTCCACACGCGCCTCCGCGTGGCGACGCGTGACGGATGCATTCGCGTCATCGGCAACTCCGACATCGACCGACAGCGTCTGCGTCTCATCCGGTCGGATCGAGAGGCGCACGGATGCACCCTTCCGCTCCAGATCGCCCGTGCTCGTGTCGAAATACACGACGCGGAAGAAATCCAGGTCGGACGACTGCTCCTCGAGCCCGAAGGGGAGTGGTGCATTGGAGATCCGGGCCAGCGTCTCGTGCTCCGGCACTTCGAACCGGAGCACGCGCTCACGTTGCACCATCAGAGAGGCATTCCCAGTCGCAGGTAGAGTCGCCCGGTCTCGCCCTTTGCGTAGGCCAGGCTCAGTGCATGACCGAGTGACGAGAACCACACGCCGCCGCCATAGCTGGTGTGCCAGCCGCCGGGCGATTCGCCATCGAAGTATACGCGCCCTGCGTCCGCCAGACCGAATACGCCGAGCTCGCCGCGCACGAGCAGCTCGATCGTGCCGAGCGGAGCATGCAGCTCCGTGCTGCCGAACACGGAGGCGTCACCCGCGAAGCGGTCCGTCTCGAAGCCGCGCAGCGACGTGCGACCGCCCAGGAACGCCGCCTCGTGCACCGGGAACCCGCCCCAGAGCTTCCGGCCTCCCGCACGCAGCGCCAGGAACGGCCAGCCGAGCGGGACCCATGCCCGCGCGACGGCGTGCGTGCTGCCGAACGCGTCGGTCACATCGAGCAGCGCGGGATACGCCGTGGCACCGGCATGGAGCGAGTAGCCGCGCGCGTCCGCACCCACGTGGTCGCCGCGATCGATGCGCAGCTCCGCCGCACCGCCCGCCTGTGCGAACGCGTCCACACCCATGGGCTGCAGCAGTGCCATCGGACTGCCATCCTCGTAATTCGGGCTGCCGTAACGCACGATCGGACCGACACCGAAATACGTGCTCTCCGTGGCCCAGTAGACCGCCGGCCGGACCGTCAGCTGATCCCGATACACGCGCGCCGAGACGCCCTCGAGCTGATCTGTATCGTTCCCGTAGCCGAAGAAGCGGAACGTCTCGAACTGCGTCGCGCTCGCATCCAGGGACAGGCCGAGATGCGTATTTTCCGGATGATAATCGCCGAACAGCTCCACGCCGAAGCCGCCCGTGTCCACCGAGTAGAGCGCCTGCGCATCGAGCCGGTACTTGTAATCGTCACGACGGAACCCGTAACGGGTGAGACCGGCGCCAGCGCCGATCAGCAGGCCGGGGCCGCTGCGATAATCCACTGCCGGTCGAAGGCCGGACGTGCGGCCCCAGTCGCGATAGGCAGGGCGCTGCAGCCGGTCGGTGACCGCCTCCTCGAGACCCGGGTCCTCCGCCCCGGCCGCTTCATCATCCGCGACATCCTCCTCCTCATCGTCCTCCGACTCCTCGTCCGGGTCGGGCGCCTGCTCCGCCATGTCGAGCGGACGACCGGGCAGCACCTCGTCGAAGGAGCGCGTGTCGATGCGTGTGCCGGCACCGCGCACCACGCGATCGTCGCCGTGAGCGGTATAGAACCGCGTGGCCCAGCCGCCCTGCGCAACTGCCGACGAGTCCACGAGCAGGTCGTCACCGCCGCCACCGATCACGCGCACGCGAATGCTGTGTGGTGCGCTGCCCGTCACGCGCACCGCATCATCACCGCCGAGCATGTACAGCCGGATCTCGCGCGTTTCGGACGGCACGAAGCGCCGCTGGAACCAGGGCGCCGCGCCGGGTGCCCCGGACGAGCGTTCAACACCCTCGGTCGGCGGGCTCGGGCTGACGGCAGCGACCCGCCCGCCCGCCACTGCGTCGGGACCATACAGACGGACCTCCACGCTGCCATCCGCCAGGCGCTCCACCTCGGCCAGCTCGTCCTCCGCCGTCGCATGCACGTCCGCTTCGTGCGAGACCATCGCAAAGAATTCCGCCGCCACGTCCCGCAATCCCTGCCTGCGTGCCTGAAGACCCGAGAACAGCTCGTCGGCGGCGCGCGGCTCCCACTCGTCCGGCAGACGGCCCGCAGCGGCACGCAGCACATCGTCGGTCAGCTGCGTCTGCAGCGCCGTGACGACGCTGTCCCAGCGCTCCCGCGGCAATTCCACCAGCAGACGACGGTCCATGTCCCGCGTCATGTACGTCAGCGCCGCCAGCGGCTCGAACGTCGCATCGAAGTGCGCGAGCTTGGGCCACGCCATCAGGCTGATCCAGCCCATCAGGCCTTCCGGCTTCATGAACGCGAAGTCGTGATCCCGGGCCACCGGCCGCCAGATCGAGCCAGGCCCGGCCGGGTTGTCGAACTCCGCGAAACGCCACTGGTCGCCGCCACGGTCCGTGTCCGCGAGCATGAACTGGATCAGCCGGGCCGCCAGATATTCGGCAGCGTCAGGTCGGTGCTCCGAAGTCTCGTCCAGTCGCTCCAGGAGCTTGTCCACGCCGACCAGCTTCGACGAGCCCGCAAAGCCCGGTGTGTCGTCCGGACCCTCCTGGGGGTTCTCCTCGAACTGCCCCAGCATCCCCGCATACTCCTCGCGGAACTCCCCGAGCTTCGGGTCATCCGGCATCACAACCAGCGTCGGCCACGGGTGCAGCAGTCCCGCCGCCTCGTACAGCGGCCCCACCATCAGACCGGCCGCCGGAAGCAGCATGCTGATCTGATCCTGAACCACATCCCCCACCGGCGTGTTGCGCAGCGCCGCCGGCAGAGCCTCGCCGTGCAGGAACTTCTCGACCGACCGGAAGATGTAGAGGTGACCGTCCGCACCCTGGAAATGCAGCGTCTTGCTCTGCCGACCGCCCGTCCGCTCGGGCGTCAGTCCGCCCGCCGTCGTATCGAGGTTCAGCACGGGCACGCGCACCGGTGTCGTCCACAGGTCGCGCCAGTTCGCACCCGCGAGCGTGCGGACGACGCCGTCCGCGTCGTATCGTGCGCCCGCCGTCGCGGTAACCGTCTGCGCTTCAACGGACGGCGCGCTCGCCGCCCACGCCAGCGCCGCCATGAGCGGCGGCAGCATATATCGTCTCTTCATCATTGCATTCGCCTCTTCGCTTGCATCCCGCGGGACACTCGGCTCCCGCCGCCCGGCGTGTGCTGCTGCGACTGTCTGCTTCGCTGCGCGCTCATCGCTGGCCCCGACGGAGCTTGCGTTGCTACCGCTGATTCTTCGATTCTGCCACGCCCTCCTACGCAAGAGGTCTGCCGCATCTGCATGCGGCCTCAGCACGTGCGCCGCCCCGCCCGCGCAGGTGATCCATGTCCTGTTCCCGAGACCTGCCAGACCGGCAGGGCAGCCGCGCCCAGCGTGGGGTCGGTGCGTGCCCGTCCGAGCAGACCGAACCGGGGTTACGCTGTGCGCCAACGGCTTCCCGCTGCCGCCGTCGCGCTGGCAGGGTCCATGCCCCTTACGGGCGCGAGTAACACAGATCCCGTCAGCGCGGCGGGACGTCAGGGAATCGAGGGTGACGATGGCTGAGAGAATCAAGCTGCCCGTACTACCGATGCGGGAGACTGTCGTATTACCGGGCGTGGCCGTCCCGATCAGCGCGGGCCGTGCCGGGACGCTCGAGGCGGTGGAGAAGGTGCTGGAGGGTGAGCGTCGGCTGTTCGCCGTGTGTCAGCGTGAGAACGTCGATGAGCCGTCGCCATCGGTCCTCTACGAGATGGGGGTCATCGTCCGGATCCTGCAGGTGCAGCGCACGCCGGCCGGGCTGCAGCTTCTGATACAGGGCGTACAGCGGGCCAAGGCGCTGCGCTACGAGCGTGTTGGCGAAGCGATGCTCGAGGCGGACGTCTGGGTCATCGAGGAGGAGCAGACGCCGGAGGCGCGCGATGCGGCGTTCATCGCGCTCGACCGTGAGCTGCGGGAACGCGCTGCGGAGCTGGGTCGCCGCCGGGGCATGCCGCCGGAGGCGCTGGCGCAGATCGTCCAGGGTGTCGAGGAGCCGGGCGCGTTCGCGGACATGGTGGCGTTCTATCTCGAGCAGCCGGCAAAGGAGAAGCAGGAGCTGCTGGAGCTGCTGCCGGTTGCCGAGCGCATGCGGCGCGTGCTGGTCGGCGTGGAACGTGACCTGGTGCGGCTGGAGGCGCAGGAGGAGATCCAGCAGAAGGTCCAGGAGGAGCTGGGCGAGCGCCAGCGTGAGATCGTGCTGCGCGAGCAGATGAAGGCGATCCAGCAGGAGCTGGGCGAGGGCGACGAGGCGAGCGACCTGGAGGAGCTGCGCGAGCGTGTCGAGAAGCTGGAGCTGAGCGACGAAGCGCGTCACGAGATTCAGCGAGAGCTCAGCCGGCTCGAGCGGACGAACCCGCAGTCCGCGGAGTACCAGGTGCTGCGGACGTATCTCGACCTCGTGACGGAGCTGCCCTGGGGCACCCGTACGGAGGATGAGATCGACCTGGTCCAGGCGGAGCGGTTTCTGAACGAGGACCATTTCGGTCTCGACGATGTGAAGGACCGTGTGCTCGAGTTCCTGGCCGTGCGCAAGCTGCAGATGGAGATGGCCGCGGAGGAGGCTGAGGAGGACGTGGTCGCGGAGGCGGACGATGTCCTGTCACGCGCATTCGCGACGCCGCACGGCAATGGCGAGGAGGACGAGGAGGAGCGCAAAAAGCGCGACGGCGAAGCGGACCCCGAGCAGCTCGATGTGGAAACGCAGAAGAAGAAGGCGAAGGCGAAGGCGGTCGGGCGCGGGCCGATCCTGCTGTTCGTCGGCCCGCCGGGCGTCGGCAAGACGTCGATTGCGAAGTCGATCGGCCGTGCGCTCGGGCGCAAGTACGTTCGCATCGCGCTCGGCGGCGCGCGCGACGAAGCGGATATCCGCGGTCATCGCCGTACGTATGTGGGAGCGATGCCCGGCCGCATCATCCAGGGTCTGCGGCAGGCCGGCACCAAGAATCCCGTGTTCCTGCTGGACGAGGTGGACAAGCTCGGAGTGTCGATGCAGGGCGACCCCGCATCGGCGCTGCTCGAGGTGCTCGATCCCGCGCAGAACCATGCGTTCGTCGATCACTATCTCGGCGTGCCGTTCGATCTGAGCGAGGTGCTGTTCGTCGCCACGGCCAACTGGCGTGACCGCATCCCGGCGCCGCTGCTCGACCGCATGGAGACCGTCGATTTCAGCGGCTACACGGAGCAGGAGAAGCTCGAGATCGCGAAGCGGTACCTGCTGCCGCGGCAGAAGGAGGAGAGCGGGCTGCGTGAGCAGCAGCTCGTGCTCGAGGACGATGCCATCGAGCGTGTGATCAGCGAGTACACGCGCGAAGCCGGTGTGCGTCAGCTCGAGCGCGAGCTGGGCAAGGTCGCGCGCAAGGCCGCGCGCCGCATTGCGGTGGATGAAGTGAAGCAGGTGGTGATCACGAAGGACGATGTGCAGCCGCTGCTCGGCCGCGCACGCGTGTACCCGGAGCGGGCCGCGCAGCAGGACACCATCGGAACGGCCACGGGGATGTACTACACGCCGATGGGCGGCGACATCATGTTCGTCGAGGCGAGCGCATCACACGGCCGCGACAAGCTGATCCTCACCGGCCAGCTCGGCGACGTCATGAAGGAGTCCGCGCGCGCCGCGCTCACGTATGCCAAGACGCATCATGACCGGCTCGGCATTCCCGAGGAAGCGTTCAAGGACGTGGAGCTCCATATCCATGTTCCCGCCGGCGCCATTCCGAAGGATGGCCCGTCGGCCGGCATCACGATGGCCACGGCGCTCGCGTCCGCACTGAGCGGCCGGCCCGTGCGCAGCGATGTCGCGATGACCGGCGAGATCACGCTGAACGGGCGCGTGCTGCCGATCGGCGGCGTAAAGGAGAAGGTACTCGGTGCATACCGTGCGGGCATTCGCGAGATCATCATCCCTGAAGCGAACGAGCCGCACCTCGATGATCTGCCCGAGGAAGTGCGCTCACAGATGACGTTCCATGCCGTGGCCGATCTGGGGCACGTGCTGGCGATCGCACTGCGCGGCGCATCGCTCCAGGAAGGGCGGATCATGTTCGCCGAAGCCGCCGGGCCCGGGCTGCCGCCGGCGCCGGCGCCGGCCGTGACACCGGCGCCCGATGAGGGCCGGGGTGGTGGTGTGACGGAGATCGATATCTGACGAAGGCCGGGCGGCGCTGTGCCCGACAGTTACGGGCGCAGCGCCGCTCAGCCTTTCAGTGCAGCAAAGAATCGGTCGGCATCCGCTTCCGTGTTGACCAGGTTGGGCGAAACGCGCAGCGTGTTCAACGGCGGCGCGAAGGGCCGCACCATGATGTGATGCTCGCCTGCCAGGCGTCTCTCCACATCCCGCGCGTCAGCGTTCCGAAGCCCGACCGCGAACAGCGACGATGCCAGTCCGGCATCGCGCGGCGAACGCCATTCCAGCGACGGCGCTGCATCGACCCGCGCCATGAATGCACGTGCCAGCTCCAGCCTGCGCGCGGCCCCACCGGCGTTCTCCAGCCCGCGCTGAAACGTGATCGCATCCGCGAGCGCGAGCACGGCCGGCAGGTTCCTTGTGCTGTAGTCCTCGAATACCTCCGCCGTTTCCGGCATCGCCGAACGGGGGCGCTTCACCCACAGCGGATCCAAGCGGTCGCGCATGGCGCGCTTCACGATCAACAGTCCCAGCCCTTTCGGCGCCTGCACCCACTTGTGAGGGCTCGCCGCATAGAAGTCCGCTCCCTCTGCGGCTGCATCCACTGGCACCATGCCCAGCGACTGCGCGATGTCCACCGCGACGAACTCCACACCTGCACCACGCGCGGCCGCCGTGAGCTCCCGCGTCGGATGCCGCACACCCACGATGTTGTCGATGTGCGGGAAGACCAGCACCCGCGTCTGTGGCCGGATCTCGCGCTCGTGCAGTGTAACGAACTGCCGAGCGGTCATGCCCGGCAGATCGGCGAACGGGATCTCGAACTCACGAACCGTGTACCCGCGCCGGGCCGCGTAATAGCGCCAGGGCTCCGAGGCACTCGGATGATTCAGCGAGCTGAAGAGCACCTCATCGCCGGCGCCCAGGGGCAGACCCTGCGCCAGCACGTTGAAGCCCTCCGTCGTGTTGTGTGTGAGCGCCACCTCATCCACACCGCAGCTCATCAGCCCGGCGACCGCGCTCCGCGTTGCGGCCAGAGCCTCCACCCATACGTCACCCCACATGTGGACGTGCGGGTTCGTTTCGCACTCCGCGAGCCGCCGCACGTGCGCCTCGTGCACGGCGCGCGGGATCGTGCCGATCGAGCCGTGGTTCAGGTACAGCAGACCCGGACTCAGCATGTATTCCTCGCGCAATCGTGCTGCGTCATCGCTGGAGCGAACGGGCGCGAGACGCTCGATGGCCGCGTTCAGAGCGCTGCGGTCACGGAGCAGGCCGGCGAGGGCAATGCCGCTGCCGGCGAGGAACTGACGACGCTGGATCATTTTGGGGGGCACCCTGGCTCGAGGATGGCCGTCGATCTCAGAGATGTGCAGCGCGGCGGCAGGGCACGCAAGTCCGGCGTCGCCGGAAGGCGCTGGAGCCGCGGTCCCCGGGTCCGGCACGCGGTCTGCACTCCAGTTCGGCTGCCCATCGACCAACCGAACAGGAAAAACATGCTCGAGCGTCTCGTGCGGAGGTCCAGGGGGGGTCGCGGCGTGCGCATGCGTACGCGCCGGCGCCTTCCCGTCATCCCGATGCTCCTGTACTACGGCGCCCTGATTGCACTGGGGCTGCTGCTCATCCGGTATGTGCCGGGCGCGCAGGATGCCATTGCTGCACCGATCGGGAACCTGGGGACTGTCGATCCGTTCGACAGGACGCCGGCGCAGGTGGCGCCGCCGGAGGTGCCCTGGGAAGGCCCGTTCGGCAGGCTGTGGCTCACGATGTTCACCGCGCTCGGCGCAACTGCACTCGCACTGCCGGTCGCGGGGATCTACATGCACACGCGCCGGCTGCGTTTCGACCCGTCGCTCGTGCAGACGATCATTGTGCTGCCGATCGTGGTGGCGGGCGTGGTGCTGGTCGTCAAGAACAGTCTCGCCCTGGCCTTCGCGCTCGCCGGCATCGTGGCGGGCGTCCGGTTCCGCCAGAAGCTGAACGAGCCGAAGGACGCGGTCTACGTGCTGCTGTCGCTCGGACTCGGCCTCGCCGCGGCCGTGCACGCACTCGACATTGCCCTGTCGCTGTCGCTCGCGTTCAACCTGGTCGTGCTTGCACTCTGGCGCTTCGATTACGGGATCATGAATGGCGCCGGTGCGGCGCTCAACATGGGCGACACGGCCCTGCTTACGCATACACCGCCGATCGCACGGGCGCGCGCGCTGGCGGAGGACGAGGACCTGGAGGCTGACGGCATTCTGGTCGTCCACGCCCCCGAAGCCGACGAGGCACGGCGCGCGGTGGAGCTGTCGCTCAGCGGTGTGGCAAAGGAATGGCACTTCACGAAGCCGGAAGTCTCCGAGAGCGGGATGCAGCGCTTCGAAGCCGTGCTCCGGCTGCGCGGCAGCGCGGACCCGACGGAGCTGATGGCGGAGCTCGAGGAACGCTGGACGACGCAGATCGCCGCGGCGGAGTACGTGCCGTTCAAGCGTCGTCTCGATGACGACGATGATGACGACTGATCAAAACAGTCTGCCGCTCCGTTCGCGGAGTTCGCACGCGCACGCGCACGCGGGTTTGCGCGGATCTGCTCAGTTCCCGCCCGGCCTGATGATCCGCCTGAGCCGGTTCACGACTTCGGCTTCGACCTTCTTCTTCGCGGAGTCCGCTGCGGCCGTCATTGAGTCACGCGGCGGCAGCCGGTCCGCGATGCGATCCGCAACCTGCCCCGCCGCGCGTTCCGCCGCCTCGCGCGCCTCCCGCTCCGCGGCCTCGCGAGCTGCATTGGCAATGCGCGTCCCTGCTTCCGACATGTCGAGCGTGACGGACGGGTCACGTGCGCTGCCGGTGAAGCGCGCGCCGATCGGAACGCGGCCATCGTCGCCGGCGGCAGCGCTCGTCAGGAATGCGGCGGGCGCGCCGGGCACCCGCGCAGTCCACTCCGGCGGCATGTAGAGCGTGGCACCGAGATCGAGTGTGCCGTTCAGGTCGAACGAGCCGGCCGCGCGCACACCCAGCTCACCGGACTGGAGCATGCTCTCCTCCAGTACGACCTTCGGCCCCGCGACGCTATAGCGGCCGCTCCAGTCGCTGAACGCGAGTGTGTCGAACTGCGCGACACCGATGCGATCCCCGAGTGCGCGCAGCAATGGCCAGTTGACGATCTCGCCGTCGATGACCGCCGCGGTGCCCGCACCGCTTACGCTCTCGCGCACCGGCAGCAGGTGTTCGTCGAGGATCATGCTCATGGACCCGGCCACCAGCAGACTGCCCGTCAGGTTGTCGCGAAACGCCGTGAACCGCTCCAGGAACTGCCCGGCCGCCACATCGTTGATCGTGTAATCGAGTGCGAGCGGCTGGGTCGAGGCGCCGGTCGCGTTACCGCTCGCGAGGCCGAGCCGCCCGGTCATGTGGATACCCCCGCCCATCATGCGGAAGCTCGCCGCCCGGACATCCACTTCGCGGGCGCGCGCGGATATCGTGATGTCCACGTCGTTGAACGGCACAGCCCCGCGCACGAAACGCGTCGCCCGGATCCGGCCGTCCATGGTGACGGGAGGCACCTCGGGCATGCCCAGACCCACTTCTTCGGCCGCCTCCGCCGCCGT
Source organism: Longimicrobiales bacterium (assembly GCA_035461085.1). Classification (GTDB taxonomy): domain Bacteria; phylum Gemmatimonadota; class Gemmatimonadetes; order Longimicrobiales; family RSA9; genus SH-MAG3. The sequence continues at coordinate 13,147 of DATHVW010000298.1, read as the reverse complement.
CTTCCCATCGACCGCGCGGTCGGCCAGGCGCGCAAAGAACAGCTCGCCGTACGTGTACGTGTCGGCCACCACGCCGAGTATCTCGTCGGCGTCGAACGACTCCGAACGCGCGTCGAATGTGATCGTCGGCGGGCGCAGCGTGTCGCCGAGGGCGTAGGGGAGCCACTCGGTCGCCGCGAAATCGAGTGCGACATCGCTCTGGCCGATCGTAGCGCGCAGGCCCTCTGCCGCAGCCGAGCGACCATCCAGCGCGATCCGGCCCTGCTGCACGAGCACCGGCTTCCGGAGCGTCGCGACCTGCAGCTGCACGCCCGTGAGGTCGACGCTGCCGCTCACCACTGCCTCGGCAGGCTCAACCAGCGAGCCGTCCGCCGTGATGTCCACGGCCACCCGGCCGCTCCCCTGCACACTGTCCGGCATGAGGCCGAGCTTCTGCGCCTCACCGAGTGCGAGCGCCGCCTGGACACTGACGCGGCCGGTTGGTGCGGCGAGATCGTGCACGCTCAGCGCGACGCGCATCGGCTCACCGAGCACGCTGCCGGTGATGCCGCCGCTCGACACCGAGTCCAGCGAGAACGCAATGCTCCCGTTCAGCCCGCTCGCGATCGTGCCGTGCCGGCCGCGCGCGAGCGCCGCATCCTCCAGCTCGAGCACGCCGGCGACATCGGGAACTGCGCCCGCGCCTGCGCGGCCGTTCACTGCGACATCGAGCCGGGCGAAGCCAGCGGCGCCGGTCAGGACATCGCCGCCGCTGCTTTCGAGCAGAGCCTGCGGCAGTGACGCGATCAGCTTCGCGACATCGACACTTCCCGTCCGCGCGCGCAGATCGAGCCGTCGTTCGAGCGAGTCCGTCATTGCCGTCACCGTGCCGGTCACGTCGAGCGCCAGCTCCTGCAGCGTCACCGTCAGCTCGTTCACGGCTACGTGGTCTGCATCGCGATCGATGAGGACATCGTGCGCAACGTGCAGGCGGAGATCACGCAGCGGCCAGGCGATCACGGATGGTGCGATGATGTCGATGTCGCCGATGGCGAACTCGCCCGATGCAGCGACGCGCGTCAGCGCTCCGCTCGTGACCGAGCCCGACAGCTTCAGTGTCTGGGTGATTCCCGTCAGGCTCACGGCCGTGGCGTTCGCCGTATCGCGATAGATCGCCGTTCCATCGGTGATGCGGACCCGGCGGATGTCGAGCTCGGCCGCGGAGGTCGAGCTCGACGGAACGCTGTCGGGAAGCGCGGTCATGTCCGCGGTCTCGCCCGCCGTCACATCGATGTAGACGAACGGCCGCTGGAGCACGATCTCGTCGATGACGATCCTGCGACGCAACAGCGGCAGGAGCCGCGGTCGCAGCTCCACGCGCTCCGCGCTCGCGAGCGTCGAATCGGGCTGGGTCGAGCGACCGACGCGGACGTTCTCCAGCGCAACGGCCGGCTTCGGGAACAGCCGCACACCGAACCGCTCGACCTCCACCTCACGATCCAGCGCCGCGGAGGCCTGCGCCGCAGCGAAGGCGCCCACACGCTCCGCCGGCATGAGCAGCACGGCGGCCGCAAGTACGACCACGCACGATGCAATGATGCCCAGAGCTATGAATATGCTGCGTCGCATGAATTCCGTTCCTGTGTCGGTACGACGCAAAATAACGGTACGGCGGAGGGAGGTCGAGGAAACAGAAGGGGCGCGGCCTTTCGACTGCGCCCCTCGAGTGTCAGTGGCGGTGCTCCGTCGGAGCGCCGCCCGTCGCGTGCTGTTTGAAATCCCGCGCACCACGCTGCGCGAATTCCTTCGTTTCGCGCAGTTCGTCGGCCAGCACCTCCTTGTCCCGGCGCACGGTCCGACGCGTCTTCTCCAGGCGCAGGGCCTCACTGCTCCGTGCGTCGCTGGCCGCGCTCTTCCCCGCCATTGCGGCAGCAATGAGCAGCACGACGCCGACGATCAGGCCGCCGGCCCAGAACGCGTCGCCCAGCAGCCGCCCGATACCGAGCACGGCGCCGGCCGTGAGTGCCAGGCCGGCCATGAGCGCGAGCGACAGGGCCACGCCGACCTTTGCCAGATCCTTCGCCAGCGTCTGGCCCGCCTCACGAACGTCGCTGGAGAGCGCATCGGCGACCTCGCGCAGCTCCAGCTTGGCCAGCTCGAGCTCGTCATGGACGAACTGCGACGCATCCTGATTCAGCCGTCCGAGCAGCGTCTTCAGGCCGACGTCCTCATCCACGCCGTTGTACTGCTCCGGATAGAGCTCGCGGCCACCCTGTGGTAGCTGAGCCATCAATACCTCCGCGGCTCGGAGTACCCCGTGGTCTCGGTGCCATCGCTGCCCGGCCAGACCTCGTCCACCGCCTTCCGCGCCGTCTCGCCCGCCGCATCACGCGCCTTCTCGTGCAGCTCCTCGGCGCGAGTGCGCACGGCGGTCTGCGCCTTGTCGAGCACGCGGTCGCGCGTCCTGCCCATCACCTCGCGCTCCCTGTCGGTCTCGGGGATCATCAGACCCGCAGCCACGCCGATCGCGAGCGCCATTGCACCGGCCGCCACCGGATTCTCACGCATCGACTCCTCCACACGATGCTCCGCGCGACGGGCACGCTGCTTCGCCTCGTGACCCCAGCCGCTCACACGCTCCCGGCCGCCGTGCACCACTTCGCCGACACGCTCCTGCGCACCGTGCAGCGCACTGCCGACCCTCTCCTGCGCATCGCTCAGGCGCTCCTCCGCCCGGTGCAGAACCTCCGACGCCTTCTCCCGGATCCCTTCGGAGCCACCTTCCTCTTCGCGCCACTGCGGGCTGCCTGCGTAACCCGTGCTGCGCGCATCGACCCGACCCTCGTAGCCGGTAGAGCCGCCGTACACTCCGCCGACACCGTATCCACCCGTCGCCCCGTACTCACCCGCCTCGGTCTGGCGCGGCGAGCTGTACTCCCCTGCCGCGCCGTAGGCGCCCGCAGGACGTTGACCCAGCTCGCTGAACTGCGAGCCCGTATGGTGTCCCGGCCGGTACGGAACCGCCGGACCGGTGCTGTACGTGCCGTACTCGTAGTGGCGATCCTCGGCGTCCCGCCGGTTCGCGATCAGCCACGCCAGTCCTACACCCACCATGCCGGCTGGCACCGGGTTCTCCCTGATAGTGGCCCAGATACCGCGGCCGGTATCGCTGACCCCGTGTTCGACATCGCGCATGGTGTTCCTCGCCTTCCGCTTCATATTGTCCTTCGCTTCGTGGATCTGCTCGCGTGCTCGTGCCTTCAGCTCCGCCTTCACCCGCTCCGGATTGACGCGGTCGCCGATCTGCTCGATCGTCTCGCCCATCCGTGCGCGCGTGGCCTCAATGCTCTCCCGGATCTCGTGCTCCGATCGATCACTCATACAGGCCCCCGCGGCTGGTGCCATCCTCGAACGCACTCGAGCCGGTGCGCGACTCCACGCTGGCGCTTGCCGAGGCGCGATCGACCGTGCCGGTCTCCGGCAGCATGCGATCGAACCGCTCGCGGCTCATGTCATCCTCGTAGCCGAAGGAAGTGCGGTCCCGCGCAGCCTGGTCCGGAGAGCTCTTCAGGAACCGTGACGCGGCGAAGCCGAGGACGAATGCACCGCCGAGGAAGAGCGGCGTGTGCTCGCGTGCGAACCGACGTACATCGCTTGTCAGCGCGTCCACATCGCGCTGCTCGAGGTAGCGCGAGACACCCTCCACGCGATCCGCGGCGGTGTTCAGCAGCGGGCGGTACTGGTTCTGGTCCGCCGACAGGTCATCACAGCCTCGGCGCAGTGCGTCCGCGAACGTGCGGATACCGTTCGTCACGCGATCCTTCTGTTCGTCGGCACGCGTCCGCGCCATGTGCTGCGCCCTGTCTCCCAGCTCCTGGACCTTTTCCCGTCCGTGTTCGGCAAGCTGGCTCGTCTTCTCCCGGGCTTCCGCTGCGATGTGCGACGCAGTTCCCTGCACCGACTCCTTTGCGTCACCGACCGTGTCCTTCACCCGGTCCGTCGTGCTTCGCCCGGACTCCGTGTTCGTCTCGTTCGTCATATCTGCTCCTCGTCGATTCGCCGCGTCTGTTAAATGCAAAAACGCACCCTCCATGGCATCCGGACGGTGCGCTTCATGTTTCAGTACATGCATCCGCCATGCCACGCGACTTGCGTGTATGTCGCATCTGCTGCGAAACTTCATGACGCGAACGTCACCGAATCAGCGAGACCGTCGTACATGCTGCACCACCGCACCTACCTGCTGGATCCCGACCGGGACTGGGTCGTGCTGGTGCACGGCGCGGGCGGCAGCTCATCCATCTGGTTCCGCCAGCTGCGTGCGTATCGCGAGGAGTTCAACGTCCTGCTCGTGGACCTGCGCGGGCACGGCGAATCGGCGCAGGTTCCCGTTGGCAGGGAGCGGCACCACTACACGTTCGAATCGGTGAGCCAGGACGTGCTCGAGGTCCTGGACCACCTGGACATCGAGCGCGCCCACTTCGTCGGAATCTCACTCGGCTGCCTCATTATCCGCACCATCGCCGAGCTGGCCCCGGAACGTGTACAGTCCATGGTGCTCGGCGGCGCCATCGCGAAACTGAACCTGCGATCGCGCGTCCTCGTTCTGCTCGGCAACGCGTTCAAGCGCGTGATCCCGTTCATGTGGCTCTACCGCATCTATGCCTGGATCCTGCTCCCGCGGGCCGGTCACAGGGAAAGCCGCCTGATCTTCGTGCGCGAGGCACAGAAGCTGGCCCGCAAGGAGTTCCTGCGCTGGTTCCGACTGACCATGGAGCTGCGGCCGATCCTGCGACTCTTCGAGCAGCGCGACACCGGCATTCCCACGCTGTACCTGATGGGGGCCGAAGACCACATGTTCCTGCCGTCGGCCCGCCGGCTGGCGGAAAGCCACCGCCGGGCGATTCTGCGGGTGATCGAGCGCTGCGGTCACGTGTGCAATATCGAGAAGCCGCAGGCGTTCAACCGCATCTCGATCGAGTTCATGAAGGACCCGCTCGCCGCGACAGCGGGCTGACAGGGTCCGGTCGGACCGGCCCGCGGGCCGGGCGGCCGGCGGTGGCGCAGTCGATCCCCGGTGGCGTAAATTGCAGGCTCCCCCGCTTCAGACTCAGCCATTTCCACGAGGTCCCGCCATGCCCGCGCGCTCGCTCCGGATGCTCCTGTCGGCGGCTGTCCTGCTTTGCAGTGCCCGTGGACTCGCCGCACAGCAGGGCACGCCGCTCGAGTCGTTCTTCAACGTCGCATCACCGCTCGAGCTGACCGCGGCGAAGTCTGCCGACCGCATCGCGTGGAACGTCTACGAGGCCGGCCTGCGCAACGTGTACACGGCGGCAGCGCCCGACTTCGATCCGATCCGCCTCACGGCGTTCACGGAGGATGACGGTCGCGACGTGAACGGTGTGCGCCTCTCCGACGACGGATCGATTGCCGTGTTCGTGCGCGGCCATGCGCCGAACCGCGATGGCTGGGTCGCGAACCCGACGCACGAGCCGCGCGGCGTCGAGCGGGAGATATGGGCCGTGCGCACTTCCGGCGGATCGCCATGGCGGCTCGCGGAGGGCGCTGCCCCCGCGCTGTCGCCGGACGGCAGCGCAGTGCTGTACCTGAAGGACGGCCAGGTCCATCGTGTACGCGTCGAGCAGGACGGCGCGCCGGACGCGTACGATCGCGGCGAGGAGCCGCTGATCCGCTCCATGGGGATACAGAGCGACGTGCAATGGTCGCCCGACGGGACGAAGGTCGCATTCGTGAGCCAGCGCGGCGACCACTCGTTCATCGGCCTCTACGACGTGGCCACGGACGTGCTGCGGTGGGTGTCGCCTGGTGTGGACTGTGATTCGAATCCCATGTGGTCGCCGGATGGCCGGCAGCTCATGTTCCTGCGGCGGCCCGGCACGCCGTTCGGTCGCATGCAGCAGGCGCCGTCCGGCCCCTCGGGCATCCGACCGCAGACCTGCACGACCGGCGCTCGCGGTCAGGGCCAGCAGGAAGGACGCGACACGACGCTGAATCAGCGCCACGTGCCGGGCCTCTACGATGGCGTGCTTCCCGACGGGTCCGTTCTCGCGGTCATGCAGGTGGATGTCGCTGCGGTGGGTGACATCGATTCGCCGCCCGCGCGCACGATCTGGCGCAACGTGCCTGGCGACACGTCGTTCACGCACATGAGCCGCGTGCGCCGTGTGGGCACCCACGTCGTCTTCCAGATGAGCCCGGACGACGATGAATGGGATCGCTACTGGTCGATCGACGTCACACTGCCACAGCAGCAGCCGGTGCTGCTCACGACGACGGACGGCCTCATCGAGGACGCGACGTCGGTCGCGTTCTCGAGCGACGGCCGCACGATGTATTACACCACCAACGCCGGTGACATCGAGCGCCGTCACATCTGGGCAGTCCCCGTCGCGGGTGGTGAGCCGCGCCGGGTTTCGACAGGCGAGGACGTGGAGACGTATCCGCAGCCGCTGTCGTCCGGCGGCGGCATCGCGGTTCTGCATTTCGGCGCCAGGACCCCTGCGTCGGTGGCCATCGTGCCCGCGGCCGGAGGAGCGGCCCGGCGGGTGTACCCCGATCTGAGCGGCTTCCCGGTCGATGCCCACGTCACTCCGGAGATCCTCTGGCTCGAGGCGGCGGACGGCGTCCGGTTCAGCAACCAGATATTCCTGCCTAAGGACCTGCGTCCCGGCGAGAAGCGGCCTGCCATTGTGTTCGTGCACGGCGGCCCGCGTCGCCAGATGATGCCGGCGTACCATTACATGCAGTTCTACCACTGGTCGTACGCGATCAACCAGTGGCTCGCCGATCAGGGCTATGTCGTGCTGTCAGTCAACTACCGCCGCGGCGTCGGGTATGGCCGGTCCTTTACGAACGCCGACAGCGCACAGGCCCGCGGCAACGCGGAGTACCGCGATGTCCTCGCGGCCGGGCAGTACCTGCAGACGCGCGGCGATGTCGATCCTGCGCGCGTCGGCATCTGGGGTCTGTCCTACGGCGGATTGCTCGCGGCCCAGGCACTCGCGCGCAACTCCGACATCTTCGTCGCAGGCGTGGACATGGCCGGTGTGCATCTCTACGGCTCCGCGCTCGACTCGACCGAGCTGTCGTACCGTTCGTCGGCCATCTCCGAGATTGCGAACTGGACGTCGCCCGTATTCCTCGTGCACGGCGATGATGACCGCAACGTCAACTTCGCGCAGACGGTCGGCCTCGTGCAGCTGCTGCGCGCGCACGACGTCGAGCATGAGCTCATTGTCGTCCCGGACGATGTGCACGAGTCCCTGCTGCACAGCCGCTGGATCTACACGTGGAACCGGATGGGAGACTTCCTGAGGCGGCACGTCTGGCAGAAAGGGGCAGCTGCGCAGTAGGGCGTCCGCGGTGAGCCGCCGCTGGGAGGGCGGCGCTATCGCGCGCCGGATCCGGCGGCGGTACGTCCGCCAGCGTCCGGTGCAGCCGCGGATTGCGCGACCCGCTCCAGCAGTTGCTGAAGCCGGCGCGCGACGGGTCCCCAGTCGTAGTGATCCTCTGCCACGCTGCGCAGCTGCGTTCGATAGCGGGCAGCCACCTGCAACGCAGCCGGCACGACCGCGGCGATGTCACCCACGATGCTTGCGGCTTCCGGTCGCACCTTCATCAGCTCGGCGTCGTCTTCGAGTGAGGGCGCTGTGCGATCGATCTTTACCTTCATGCCGCCCCAGTACGTACCGATCGGGAACACGCCGGATGCGAGTGCTTCGAGAAATACGAGCGGACCGGACTCGACGACCATGGAGGGGAAGATGGCGACGTCGCAGCACGGCAGCAGCCACGCCATCTCGCGGTGCGTCAGGTATCCGGTGAACACGACCGTGTCCGGCTTCATGAAACGCGCGGCCGCGTCCCAGTACGCGTCCAGCTCTCCGCGTTCCTCGAGAGAATCCCAGAACGCGTGCACGGCTTCCAGATGCTCCGGCTCACCGGCGGAGATCGTGGCAGCGTGCGCGAGTATCTGCGCTGCCAGCTGACGATCGCCCTGCGTCAGCGCATGTGCGAACGCCTCGAGCGGCTCGCGCAGCGGACCATGACCGACGACGAGCAGTCTGGCGCGCGGCGCCTGCGCCGCGATCAGCGGGAGCGCAGCCATCACTGCATGAATGCCCTTCGCCGCGATCAGTCGCCCGACGAACACGATCACCTGGTCCGTGGACCAGTCGATCGTCGCGAGCTTCGCTTCCACGTCTGCATCCGGCAGCTTCGCCGCGTATTCCCCGACATGCTCGTAGACCACGGCCGGCGCGCGGCCCGCAGCCAATCCATCGATGAGCACGTCGCCCTGCTCCGCGGTACGGCCGCGTTCCACCGATTCGAGCAGACCGGTGATGCGCTCGATGTTGTCCGGTCGCGCTGCGGGATCGATCGGCCGGAACGCCGACGTGTCCACACCCAGGTCCAGTCGCGACAGCTTCGACTCGAGATCTGCCACCGCATCGCCGAACATGGCCGCGGCCCGCTTCGAGACCTCATCACTGATGGCGAAGACGGCCGAAGCGTGATCGAACGCGTCCGCCGCCAGCCGGCGCAACCGCTCGTCCGGCTTCACCGCGTATTCGAGCGCGCTGCCGTGGGGCATTATCGCGTACGGCACGCCCGTCCAGGCGGACACCCGCTGCGCCACCACGCTCATCAGCAGCGCATGATTCGCGTGCATGACCGTGATGTGGTTATCCCGTACCACACGCGCGATCACTTCGACGTTGCGATGCAGGTAGTCCTCCAGCTCATTTACACCGAGATTCGTCATCGGCACGACGTGCTCGAACTCCTCGTACGCGTCCCACACATAGACCGGAAGCGTATCGCCCAGCAGCGGCTGATGCATGACGCACCGGCCCGTGTAGTCCGTCTCACGGTCCAGCACTTTCTCGACCGTGCCGTCCGCCGCGTACACGTATGCTTCGCTGATGAAGTCGTACTGCTCCGGATGGGGTTCCTGGCAGACGAGATGGACCGTCGCCCCATCCCGCACCAGTGCGCGCACGATGGATCGCGTCCAGAGATTGCTTCCGGAGCCGTCGAGCAGGTAGCCATGTAACAGACAGATCATGACGCGGAGGCTTTGCATGTAGCGCGCCGCGGGGCTGGCGCCCCGACTCGGGAACGCATCCGATGCCCGGTCACGCCAGGCCGATCCCGCCCGAGTCGAAGACCCGGTTCCATCCCGTCAGAGTACGGAACGTGCAAGCCAGCCCGCCTGATGCGTCATACGGATATACGCACGCCATCCGCCCCGGGGATTTTCGATACGATGCGCATGAGCCGCACACATCTGACCCGCCTTGTCGCGCCGATCATACTCGCCGCGGCCACCCTGCTCTCGTGCGCGCGCGGAGCGGCGCCGCCCGCGGCGGCCCCGGAGCCTGCCGGCGATCTCGAGGCAGGCGCGCTTGCGATCCCGCCGCTGCCACTGCCGCCTGCGGCGCGGCCCGTGGCGGACGGGAGCGAACCAGGGCTGACGTTCAGGCTGCGAGAGGGCGAGCCGGACGGGACGCCGCGCACGCCCGCCGAGCCGGAGCCATCCGGGCCATCTGCCGTGCAGGCACTCGATGCGGCGCGGGCAGCGCGGCTGCTCGCCCGGCTGCCGGCACTGCCCTCGCCCGACACTGTCGACTTCCGCTTTCCGCCGGCATCGCCACCGCCGCCGCGCACGGGGCGCATTGTGCTGTCCGCGTTCCCGCCGCCGGACACGATAGCGCCGCCGGCTCCGGCGGCGCGGACGACGAGCCCGCTACGCGTCGTACGCGTGGTACCGACGGGCGATACGGAGCTGGCGCCGCATCTGACGATCACGTTCAGCGAGGCGATGGTGCCGCTCACGACCGTGGCAGGCACGGAGACGCGCACGCCGCCCGTGCGACTCACACCGCAGCCGCCGGGTCGCTGGAGCTGGGTCGACACGCGCACACTGCGTTTCCAGCCCGATGAGCGGTTCCCGATGGCGACGTCCTATACGGTCGAAGTACCGGCGGGCACGCGCCCGGTCATCGGACCCGGCCTCGATACGGCAGTCGTTGTGGAGTTCAGCACACCCGCACCGCGCGCGATCGGTGCCTGGCCGGCGCTGATTCCGGAGATGACAGATGAGGACCAGCGCCGGCGTCCGATCCGCCCGCGCTGGCGCTACGGCGATGATCTCGCGCGAGCGACATCGCGCCAGCCCGTCGTGCTCATCGCATTCGATCAGCGCGTGAATCCCGAGGAAGTGCTGAGTGCGACGCGCATCATCGCAGCGGGTCTGTCGCATCCGGTGCGACTCGCGTCGGGCGACGAGATCGCCGCCGACAGCATCGTCGGCAGGATGGTGGAAGAGCTCGAGCATGACCGCTGGGTCGCATTCCGTCCGGTCGCACCGCTGCCGGCGGACACCACTGTTACGGTGGTGCTCGCCCGCGGCCTGTCATCGGCGGAAGGATCGCTCTCCACGCTGGTGCCGCAGGAGCTGCGGTTCCGCACGTACGGCCCGCTGCGCATCGCGTCGCACGGCTGCGGCGACGATTGCCGGCCGGGCTACACGTGGTACATCCACTTCACCAATCCGCTCGCCGACGCTCCTTGGTCGGAGGTGGTGAGTGTGGAGCCCGCACTCGATGACATGTCGATCCGGGTGTACGGCACCGACATGCAGATCTCCGGCGATGCACGACCGAACACGCGTTACGTCGTCACGCTGTCGGCGTCGCTCAGGGACCGCTTCGGCCAGACGCTGGAGGGGGCGCGCTCGGTCACGTTCGAGGTGGGCGCGGCCTTTCCGACGATCGCACTTCCCGGCGCACCATTCATCGTCCTCGATCCCGAGGGTCCGCCGCGCGTCGCGTTCCAGTCCCGGGGACATGACGCGCTGCTCGTTCGTGTGTATCGCGTGACGCCGCAGGAGTGGGACGACTACGGCACTGCGGTGCAGCGCTGGCACCAGGACCCGGGGGAAGTATTCACACCGCCCGGCGAGCTCGTGTCATCCTCGGTCGTGAATCCGGCAGCGTCCGACGAGATCACGGAAGCGATGATCGATGTCACACCCGCGCTCCACAACGGACTCGGCCATGCGATCGTTGCGGTGAGTCCGGCGCGTACGCCGGCAGTGGACGAAACCGGTCGCCGCCTGCGTAACGTCATTCATGCGTGGGTGCAGTCGACGCGTATCGGACTCGAGGCGACGATCGATGCGGAGGCCGCGCACGTGTGGGCGACCTCGCTGCGCACCGGCCAGCCGATCGCCGATGTCGGCATCACACTGCTGCCGACGCGCACCCCCGCCATCACCCGCGCGGACGGCACCGCGCGCCTGCCGCTGACGGCATCGGGTGATGACGCGCTGATCGCGACACTCGGCGACGATGTGGCGCTGCTGCCATCGACCGGGTACCCGGGCCCGCGCGGCAGCCGCGGCAGTTGGCAGCTCAGGCCGACGGGTGAGCTGCGGTGGTACATGCTTACCGACCGCGGCCTCTACCAGCCGGGTGACACGCTGCATTTCAAGGGTTGGCTTCGCCACATGACCGGGAGCAGCGGCTCTGCATTGCGCCTGGCCGATGATGTGGAGGGGATTCGATTCACGATGCGCGGGCCGCGCGGCGAGGATCTGGGGACGCGGTCGCTGCGGCCGGGCGAGCTGGGCGGCTTCAACACGACTGTTGCGCTGCCCGAAGCGATGAATCTCGGACATGCATCCATCCAGCTCGAAGCGAGCGGCGGCGATGCAGCACGCATGGGCCGCGAGGCGTATCACGCCGTGCAGGTGCAGGAGTTCCGCCGTCCCGAGTACGAGGTGCGCGTCGAGGCGGATCCCGGTCCGCACACGGTTGGCGACGTGATCGCCGTCACGCTCGCGGCCGACTACTACGGCGGCGGCGGCCTCGCCGATGCGGAGCTTGACTGGCGTGTGAGCACGCAGCCCGGGTCATACCGCCCGCCCGGCTGGGAGCGCTGGCATTTCGGCCGCGCGCAGTGGGGCTGGGCAGGCTTCTCGCCGCGCGAGCCGGAGCTGCTGAGCGGTGTCACGGATGCCGCCGGCACACATCAGCTGCTCATCGACCTGCTCGCCGTCGAGCCGCCGTTCACGACGAGCCTGCGCGCGGAGGCGCAGGTGCACGATGTCACGCGCCAGATCGGCTCGGCCGGTGTCGACCTGCTCGTGCATCCCGCAGCTGTGAGCGTCGGGCTGCGCACGGAGCGCACGTGGCTGCCACGAGGACAGGCCGCGGAGGTCGATGTCATCGTCGTCGATCACGATGGCGAGGAGGTCGCGGGCCGCAGCGTCAGCGTCGTCCTGGAGCGCATCCGCGCCGGCTGGGGCATGGACGGAACCGCGGAGCCGGATTCCGGCCGCGTCGTGTGCAGCGTCGTATCCGGAGCAGCGCCGGTGCCTTGCACGTTCACGGCGGACTCGTCGGGGCTGCACCGCATCCGTGCGGATGTGAGCGACACGGATGGCCGCGTCAGCCGCACCGAGCTGACGCTCTGGGTCGCCGGCGAGCCTGGCCTCCCCGATCCGCGCCGGCAGCCTGGCAGCTTCGATGTCATCGCGGACCGCGAGGAGTATCAGCCGGGTGACAGCGCGCGCATTCTGGTGCAGCCGCCATTCTACCCTGCTGAGGCGCTCGTTACGATCCGCAGTGTCGGCGTGCTCGACACGCGTCGTCTGCGCATCGAACGCGCGTCGCACGAACTGATCCTGCCGATCACATCGGAGCACATCCCGAACGTCAACGTGCGCGTCGACGTGATCGATGCGGAGCGCGGCGTGAGCCGGGCGTTCGGCGAGGCATCGCTCAGCGTGCCACCGCACACACGCGCACTCGATGTCCGCATCCGACCCGATGCCGCAGTCGCTGCGCCTGGCGGCAGCGTCACGATCGATGTCGAGGTGCGCGCTGCCGACGGCCGCGCCGCTGCGGGCGCCGAGGTGGCGCTGTGGATGGTCGACGAGGCGATCCTCGGGCTCGGCGACTACTCGCTGCGCGATCCGCTCGACGCGTTCTATGCGCCGCGCTACGGCTACATGCAGGACATGTCCAGCCGCTCGTGGGTCGTGCTCTGGCCGCAGAGTGCCGGCCCGGGCACGCTGTCGGGTGTGGTGGCCCTCGGCGATCGCGGCCGCGCGCTCGCCGGCGCTGTCGTGCGGCTGGCA
>DATHVW010000297.1:0-10681 GCA_035461085.1 Longimicrobiales bacterium | reverse complement strand
TGACTTCCGAGATCCTGCCGCCTTGCCGGCGGCAGGATCCCATCGACGAAGTCATCGAGTGAGGCTGCTGCCTCACGGCAGGTCATCGCCATGCTCATCCCGGCAAATGCCGCTTCCTGCGAGGTACTGCCGCAGCTCATGCCTGACCTTCTCCCTTGCACGATGAAGTAGCACCCTCTGATTGGTGTCCGTGACTCCGAGAATGTTACACACCTCGGCAGCCGACCAGCCTTCCACGTCGCGCAGAACGATTACCTCTCTCTGGCGCGGCGGCAGCGTGCGCAGCGCCATGTCGAGCTGCTCTCTCAGCTCGACGGTGAGCAGCTCCGCCTCCGGATCGGGATTGTGACCGGCCCACAGGGCGGCGCGGCCATGCCCGGAGCCCGCGCTGCGCGCATCGACGACGCCGTCCAGCGGGTCGGTCCCTGCCGCTGTCGCGTCCGCCGATTGCAGCGCCGTAAGCGGGCGCACCCGGTCGTCCCGCCGGCCTCGGCTGCGCGCTATGTTGCGCAGAATGTGAAACAGCCACGTCTTCACGGTCGAGCGTCCCTCGAACCGGCCAATGCCGGCGATCGCGGCCAGCCAGGTGTCCTGCACGACTTCTTCGGCGGTCGCCCTGTCGTTCACGTGGCTGAGCGCCAGACGCAGCATGGTGGAAAAGTAAGTGTCCATCACCTGCGCGAATGCGGCTTCGTCACGGTCCCGCAGCGCGCTCAGGAGCAGCCGGTCCTCGTGCGAGGCGGCGCTCCGCTCCGGCGGCGGTGGGAGACTGGCGTTGGGCAGCATACCCACCCGCTCCTCGGGTGTGCGCAGCTGCCGTAGAGGATGATTCATGACTGCGACCTCCGTGAACGCTTTGCAGCGTCGGCATGATGTACCGGGAAATGCAGCAACACCCCCGCCCGAACAAAATTCGGGCGGGGGCGCTGGTTGACTTGCGTACAACATAGCTCAGTCCGGCAGCACCCGGAAGCGGGAGACGTTCATGCCGCTTCGGCAATCATGCCGCTTCGGCGATCCTGCTCTGCAGCGTGCGCACTTCGACGACGCGCAGCCTGCGAAGACGGTGTGGTGTCTGCACGCTCACGATGTCACCCTCTTCGGCACCGAGCAGCGCCTGCCCGATCGGTGAAGCGAGCGATACCTGCCCGCCATCCAGGTCCAGGAGAGCGCCGGTCATGAGAGTGAACGTCTCACGGACACCCTGGTCCACATCCTCCACGACGACGGCCGACCCGAATCCGGCACCGGTGGGGGGCAGCGCACCGTCCGGAACATCTGCCCACGCGGCGGCCACCTGGCCGAAGAACCTGACAGCCTCCTGAGCTGCCTCGATGGCCGGTGCAGCCGGACCTGGCTCGGTCGTCATCATGTCGCGCGACGTGTGTGTCACCAGGAGCTGCGAGAGTCGCTCGAGCGCCTCCGCCACCTCCTCGTGCAGCGTTGTCCATGGGGCTCCCTGCGACGCGCCACCGGCCGGGTCATTCTTCGTTCGCTGCGCCACCCTTACCATCCTGATCCTCCTCGTGCCGGTCTCCCGTTCGGAACAGACCAAGTGAGTTCCGTCACTGTACTGTGAGTGACGGCCGCCAGCCGTTACACCGCGGGACAATTCTCCTCAGGCGCCGGCCGCAACGAGCGCCAGATCGAGCTCGGTCCCGGGGCGTAGCCGGGGCGGGACGGAACCGGGCAGAATAAGCACGTGTGCCCGGTGCTGTTCCAGGAACAGAGCCACCGCTGTCCGCATGACGCGGCCCCTGGGCCCGTCCATCGCCGGTTTTGGAATCAGGACGAGCGACGGCTCGTGTCTCACCAGGGCCGCGATAGCCTCCTGCGGGGATTCCTCTTCCACGACCACGACGTCGAGACTCGGTTCGCGGGTGAACACGGAGCCATCACCGACAGCGCGGAACCAATGAGCCCAGTCACGTGCGGACGCAACGAGTGCCTGCGGCGGAGTTGCGACCGTGAGGAGGACAGCCGTCTCAACACGGTCCACGCTGTTGCTGCCCGTGATCAGGACGGGCGCCTGAATGGTGGCAATTGCTGCGACACCGCGCCGCCGATCCGCGCCGCGGCCGTCGTTCCAGCTTGAGGATAGAACGACGATCGGCGGGTTCAGCTGTGCGGCACGGCGGATGAGCGCTACCGGCGCGCTGTCCACGTCGATCACGGGGCCCGGTACATGGTCCCAGTGCGGAAAGTGCTCTCCAAGCAGCGAGCGGACGGAACGATCGATGGACGTGATACGCTGATCGAGCCTCTGCAGCGCGGGCACCGCCTCCCGCAGCGACAGACCACGCAGGCCCAGCGCGTAGAGCACGTCCAGCAGAAGGCCGCACCTCTCGGCAATGCGCCCGGCCAGTACCAGCGCCTGCTCGGATCCCCGTTTGAGATCCGTCATTGTCAGAACGCCACCACTCCGGCTCACGACTCGCCTCCTCGCGTTCACCGACACCGAAATCTGCAGGTACAGTGTAGAAGGTGCGCGGATTGTTACGGGCGGGCGACTGGCTGCATGGTCTGGAACCTGCGCAGCCGAGGGATACGTAACGTGCTGCAAACGATGTCGATCCGATTGCCATGACGACGCGACGGCGGGCCGTCGTCGAGGAGTGCGCATGGTTTTCACATCAGTACTGGCTGCGGCGGACTTCCGACGGCAGCCGGATCCTGCCGTTCAGAACGGCGCACGGCTGGCCCGACTGACCGGGGCTCGCCTGCACGTACTGCACGCCATTAGAGACGACACCGCACGGGTGGACGAGCAGACCGTCCGCGAACAGCTCCCTCCCGGATCGGAATTGTCGGTACAACGGGGTGAGCCCCATCAGGTCATCGCGACGGGTGCTCTCACGATCGGTGCCGACGTGATCGTCCTCGGTCCGCGTGTCGCGCGCTCGCCCACCAGCGGATTGCTCGGCACTACCGCTGAGAGGGTGATTCAGGCGTCGCGTGTCCCCTGCCTGGTGTCGAATGCGCCGCTCGCGGAAAGGCCGCACAGGATCCTGCTCGCAGTGGATCGGTCCATTCCTTCCCGTGAAGCGATGCGGGTCTGCGCTGCGCTGACCCGCCAGCTCGCCGGTAACCGAATGGACGTCCACGTTCACCTGTTGAACATCAGCGCCTTCGCACAGCCGGGAAGGCGCTGGGGCCCCGGCTGGATCGACCTGAAGAAGTACGCGGAGAAGATGCAGGCTGCAGTGGCGACGGCAGTCGTGACGCACGGAGTGTTCTCGGCGCCAATTCCTGTGGACGGAATACTGAATCGCATTGACTCCCACAGTCCCGACCTGCTCATCATGGGCACGCACGGCCTGGGCACCGTCGGTCGTCTCCTCATGGGAAGCGTGGCCCGCGGTGTGGCCAGCGAAGCGGCCGTTCCACTTCTGCTGGTTCCGCCCGCGGCCGATGGCCGACACCGGTTTGCATCGTATTGACCCGCTTGCGCGATGGGATCGAGAACATGAGCGCTAAGGAAGTGGCGACGGGACGCAGTGACCGGATCCGCAAGGGTGATCGGATACCCGCGATCGTTCTCGAAACAGGCACGGGCACTGCAGCATTGAGCCTCCGCCCGTCACGCGGTCCGCGCGTGTTCGTGGCCATGCACCGACCGGACTGCGATGAGTGCATTCGCCATGTCCGGGAGATCGCGTCACTCCGTGAGTCGGTGGAGTCCTGGGGCGCAGACATTCTCGTCATCAGTGCCGAGGACGTCGATCCGCACCACATGGCGCTGCGGCAGCTCGGAGTGCCCGTGCTGGTGGATCCGGCCCGGACGATGGCCGATGGACGGCTCACCGTCATCATCGCGGATCAATGGGGCGAAGTCTGGTTCGCGGGTGACGGAAAAGGCCTCCACGACTGCATTTCCCCCGACGAAATGGTGGAGTGGGTGAAATTCATCGCGATTCAGTGTCCGGAATGCGAGGGGCCGGAGGGCGAGTGGCGGAACCTGTGAACCTGCGGGACGGGTCGGCGAAGATGACCCACCCCTGCCGGATGCAGATCAGGCCACCCCGTCCGCGACGGAGTGGCCTGACGTGTCGTATGGGCCTGGGACGAGTTGAACGTCCGACCTCACGCTTATCAGGCGTGCGCTCTAACCACCTGAGCTACAGGCCCCGGATCTTGTGGAGCCCTGAATTTAACCCTGCCCGCAGAGGGTGACAACCCCCGAAAAGCGCCTGTTTTTCCCTCGCCCCGACGCACATGACAGACGACAGGGTCGGCGCGAGATTCATGTGCGCGGCCCGTGGCGGGCCGCCGTTTCCGGAGGAGATTGCGGGTGACGATTCAGATGCGACGCGGCCGTGCGGCCGCAGGCGTGGCCGCGGTGCTCGCGCTCGCCGCGTGCGACGTTACGGGTCCCGACGTGCAGGCGCAGCTCATGCGACAGCTGCGCACGCACGAAGCGCTGTGGGCGGAGAAGGGGTCGGAAACGTACTCGATACGGGTCGAGCTGCATTGTGCCTGCACGGATCCGTACGACGTCGAGCTGCAGGTCGTCGATGGCGAGGTGGTGTCGGGCGTGCACGTGTTCTCGGGTGATGTCCTGACCCCGGATGAGCTGGCTGACCAATTGACCGTGTTGGAATTCTTCGACGTGGTCGAGGACGCGCTGAACCGTCGGGTAGCGGGCGTCAGCATCAGCTACGATCAGGACATCGGATACGTCCAGCACATGTATATCGACTACAATGGCGGCGCGACCAGCGATGACGTCGAGTATTTCATATCGGAGTACACGCCGGAATCGAACTGATCGTCTTGCCCGGCCGGCCGGTTCAGCGCCGTTTCGGCGTTTCAGGCTTCGACCGCGTGCAGCATACGACGCAGAAACTCTTCCACACTCGTGAGCGGCACGCCGAATGTCGCGCTGGCTTCGCTCGTGTCGATGACGGTCTCGTACGTCTCGAACTGGGCTGCCAGTTGCGATGCGATCCGAGGCAGTCCCGGCAGCTCCTCACCGGGTGGTGCGTATCGCAGCTCCACCGCCCGTCCGAGCACCAGCTCCGCCAGGCGCACGACGTCCGTCCAGGTATGCGCATGCGGACCACCGAGGACGAGCGTCGTGTTGCGCGCCGCGGGGTGCGTTACCGACGCGACTGCAAACGCGGCCACGTCGGCCATGGAAATCATCGCATGCCGATGGTCGCCCCTGCCCGACAGCGTCACCGGCCGCCCCTGCTGCAGCGGCATTCCCACGAGCATGCCGATCCACACTTCCATGAAGATGTTGGGCTGCAGCACCGTCCACGACATCCCGCTCTCCGCCAGGTGGCGCTCGGTTTCCGCCTTCGCCCGGAAGAAATCGACCGGACTCTGCTCGGATGCGCCGAGCGCCGAAATGAACACGAAATGATCCACACCCGCCGTCCGCGCGGCATCGATGAGAGACCTGTTGCCGACGCGATCGACCGACTCAGGGGTGTCCGCACCACCGCGCCCCGCTGAGTTTGCCGTCGTGATCACCGTCGTCACATCCGCGCACGCCCGCGCCAGGGAGTCGGGATCCTTCAGGTCGCCCATCACCGCCTGCGCCCCGATCTCCAGCAGGGGACCATACTCCGAGCCGGGCCTCACCAGAACACGAACCGTGTGTCCACGGGACAGCAGGTCGCGCGTGATCGTCCCGCCGAGCGCACCGGTGGCGCCGACTACGAGGATCATGAATACCTCTCGGTGTGACGTCGATGGAGGGAAGTCATGCCGGTGCGCGGTCCGCGGCAGCCTCATGCGTGCCTATTGTACACGCGGCCGCGCGGGAAAAACAAGTGTTCTGCTGACGGGACAGGCAACTTTTTTCGCGGACGGCGGGGTCTGGAGCTCGCGTCGCGCAGCCGGGATTGGCGTGGATCCGTGCCGCTATCTTCGGTACCCGTAACCGCTTGCGAATCCGGCGGGATCACAGGGGCGGCGCGGCCGGAACCGGAGGGACCCCGGGCGCGCCTCCTGCTGTATCTGAGGGCGAGGCTCGCTGTGCGGGGGCCGCCGGGCGCAGTTCGCGCGTCCGGGTTTCACGATTCCGGGAGAGAGTATGCGCAAGTCCATTGTCGTCACCATGGGGCTGGGCCTGCTGTTCGGCGCCTGTCAGGATTCGACGGGGCCGGCGGGCGACCAGCTCAGCCGGGCCGAGTCGCTGCAGCTCGCGGCGCAGGTGCTCGCATCGAGCGAGGGTGCTGCGACGGGCTCGATGACCATGGCCGGCGGCTCGTCAGCCGGCCTCGAGACGGCGGGTCCGCCGACGAGCTTTTCCTTTACGCAGGAGACGACGCATCCCTGCCCGACGTCGGGTAACATCGGCGTTGCACTCGAGCTCAGCGGCATGTTCGACGAGGACACCAACTCGCTGCAGGCAGACCTGAGCGGCTCGCAGGTGCACAACGGCTGCGCGTTCCCGCACAACGGTCTGACGCTCACGGTGAACGGCGAGCCGTCGATCGCGTTCACGGCGAGCATCGGCGCGGTCGAAGGCGTGCCGTCCCAGCCGTTCACGTTCACGCTCGACGGCGGGATCCGCTGGGCGAGCAGTGACGGCCGCGCCGGCGTCTGCGCCATGCAGCTCGACGCGGTGACGGACTTCGGCGCGCAGCAGCGCACGGTCCAGGGGTCGGTCTGCGGTCACACGATCGATCAGACGCTCACCTGGAACTAGCCTCACCCGGCACCCACCTGCACACGGCGGGTGGGTGCCGCCGTCGGTTCCCTCCGCCACTCCGCCCGCCACATCGACGAGGTCCGAAACGCTGATCTTGTACGGGTCGCTCCACGGGCGTACTCATAAGCCTCCGCGAACATCCAGAAGCCGTTGGAGGCCGCATGCCCGGCGCACCGCGCCATGCCATCCTCATGCTCGCAGCAGTACTGGCCTGCCCCACGCTGCTCGCGGCGCAGGGAGCGGCCCTGTCAGGCGTGAGAGGGACTGTCACGAGCGCCGACGGCCGCGTACTGGAATACGCGCAGGTCGAGATACGCCACGACGCGAGCGGCCGCATTGCGTCAGTGAGCACGGATGGCACGGGTCGATACATGATGGCGAACCTGCTCGCGGGAGGGCCGCATACCATTACGGCCTCCGCACTGGGGTACACGACACACCGCCTCCATGACGTTCACCTCCAGGCAGGCACGATCCATCCCTTCGATTTCGTGCTGCAACCCGGCGCGATGGCCCTGCCGGAAGTCGAGGTGAGCGCGCGTGCAGATCCGCGTTTCGACGCAGCCCGGAGCAGCGCCGCGACGGTCGTCAATCGTGCGGAGGTGGCGGCGCACCCGACGGTCGAACGGGATGTGCTGGAGCTGGCTGCGCTGTCGCCGATGGCCGCACGTGCATCCGGTGGAATGACCATCGCGGGGCAGAACGCGCGCTTCAATGCGCTCCAGATCGACGGTGCGCGCTACCAGGACATGTTCGGTGCGTCGGCGAACGGTACGCCGGGCGGACTGGCCCACGCGCGCCCGTTGCCGCTCGACGCGGTGGACCAGTTCCAGGTGCTGGTCGCGCCATTCGATGTGCGACACTCCGGCTTTACGGGCGGTCTGCTGAATGTCGTGACGCGCGGCGGCACCAATCGCTGGGAAGCCGGTGGGTTTGGATACTATCGTGACCGTAACTTCCTTGGACGCCTGGACGCGAGTGCGCAGTCGGCCGAAGCACCCGGCTTCCGCAATGCGCTCGCCGGCTTCAGCCTTGGCGGTCCGATCGTGCGTGACCGGGCCCACGTCTTCATCGCGTTTGAGGCGGAGCGTCGCACGACGGCGAGCAGCGGCTATAACCTCGGCACTGCCGATCCCTTCGCCACGCGCATAGCGCCCGACTCCGCCGCGCGGTTCGCCGGCATTCTCCGCGACCATTACGGCATGGACGCCGGCTCCACAGCACAGGCATCGCTCGATAATCCGCGCGAGAACCTGTTCCTGCGCACGGACTGGCAGCTCGGCCGGCATCGGCTCCTGCTGCGACACAATCACGCATTTGCGCGGCGCGATGTCGAGCCGGCCCGCGCACCCGTCGGCACCTATGAGCTGGGATCGCAGGGGTTCCGCTACGCCTCTACGTCCCGAGCCACATCGCTGCAGCTGGTGTCTGCACTGAGCGCGCGCTGGTCCAGCGAGCTCCTCGTGCATGCTCACCACATCGCCGATCATACATCGCCCGCTTCCACTGCCCCCGCCATCGACGTCGATGTCGTCAGCCAGTTCGACACGCTGCGCGTGCAGCGACGGTTGCGCGCGGGCGGCCACATCGACGCACAGCGCAACGACATCACCCAGAGCGGCATCGAGCTGCGCAACGCGGTGACCGGCGCGTTCGGCTCACATGTCGTCACGTTCGGCGGTTCGGCCGAACTGCTGCGCTTCGACACCCGCTACACGCATAACCCGAACGGCCTCTTCTACTTCAGCAGCCTCGCCGACCTCGAGGCGAACCGGCCCGCGCACTTCCAGCGCACTCTGGCTCTCCCCGGCAGGAGTGACGATGCGAGTTTCGACGTCGGCCACGTCAGTGCGTTCGCGCAGGACGAGTGGACGCCGCTCAATAATCTTGCGCTTCGCGTCGGCCTCCGTATGGACCTGCCCGTGCTGCGCGACCGTCCCGATGAGAACCAGGCACTGCGCGCTGCACTCGGCGTCAGCACCGCGACGCTGCCGCGAACCACACCCATGTGGTCACCGCGGTTCGCATTCAACTGGCAGAGCCGGCGCGCGCTTCGCACACAGGTGCGCGGCGGCGCGGGTCTGTTCGCCGGGCGGCCCGCCTTCTCATGGCTCGCCGACGCGTATGCGCAGACCGGCCTCAACACCGTGCTGCTGTCCTGTGACCTGGCAGCTGCACCGGCGCTCGATCCGCAGAATGCGGCTGTCGCTTGCGCGGACGTGGTACCGAATCCGGACGGCTCGATACCGCCGGGAACCGCCGCCACGCGCAGCTCGCCCGTCACCCTGTTCGACACGGAGTTCCGTTTTCCCCAGGACCTGCGGATCGCGGCCGGCGTCGATCAGACGCTGCCATACGGCTTCGTCGCGTCCGCTGACGTAGTGCTCGGCGTGGCACGCAGACAGATATTCCTGCGCGACATCAACCTCGGCGAAGCAGTTGCCGACAAGCAGCCCGAGCTCGGCTACACGGACGGCTTCGGATTCCACCGTCGCGACAGCTACGGCACGCCGAGCATACACGGCTTCGCGACCGTGCGCCGGGCCGATGGCTTCCACCAGGTCATCCAGCTCGGCGACAATGCCGAGAACCGCGCATTGGCCGTGAGCGTCGAGCTGGCCGGCACTGGATCGGGGATCGGATTCCGCGGCGCCTACACGTTCACCCGATCCATCGACGTCCAGAGCCTCACCCACCGCAATGCCGCCGCCAACTTCGGCAGCGTCCCCGTCGCCGGTGATCCGAATGCACCCATCGCCGCGCGCTCCGACTTCGACCGCCCGCACCGCGTGCTGCTCTCGCTCTCCCACCGCGTGCGCCAGGCGGGCGGCATCGAGCTGTCACTGCTCTATATCGGCGAATCCGGCACGCCGTACACCTACGTCTACGACCTCGACATCAATGGCGACGCGGCACCCGGCCCCGGACTGGACCAGGCGTTCAACGATCCGCTCTTCGTGCCCACGACGTTGTCTGCGTTTCCGGGCGCGCTCGGCAGCGCCATCGCATTCGAGGACCTGCTGGAGATCGAGCCCTGCCTCGCCGCCTGGCGCGGCCTCATCATGCCGAGGAACGAATGCCGCAGTCCCGCCATCCACCGCCTCGACCTCCGCGCCAGCCACACCCTCCGCGTGCGCGGCGCCGAAATGCGGCTCGTCGCCGACCTGCTCAATGCACTGCACCTGCTCGGCTCCGACCGCGGTCGCATTCTCACCGTTCCCGCTCTCGTACCGATACTCGGCGTGCAATCACCACGCACCGGGAACCTGCTCGGCCCACCGCCCCCCGAGCACGCGACCCTCAACGCATCGTACGCCGGGGCACGTGTGCGCGGCGACGATGGCCGCCTGCACGTCATCCCACCCGGCACCCTCGACGCCGCTGCATCCAGATGGCAGGCGCAGATCGGCATCGAGATCCGCCGCTAGTCGGACGCGGAACCCATTCTGCAGATTGGCCGCGGGCGCCATGGCCGCGTCCCACCGCGGCGGCGCCAGCGACTGCACGATCGGGCACCGTACCGCGCCCGCCGGCGGCGCCAGGAGAGGATGACCGTCCGGCCGCGCGGAGCCGAACTGTCTGATCGGGCCAATCTGCAGAATGGGTTCCGCGTCCGACGACAAAAAAGCCGGCCACCCGCGAACGGATGACCGGCTTTTCAGACGAATCGACAATCAGGCTCGTACGAGTCCGCGTGGGACGACTTAGAGGACTTTCGATCGTTGCCGATCTACTCGTATGCTCTAGAAAGGAGGTGATCCAGCCGCAGGTTCCCCTACGGCTACCTTGTTACGACTTCGCCCCAGTCACTGCGCTCGGAGTAGACTCGCCGCCGCCGCACGACCATCCTCACGACGCACGAAAAAAGGCCGGTCACCCGCGATGGGATGACCGGCCTCTTGACGAGTCGACAATCTGGTTCGTACGAGTCCGCGTGGGACGACTTAGAGGACTTTCGATCGTTGCCGATCTACTCGTATGCTCTAGAAAGGAGGTGATCCAGCCGCAGGTTCCCCT
>DATHVW010000296.1:0-14772 GCA_035461085.1 Longimicrobiales bacterium | reverse complement strand
TGACCGCACGAGCGCGCCGGTATCTGCCCGACGCGGTGCACTCGTTCGACCACGCCCCAGTAGAACACACGCTTTCCGAGTTGCTGGCCGCAGCGTTCTCCTATGCGCTGGCGAGCGATGCCGAGCCGTTCCGCGAGTGGTTCGAGATCGGCGTCATCATTGTATTGACCGGCGCGGTGGCGTTCACGGCGACGCTTCTGCACGCGCTCGGCGCCTGGCCGGCGCGGACCCGCTGGCTGGTGACGGCCGGTGGCGCTGGCGCTGCCGCGCTGTATGGATTGCTCGTGCTGAATCTGCGGTGGGAAGCCGAGGCGTGGCGGGCGGCGACGCTCGTGGCCGCGGGCGCGCTGGCGCTGCTGGCGGCGCCGGCGTTTGCCGGGAGGGCCGGTGCGACGGAGCGGTTCCGCCGCGTGACGGGGCGGCTGCTGCTGCGGACGATCGCCGTGCTGATCTACGCGCTGGCGCTGTTCGCGGGGCTGGCGCTGGCCCTGGGCGCGGTGAACACGCTGTTCGAGCTGGACCTGGACGCGCGCATCTACTTCCATACGTTCGGCTGGATCTTCTTCGTGCTCGTGCCGTGGGTGATCGTCGGCGGGCTGCCGGACTACGTACGTCCCGGGGGCGATGCCGGCCCGGTGGCGGCGGCGGTCCACCGGATCTCGGCGTACCTCGTTACGCCGCTGCTCGCGATCTATTTCATCATCCTGTACGCATACGCCGTCCGCATCGCGTTGACGGGCGAGCTGCCGAAGAACCTCGTCTCGCCGCTCGTGATTGCGGCCGGCCTGATCGCCGGTGTCGCGCTCGTGCTGTTCGATCGCTACGAGGAGAGCGACGACACGACCGGTTCGTTCCGTTGGCTGCGCATGACGGCGCCGCTGTTCGTGCCGCTGTCGGGGCTGGGCCTGTGGGCGCTCAGCATGCGCTGGGACCAGTACGGCTGGACGGAGTTCCGCGCGCTGCGTGTCGTGCTGCTCACGACGCTCGGTGCGCTTGCGGTCGCCGCTGCGTTCGGCGTGCTGCGGCGGCGCAGCCTGCCCACGCATGTGCTGCCGCTCACGCTGGCCATCGTGGCGCTGCTTTCCGCCACCGGCCCGTGGAGCGCGATGGCGGTATCGCGCCGGAGCCAGCAGGGTCGGCTCGCAGAGGCCATGGGCGCGGCAGGAATCGACTGGAATGCGACCACCGTACGCGACACGCTGATCGAGAACGACCCGTACCTCGAGATCAGCGAGACGACGCGTTACCTGCTGGCGCATTTCGGTCCGCACGCGCTGCCGCCACTGTTCGCGCAGCACGCGGAAGGCACGGAGCGGTATGTCGATGTGGTATACGCCGCCGGCCTGCGGGCTGCGCGTCCGGACCTGGCCGCGTCGCGGGGCGCATACGGCCAGCTGGCGAACGGCGCTGCTCTCGATGTCGGCGGTGAACAGCTGTACTACGTACGCGTGGACCGGACACCGGAGTTCCCGCGCGGCGGCCGCGCAGCCGGCGACACTCCGGCCGCGGCAGACAGTGCGACGGCTCATGGGGACCCGGACTCGCTCGTGGTGCGCGTACCCGTTGCGGGACTCACTCTGCTCGCGGACCTCGCCCCGGTCAGCCGCAGCCTGCTGAACGCACCTCCCGGCCAGGGCAGGCTGCCGCCCGACCTGGCGGCGGTCGTGCTGCGTGATGACACCGGTCGCGAGCGGGGCGAGCTGTTCGTCATCGAGGTCGGTTTCGGCGGGGATGATGGGCTGCACATTTACCAGCTGGTCGGCCTGGTGCGGCTGATCGACCGGTGAGCTGGGCGCGCGGGTCCGGCTGCCGCGAAGATCTGATCGCCTGCACCCGTACTTTCCCTGTCAGCGGCGGAGCCGCTAACATGCGACGTTCGCCCGTCATTCCCCAGGAGATAGCGATATGAAGAAGCGGATGAACGCGGCCGTGCCGGCCGCCCTGCTGCGTTGCCTGCCCGCGGTTCTGATGGTTCTGACGCTGGGCCCGGCGCAGTCGTACGCGCAGGACCGTCTGCCCACGATGCCCGGCTACGAGCAGTACCAGCGCATTGCCGGTCTGCGGCAGGGGGCGGTGCGGCCGGGGTCACTGAACGTCACGTGGCTGGATGACGGCAGCGCGTTCGACTATCAGCAGGATGGCAAGCACTACCGTTACGATGTCGCGGCGCGAACTGCGACCGAGCTTCCGCCCGCGGCCGGCGACGCGGATCGCGGCGGCCGCGGCGGCCGGCCGGAACGCGGCCGCCAGGTCGATTCCGCCGACTCGCCCGACGGCACGCTGAAGGCGTTCTACCGCGATCGCAACCTGTGGCTGAGCAGGGCCGACGGCACGGGCGAGAAGGCGATCACGACGGAGGGCAGTGAAGCCGCGCGCGTGAAGTACGGCACGGCGAGCTGGGTCTACGGCGAGGAGCTGGGGCAGAGCACGGCGATATGGTGGTCGCCGGATGGCAGCAAGGTGGCGTACTACCGTTTCGATGAGAGCGGAGTGCCCGACTATTTCCTGCAGCTCGACCAGACGAAGCTGCAGAGCACCGTCGATGTCGAGGCGTATCCGAAGGCGGGCGTGCCGAACCCGATCGTGGACATCTTCGTGTACGACATCGCGACCGGCGAGTCCACGCGGATCGAGGTGCGCGACGGCCTGCCGTTCACGAACGATGTGGTCGGACACTACGCCTATCGCGTTGGCTGGACTCCCGACGGCAGTGAGCTGACGCTGAACCGCACGAACCGCCGCCAGAACATCATGGAGTTCACGGCGTGCAGCCCGGAGACGGGCCGGTGCCGGGTGGTGGTGCGTGAGGAGTGGCCGACCGGCTGGGTGACGAACTCGCCGCCGATGCAGTACCTGGAGGACGGCAAGCGCTTCTTCTGGATCTCCGAGCGCAACGGCTTCCGCAACATCTACCTCTACGACCTGTCCGGCAGGCTGCACTCGACGGTGACCAACCACCAGTTCGAGGTCGGCAGCATCGAGCACGTGGACGAGCAGGCGCGCGTGGTGTGGTATACCGCCCGCGATGGCGACAATCACATGAAGATGCAGCTCCATCGCGTCGGCTTCGACGGCCGGGGGGACCGCCGGCTGACCGCGCCGGAGCTGAATCACACGATCACGATGGCGCCGGACGGCCGGCACTTCATCGACATCGCCCAGGCACACGACACTCCGCCGGTGACGACGCTGCGCGATGCGGACGGGCGCGCCATCGCGGAGCTCGCGACCAGCGACATGAGCAAGTTCGAGGAGCTGGGACTCCAGCGTGTCGAGATGTTCACGTTCACCGCAGCGGACGGTGAAACGCAGCTGCACGGCATGCTGCACAAGCCGTCCACGTTCGATCCCTCGCGCAAATACCCGGTCCTCGTCAGCGTGTATGCCGGTCCTGCCACGAACGGCGCGCGCGAGACGTTCACACTGCCGGATCCGCGCACGGAATACGGCTTCCTGGTGGTCACACTCGATGGTCGCAACTCGGCAGGCCGCGGCAAGCGCGCGCTCGACGCGATCTATGAGAAGCTGGGTGTGGTCGAGATCGATGACATCGCCGCCGGCGTGCGTGGTCTCTATGACCGGCCGTACGTCGATCGCAACCGCGTCGGCATCTTCGGCACGTCGTATGGCGGGTACGCATCCGCCATGGCGTTGCTCCGTCACCCCGACGTGTTCCATGCCGCAGCCGCGTCATCGTCGGTCACGGACTGGCGTCACTACGACACCATCTATACCGAGCGCTACATGTGGATCCCGCAGGAGAACACGAGCGGGTACGATGCCGGGTCGGCGATGAAGTACGTGGACAACCTGAAGGGCCGGCTGCTGCTCTACTACGGCACGGCCGACAACAATGTGCACCCGTCGAACACCATGCAGCTCATCACGGAGCTGCAGCGCGCCGGCAAGAGCTTCGATCTCATGATCGGGCCCGACCGCGGCCACACGGCGGTCAATCCGTCGCTCATGATGGAGTTCTTCATCGAGAACCTGGTGCTGAAGGCAGGCGGCGTCGCGTTGTAGTTCGACAGATGCGGCGGGCGGCGGCGGGAACGAGGCGCGTGGTAACGCGACCGATCCCGCTGCCGCTTCCGCAGCCCCACCGGCGCTCAGGCTGCAGTAACACCCCGCCCCCACTCGAGGACTTCCACGCGGACCTGTGCGCGGCCCGCATTGATGAAGTCCAGATGTTCCGCCGCTCTACGTGACAGGTCGATGATCGTGCCGCGGGCCGCGCTGGCGCCGAACGGGCCGCGGTCGACGACGCGTACGTTTACGGCGCGGTCGTTGCGCAGATTTGTGACACGCAGGATCGTGCCGAACGGGTAAGCGCGGTGTGCGGCGACCATCTGGTTCTGGCGAAACGGAATTCCGCTTGCCGTGCGGCGTCCTTCGAACTGGTTCGCATAGAACGTCGCGCTGCCGCTGACCGTCTCCAGAACCGCGTCGGGTAGTCTGGCCGCGATGGTCCGGGGTGGCTGCTCAGGCTCGGCAGCGGCGGACGGCCGCGGTTGCGGCAGCGGGTCGGAGCCCAGGCGCGGGTACTGCTCCGCGAGACGTGCAATCTGCTCCGCCGAGAATTCGTCCGCCGCCTGCGTGTGGCCGGGCTGTTCGGCGCGGCCGCAGGCACCGAGTACCGCGGTCAATATGATGAATGTGGGAATGCTGCGGGTGAGTGACACTGTGTCCTCCGGTGTGTATGTGCGCGTTAGCCTCCGCGTGAATGGTGCAGCGTCAGCGTGCGCCGTGATGGCGCGCGTGCATACTGTCGATACAAGTTGCGTTCCGGCGGCTCTGCGGTGCGGGAGGCTGCGCTGCGGCGGGCGTCATGCCGCGCAGGTGGGCGCTTCCTCGGCCTCGGCGGCTCGCGCTGCGAACTTCGCGCGCGAGTGCTCCTCGAGTGTTATGAGTGCGACGCCGGTCACGATGATGGCGGCGGCCAGAGCCATGCGCGGCGTGAAGCGTTCACCGGCCAGTGCCCAGCCGAGGATCACGGCGACGACCGGATTGACGTATGCATAGGTCGAGACGCGCGCGGGCGAGGCCACGCGCAGGAGCCAGACGTAGGCGGAGTAGCCGACGATCGCGCCGAACACGACCAGGTAGGTCAGCGCGAGGAACGACTTGAGTGATACGGCATCCAGATCGGTGCGCGCCCATTCACCGGTGAGCGTGCCGGCCAGCACCAGCAGTGAGCCGCCCATGAGCATCTGCATGCCCGTCGAGAGCAGTGCGCCGCCCGGCCGCGCGGCGTGCCGCGAGTAGATGGAGCCGACGGCCCAGGCGACGGATCCGCTCAGCAGAACGAGCGCACCGATGGGGTCGATCGCCACATCATTCGAGAACGCCGACGGCCCGACCAGCAGCGCGATCCCGCCGAATCCGAGCAGCAGCCCGAGGATCGTCCGGGCGCCCGGCCGCGCCGCGCCCTTCCACAGCCAGTCGAGCAGCACCATCCAGCAGGGTGTGCCGGCGACCAGGAGCGCGGTCACGCCGGATGGCACCGTCTGCTCGGCCCAGACGACGGCGCCGTTGCCGCCGAGGAGGAGCAGGCCGCCGATGACGAGTGCGGCCTGCCAGTGGCGCAGGGTCGGCATGCGTGCGGAGCGCGTCATGGACCACGCGAAGAGAAGTGTGCCGGCAATCAGAAAGCGCACGCCGGCCATGAGGAACGGCGGCAGCGTTTCGATTGCGAAGGCGATCGCGAGGTAGGTCGATCCCCAGATGATGTAGACTGCGGCAAATGCGGCAACGACTCTGCCGCGCGACGGCGCTTCGGCCATGATCCGTTCGAGTAAGAGTGGGCACCAGCCGGCCCGGACACGCGTGCGTCGGGCGCACCAGTGTAGTCCTCAGGCGGGCATTCGTCCATTCCCGCGTTGTCCTTGTGCGCAACGGCAGGGGTGGTAGAATGAGCGGATCAGCATCCGCGAGGGAGAGAATGGCGTTCAGCATCCGGCACGAGGTGATGGAGCTCACGACCACGCACGCGTTCAACATCGCGCGTGCGGCTGCGCCGCCGGTGCGGCGCACGGTGTGGGTGAAGATCCAGGATGGCACTGGCGCAGAGGGCTGGGGCGAGGCAGCGGCGAACGCGTACTACGGTGAGACGGCCGACACGGTCATCGCGTTGCTGCCGCTCTACGAGCGGGCGCTGAACGACAGCATCGGCGAAGGGGACGAAGTTCTGGCGCTGGAGCGTGCGGAGGCGGCCGTCGAGCGGGTCGCCGGCCGTAATCCGGCCGCGCGCGCGGCCGTATCGGCCGCACTGCACGATCTGGCCGGCAAGCGGCTGGGGCTCCCGGTGTGGCAGATGTGGGGCCTGGATGCGCAGATGCCGATGTCATCGTTCACGATCGGCATCGATGAGCCGGACGCGATGGTGCAGCGGCTGGAAGAGGCGTCGTCGTATTCCGTCATCAAGATGAAGGTCGGCTCACCCGGTGACAGGCGCGCGCTCGAGCTGATCAGAAAGCATGCGCCGGATCGCACCATCCGCATCGATGCGAATACCGGCTGGTCGGTGAAGCAGGCCGTCGCGCTGCTGCCGCTGCTGGAGGAGCTCGGCATCGAGCTGATCGAGCAGCCGTTCAAATCGGACGACATTGAGTCCTTCCGCCTGCTGCGTGAACGCTCGTCCATCCCGGTGATCGCGGACGAGTCATGCCGCACTGCCGCGGACATCCCGCGACTGGTCGGCGCGGTGGACGGCATCAACATCAAGCTGGAGAAGTGCGGCTCGCTGCGTGAGGCGCTGCGCATGGTTCACATCGCGCGGGCGCATCACCTGAACGTCATGATGGGGTGCATGCTGTGCAGCACGCTCGGCATCGCCGCAGCCATGCAGATCGCGCCGCTCGTCGACTGGACGGATCTCGACGGCGCAGTCCTTCTCAGCACGGACCCGTTCCGCGGCCCGTCGCTCGAGCGGGACGGGACGCTGCGGCTGAACAGCGAGCCGGGCCTGGGCGTCGCCCGGCGCTAGAGCCTCAGGCGAGGCGGCCGAGCGCCTCGATGTCGTCCGGTCGGATGGGCTCGCCCAGCGCGACTCCGGCGACGGCCGTGTCCGGGTCCTTCAACCCGTTGCCGGTAAGCACGCAGACGCACTGCCGGTCGCCTGACACCAGACCTTCCCGCACCGCGGCGCGCAGACCCGCAACGCCCGCAGCGGACGCGGGTTCGCAGAAGATACCTTCCTGCATGGCGATCGCGTGGTATGCTTCGAGGATGGCGTCGTCGCTCACCGCGCGGAACGCACCCCCCGAATCATGCGCTGCGCTCCGCGCGGGCTCCCACGTGGCGGGGTTGCCGATGCGGATGGCCGTTGCAATGGTCTCCGGCCGCGCCACGGGAGAACCGTGCACGAACGGGGCAGCGCCTTCCGCCTGCACGCCGAGCATCACCGGCAGCCGATTCGCGCGTCCGTGATCGAGCGCGCGACGGAATCCCAGCCAGTACGCCGTGATGTTGCCGCCGTTGCCGACGGGCAGGGCCAGCAGTGCGGGCGCATCTCCGAGCACATCGCAGATCTCCCAGGCGGATGTCGTCTGTCCCTCGATGCGCGCGGGGTTGACCGAGTTGACCAGTGCCACGCCGTAGCGCTCGGCGGCGGCGCGCGCGAGCGTCAGCGCATCGTCGAAGCTGCCAGCCACGGTGACCACCCGCGCGCCGTAGACCACGGCCTGCGCGAGCTTGCCCGCGGCCACGCGGCCGGCGGGCAGCACCACGATCGAGCGGATGCCGGCATGCGCCGCATACGCGGCGGCACTCGCCGCCGTGTTGCCGGTCGAGGCACACAGGACCGCACGCGCGCCGTCCTCGACCGCCCGCGCCACGGCCAGCACCATGCCCCGGTCCTTGAATGACCCCGTGGGATTGAGACCTTCGTATTTCAGGTAGAGCTCACGCACACCCACCCATGCGGCCAGGCGCGGCGCATGCACGAGCGGCGTACCCCCTTCGTGCAGCGACAGCAGCGGTGTGCGGTCGGTGACGGGAAGGTATTCGCGGAAGCGCTGAAGAATGCCGCCGTGGCTTCGCGCGTTCATGATGCAGCCGGTCGCGTGATCATGGAGCTGTCCGCGCCGGTCGAGCGGCAGGCGATCGTGGCATCACGATGCGCTGCGGAGCGCGTCGCGCAGTGTACCGACATCGCGCGGCTGTGCGCCGTGCATGTCGGGGCGCAACGTGTATGCGCGTGCGCCTGCGGACATACCGCCGAACGCTTCCTGCATCGCCTTCGCGACGGGTGCCTCGGCGTCCGCAGGACACGCGGCGATCAGGCCCGATCCGCTGCCTGATATCGTCGCGCCCCACGCGCCGGCATCCAGGGCGGCCTTGAGAGCGGCGGCCGCGCGCGGAATGAGTGGCAGGCGGTAGGGCACGTGCAGCTCATCGGAGAAACCGATGGCAATGGATTGCCCATCGGCAGTCGCCAGTCCGTGCAGCAGCGCGGCCATGCGTCCGAGATTGCGCGCGGCGGCACTGTGCGGGACGTGCTGCGGGAGGACGGTACGCGCGCGCGTGGTGGATACCTGGACTGCAGGCGCGGCAAACACGAAGCTGACCTGGTCGGAGAGCGGCAGACGCATCGCGTGCGGCACGCCGTGGCCGGAGCCTGCGATCGCCATGAGCCCGCCGAACAGTGCGGGCGCGGCATTGTCGGGGTGCCCCTCCACGCGCATCGCGGCAGCCAGGGCCGCATCACGGTCGAGGCTGTCGCCGCAGGCCGTGACGGCGAGCGCAATTCCCGCGACGGTTGCCGCCGCGGACGAGCCGAGTCCGCGCGCTACCGGGATCGCGGAAGTCGTGAGGAGCATCCCGCCGGGATTCTGGATGCCGCGGCGGCTCAGCTCCGCCAGGAACGCCAGCACCAGGCGGTCGTCGGCCAGCTTCACATCCAGGTCGCGGAGCGTGCCGGCGCGGCGGATCGTCAGGTCACCCGCGCCGGGCTCGTAACCCGCATCGAGGTAGAGGTCCAGCGCGAGCCCCATGCAGTCGAAGCCGGCGCCGAGATTGGAGGTGCTGCAGGGTACACGGATGCCGCACGCGCGGAGTGACGGCGGCGGCGTGGCGGGGGTCACTGCGGCGCCCGTCGCGCTACAGCGACGCGAGCACCTGATCCACGTGCTCTGCGGGCTTCACCTTCGGCAGAACCTTCGCGATCCGGCCCTGCTCGTCGATGACGAAAGTGGTGCGCTCGTTGCCCCAGTACTTCCGGCCGTACATCGACTTCTCCTGCCACACGCCATACGCCTCGGCGACGCGGTGGTCCACATCGGCGAGGAGCGTGAACGGGAGCTCGTACTTGTCGGCGAACTTGCGGTGGGATTTGACGGGATCGGGACTGACGCCGAGGATCACGGCGCCGCGCGCGTCGAACGTATCGGCATTGTCGCGCAGCTCGCACGCCTGCACCGTGCACCCGGACGTGTCATCCTTCGGGTAGAAGTACAGCACCACCTTGCGGCCGCGGAAATCGGACAGGCTCACGCTCTCGCCGTCCTGGTTCTCGAGTGTGAACTCCGGTGCAGCGTCGTTCTCGTTCAGCATCCCTAGACCGATTCCTCTGCCGTGCGTGGTGCAGTGGCGCGCTCGGCGGCGGCAGCGGTCGCTGTCTCCTCGCGCCACAGTGAGACGCCGAGCAGCACGGCACCGGTCGTGATCGCCATGTCCGCGATGTTGAAGATCGGCCAGTGCATGAAGCCGAGATTGATCGGCCCGATGAAGTCGACCACGCCCTCGCTCCAGCGCACGCGATCGATCAGGTTGCCGAGCGCGCCCGCCGCCACCAGCTGGATGGAAAGCAGCCGGAGCCAGTCGTTGCGCTCCGCCCGTATGAACAGGCTGCCCAGCACGAACAGCACCAGCAGCGTCGCGAAAATGATGATCCAGCGTCCCGCCGATGGCAGCGGGAGGCCGAACGCGACGCCCGTGTTGAACGCCAGCGTCATCGGCACGCCAACGGCCGACTCGATGATGTGGCCGGGCCGGAGCGCGTCCAGCGCCCAGCGCTTCGTCGTCACGTCGGCAAAGACGATGGATCCGACGACCAGCGCCGCGAGCAGCAGCTTCTGCTTCACATCAGCTTCCTTTCAAACCTGCGCCGCGCCGAGCCGCGGCGACCCCCAAATGTAACCGGCCCGAGCCCGCCCTGACCACCCGTCGGACGCGGCACCCGCCTCCCATATCGACCCGACCGGCCATGTCCGTGTTCCATTGAAGCCGGCCCGGCCCCGGTCGTATGGCGCCTGCGCACACGGCGTGCCCGCAACGGTGGCGCCGGGACCGTCGCGCGGCCCCGCGGGTCCGGCGCTCAGGCCTTCGCATCCCTGCCGCACGCCTGTAGATTGCGGCTGGCCTCAGCGATCCGGCAGGGAAGAGGATGACAGAACCGAGAAGAAGGACGGTGACGGTCAACGTGGGCGGCGTCCTGGTGGGCGGCGCACACCCGATCGTCGTGCAGTCCATGACGAATACCGACACCGCCGATCCCGAGTCCACGGCGGAACAGATCGCCGCGCTGGCCGCGGCGGGCAGCGAGCTGGTGCGCATTACGGTCAACACCGACGAGGCTGCCGCGGCCGTGCCTGCGATCGCAGCCCTGCTCGAGCGGTGGCACGTCCGCGTGCCGATCGTTGGTGACTTCCACTACAACGGGCATCTGCTGCTTACGCGGCACCCGGAGTGCGCGCGGGCACTCGCGAAATATCGCATCAATCCCGGCAACGTCGGCGCGAAACGGCGCGACGAGAACTTCCGGACCATCGTCGAAGCTGCGGTCGAGTACGACCGACCGGTCCGCATCGGTGTGAACTGGGGCTCGCTCGATCAGCAGCTGCTCACCGAGCTGATGGACGCCAACGCGACCGCGCCCGACCCGCTCGACGCCCGGATGGTCATGCTCGAGGCGATGTGCGAGAGCGCACTGCGCTCCGCCCGCCTGGCCGAGGAAACCGGCCTCGCGCACGACCGCATCATCCTCAGTGCCAAGGTTTCCGGCGTTCAGGACCTCATCGCGGTGTATCGCATGCTCGCCGGCCGCTGCGACTATCCGCTCCACCTCGGTCTCACGGAGGCCGGCCTCGGCACCAAGGGCGTGGTCGCCTCCACTGCCGGTCTGGCCGTCCTGCTGCAGCAGGGCATCGGCGACACGATCCGCATCTCGCTGACGCCGCGCCCCGGCGGCGACCGTACCGAGGAGGTCCTCGTCGCGCAACAGATCCTCCAGTCCATGGAGCTGCGCAGCTTCACGCCGCAGATCACCAGCTGCCCCGGCTGCGGCCGCACCACGAGCACGTTCTTCCAGAAGATGGCCGAGGATATCGGCGACTACATCAAGGCGCGCATGCCGGACTGGCGCGTGCAGTATCCCGGCGTCGAGGACATGAAGGTCGCCGTCATGGGGTGCGTCGTGAACGGACCGGGCGAGTCGCGCCACGCAAACATCGGCATCTCGCTCCCGGGTACGTTCGAGGATCCCAAGGCCCCCGTGTACGTGGACGGCCGCCTGTTCACCACGCTGCGCGGGGAGACGCTCGTGGAGGAGTTCCTCGGAATTCTGGACCGGTACGTTGACGACCGGTACGGCGCCGGGGTCGGGGCGGGGGCGCAAACGGCCGGAACCGCCGGCAGCGGGCGAGTGCCGGGCTAGCCCGGCGGGTCGGACGCCGGCGCGTTCCGGCGGTGCTGACGGTCCCGGCTGCGGGACAATCGATCCCACCAGCGGTCGCAGTCCGGCCTCCCCGGGCCGGCGACTGGTCATGTAAGTCATTTCACCAATACAACTTGCGACATGTGCCAAGCTCGGCACCATCCTCGCCTTGCAGGCGTTGGCAGGACGACGTGCAACCTGAGCGCGTCGTGCCCGTAGTGTTGCCGGTAACCGTACATCCCGGAAGATGATCATGCGCAACAGATATTCGGCGCGGCTGGTGGTCGCGCTCACGGTGGTTTTTGCAGCGACGGACCTCAGTGCGCAGCAGGCGCCTGCGACGATGTCGCTGGATGAGGCAGTGCAGCTGGCGCGGCGCTACAGCCCGTCTTACCGGCAGCAGGTCAACGACGAGGGCGTGGCCGACTGGAATGTGCGGGCTGCCTATGGTCAGCTGCTGCCTTCGCTCACGGTGAGCGGCGGCATGGACTGGCGCGGCGGCGGCACGCCGCGGTTCGGTCAGTTCAGCGGCGCGGATCTCGGGCTCAGCCGCACGCCGGACTATCTGTTCTCGGATTACGCGATCCGGCTCGGCTGGACGGTCAGCGGCGGCACGTTCTTCCGCATGGCGCAGGAGCGTGCGGCGCGGGAGGCGACGACGGCGCGGATCGAGGCGGCGGCGTACACGCTGGAGACGGACATCACGCGGCAGTACCTGGCGGCGCTGCGTGCGCGCGACGCGGTGAAGCTCGCGGAACGTGAGCTCGCATCGACGGACGAGGCATTGAAGCTGGCACAGGCGCGCGTGGACGCGGGTGCGGCACCGCGGATGGACGCGGCGCAGGCGGAAGTCGAACGCGGCCGGGCGGAGGTGACACTGCTGCAGGCGCAGGCGGCGGTGGAGACGGAGAAGCTGCGGCTGCTGCAGCGTATCGGCCTGGATCTCGACCAGAGTGTCGACCTGACGACGGAGCTCACGGTGTTCGAGCCGATCTGGACGCTCGATGAGCTGTCGCAGATCGCGATGCAATCGCATCCGCAGCTGCTGGCGGCGCGCGCGGCGGAATCATCCGGGCGTGCGGCGGCGCGAGCGGCGCGCATGTCGTATCTGCCGACGATCTCGGTCGGCGGCGGTTGGTCGGGCTATACGCAGCAGTCGCGCGACGAGTCCTACCTGATCACCCAGGCACAGTCTTCCGCACAGCGGAGCATCGACTCGTGCCAGCGGACGAACGACCTGTACTCGCGACTGGCCAACCCGCTGCCGCCGCTGGACTGCTCGGCGCTGGCGTTCACGGAGGCGGACCGTGCGGCCATCCTCAGCGAGAACAGCATTTTCCCGTTCAACTTCACGGAGCAGCCGCCGTCGTTCGGCCTGACTGTCAGCATGCCGATCTTCAACGGCTTCACCCGCGAAGCGCAGGTCCAGCAGGCGTCCGCCGCCGCACAGGACGCGAAGCATCAGCGGCGCGAAGAAGAGCTGAGCCGGCAGGCGACGGTCGCTACGAGCTACGTGGCCGTCCAGACGGCGTACCGCTCGGTTGCCATCGAGGAGCGCAACGTCGCGGCAGCCACCGAGCAGCTCGAGCTCGCCCGCGAGCGTTACCGCCTGGGCGCCGGGTCGATCCTGGAGCTCACGCAGGCGCAGGCGACGATGGCGCGTGCCGACCAGGCGCACCTGGCGGCGCTGTACTCGTTCCACGAGAACCTGGCGGACCTGGAGTCGGCGGTCGGCCGGTCGCTGCGGTAGGTGTCCGTTCGTGGGATGCGGAGTCCCGCGAGCGCCCGGTCAGGACGCGCCGGGAATGGAAGAACACGCTGGGAGAGAACGATTATCGTTGTGATAGGCCGTGGTACGGTGCTGGTATGACAGGACATCCGGGGACGCCGGGGTCGGAACTGCCGCGAGCGTCCCGTAAGCCATAAAACGAAAGTACGAGATCATGGACAAGCCCAGGAAGTCAACCAAAAAGAACCGTCAGCGTGTCTATATAGGAGCCGGCGTCGGCGTGGCAGCGCTCGTCACTCTGGCGCTGTACTCTCTGGACCCGGCGGTCCCGATCGTCGAGGGCGCGGGGATCTGGACGGATTCGGTCCGGCGTGGCCCCATGGTGCGGTCGGTGCGCGGCGTGGGGACGCTGACGCCCGAGCACATCCGGATCATCCCGGCGCAGACGGCAGGACGAGTGGAGCAGATCCACCTGCGTCCGGGTGTCACGGTCGAGCCCGGTACGCCGCTGGTGCGTCTGAGCAATCCCGAGCTGGAGCTCCAGCTCATGGAGTCCGAGCGCCAGCTGCGCACGGCGGAGTCGGACCTGCTGAACCTGCGCTCGACGCTGCAGACGCAGATCCTGAATCAGGAAGGCGTGATCGCGCAGGTGCAGAGCCAGTACAACGAGGCCGTGCGCCAGGCGAAGACGAACGAGGAGCTGACCGCGAAGGGTCTGATCGCGCCGAACGAGGCCAGCCGAGTGAAGGACCAGGTGGTGGAGCTGGAGACACGGCTCGCCATCGAAAAGAAGCGGCTCGCACTGCTGAACTCGACGGTTGATACCCAGATCGGTGCGCAGCAGGCGCAGGTGGCGCAGCTTGGAGCGATCGTGGCGCATCGCCGCGGACTCATCGACGCGATGGACGTGCGTGCGGCGTCCGGCGGCGTGCTGCAGCGTCTCGATCTCGAGGCCGGCCAGTGGGTGAATCCGGGGACGGAGCTCTCGCGTATAGTGGAGCCGGGCAAGCTGAAGGCGGTACTGCGCATCTCGGAGACACAGATGCGCGACGTCGTGATCGGCCAGCGCGCATTCATTGACACGCGAAACGATACGATCGAGGGACGCGTAGTGCGGATCGACCCGGCCGCGCAGGGCGGCACGATCGGCGTGGACGTCGCATTCGATACGGAGATGCCGGCGAGCGCCCGCCCGGACATGAGCGTGGACGGCGTCGTCGAGATCGACCGGCTCCAGAACGTGCTGCATGTGAGCCGCCCGAACCACGGCAGTACGGGCCAGACGATCGGACTGTGGGTGCTCACGGCGGACGGAAAGGAAGCGGAGCGCGTGCAGGTCAAGCTGGGGCAGACGTCGGTCAACTTCGTGGAGATCGTCAGCGGCCTCAAT
>DATHVW010000295.1:0-10037 GCA_035461085.1 Longimicrobiales bacterium | reverse complement strand
GGCAGTTGCTCGGCTGGAGCGACCGCGGAGCCGTAATTTACCCCGGTCACCGGGCAGCGGCCACCCCCGGAGCCGGCGCCGTTTACAGCGCTGCCGCTGCAGCGCTATCTTGGCGCGTTCGCGTTCATCCGGCCACAGACGATTGCGCTACTCGAAACTTCTCCGGCAGATCGCCGGCCTCGCCCTGCGTGACCCCAGGCTCGTGCCACTGCTGCTCGGCGCCGCCTGGCGTTTTCGCGCGAGGAACTGGTACCGGCGCGCGCCCTTCCTGCCGCTGCCACCGGCCGAGTACGTGGAGTGGCGGCTGTATACAGCATACGGCGCCGGAGATGCCGGCCCGCAGCCGGGTGAGATCGAGCGCTATCTGCGGTGGTCTGCGCGTATGAAGAAACAACAGCGGCCCTGAGTCCGTAGGTAGGCACCATGTCTTCCGCACATCGATTCCGACGACGGCTGCCGGCTGAGCGCCCATGAAGAGGTTCATCGTGTTCATCGTGCTGCTGGCCGTGGTCTGGGCCATCCCCGAGGCGCGCAACCGCATCGGCGTGGCCGCCCTGCCGCTGCTAGAGCGCCTGGGACCCGTCGGGGAGCGCGCCGCCAACCCGTTCCGCAGGTGGAAGGCCCGCAACGAGGCCGAATTCTTTCTGCGGATCATCAGCGACGATCGCGCCGAGGTGCGGCCCCTGCCCGAAGAGCGCCTGTTCAAGGACTGGGTGCTGCGGCGCATGCCGGAGGAGACCGGCGTGGATCCGTGGGGCAGTGATTACTGGCTGCGCCGCAGAGGTAGCACGTTCACCGTCGGGTCGAGCGGGCCTGATCGCCAGCGCGACACTGCCGACGACGTGACTGTGACGGAGACGTTCTAGTCCCCGTGCCCTTCCTTTCTGACAACGCCGGTGGGCGGGATCTGCGATGAGCCCGCGCACGCAGAAGCTGCTGCTCGTCCTCGCGGTCGTTCTAGTGGTGGCGGTCGCCGGCACACTCATGTTCCGCCAGCTCCCCGAGGAGGTATCGGCTCCGCTCTTCCTGCTGGTCGTCATCATCGAGGTCGTCGTCGCGCCGATCCCCGGCGGCGCGGTGGGCTATCTCGGCGCGGCGCGGTTCGGCTTCTGGCAGGCGTGGCCGCTGCTCTACGCCGGCAATGTCATCGGCACAGTGCTCGTCTTCTTCCTGGCGCGCAGGTTCGGCGCGCCGGTGTTCGAGGAGCAGGTGGCACAGAAGACGCGCGAACGGTACAATCGGCTGCTCGACTCTCATCCGGTTCTGCTATGGTTCGTCTATGCCATCCCCGTTGTTCCGGTGGATGTGCTCAGCGTCCTTGCCGGCCTATCGAGCATGCGGCCGCGCCGCTTCTTCCTCATTGCATTGACAGGCTACATCGTCTACACCGCCATCGTCGCATACGTCGGCTCCAGTCTCGCCGAGTTCGTGGGCGTCACGGATGCGGTCTCCATAATCGGCGCGCTGTTTTTCGCCGGCGTGGTGTGGTGGCTCTGGACACATAACAGGAACAGGCGGGCCGATGTATCGCGTCGCGCTGACCGGTAACATCGCGAGCGGAAAGTCAGCGGTGGCCGAGGAGTGGCGCGGCCTGGGCGCATGCATCATCGACGCGGATGTGCTGGCGCGGCGCGCTGTGGAGCCCGGCAGCGCCGGACTGGCCCGGATCGCGCAGGTATTCGGCGATGACGTCATCGTGGGCGGCGCACTCGACCGCGCGGCACTCGGCCGCGTCGTGTTCGGTGATGCGGCGCGGCGGCGCGAGCTGGAGGCGATCGTCCACCCGGAAGTGGAGCGGCTGCGGACGGAGGAGGAGGCCGTGGCAGCGCAACGCGGCGAGTCGATTGTCGTACACGCGATACCGCTCCTGTTCGAGACGGGGCTGGACTCGCAGTTCGACACGGTGGTTCTGGTGGACGCGGACGAGAATACGCGACGCGAGCGCCTGGTGACGAAGCGTGCGCTGAGGGATGAGGACGCGCGGGCCATGATCGCAGCGCAGGCACCGGCCGGACCGAAGCGGGCACGCGCCGATTTCGTCATCGACAACAACGGCACGCTGGACGATCTGGCGCGCCGCGCCCGCGAGGTATGGCGGGAGATCCTGGCGGCGGCCGCATGAAGATCGACATGCACCTGCACACGCGCGGCTCCTTCGACTGCCTGAGCGACCCGCAGGCGGTGGTGGAGTGCGCGCTCGCACGCGGCATGGACCGGATCTGCGTGACGGACCACAACGAGATCGGGGTCGCGCTGGAGCTGCACCGCGCCTGGCCGGACCGGATCATCGTGGGTGAGGAGGTGAAGACCGCGGAGCGCGTCGATATCATCGGCCTGTTCCTCACCGATGTCATACCGAAGGGGACCCCCGCGCGCGAAACGTGCGAGCGGATCCGGGCGCAGGGCGGTATCGTGTATGTGCCCCACCCGTTCGCGGGCGGCAAGGGCGGCGGCGGTGCGATTCTCGATTCGATCGAGGATCTGATCGACGCTTTCGAGGGTTTCAACGCGCGCATTCACGATCCCGCGCTGAACGAAAAAGCGGTGGCGTGGGCACGCGCGCGTGACATTCCACTCGGCGCCGGGTCGGATGCGCACACGCTGCGGGAGGTCGGGCGCGCCTGGGCGGAGGTGCCGGCTTTCGAGGGAGCCGCCGGTCTCAGGGCCGCGCTGCGCAGCGGCACGATCCATGGCTCCTCGTCATCGCGCATGGTGCACGTCGCGTCGACCTGGGCCAAGGTGCACAAACGGATTGCAGGCAGATGAACAGGGACAGGATGACAGAGACGAACGGGGTCCTCCCCATCCGGCGGGCGGCAGCGCGGCGCATCGTCGAGCGCATCGAGGAGGCGGATCGCATCGTGCTCACCACGCACGTCAATGCCGACGGCGATGGCGCCGGTTCGGAGGTCGCCGTGGCGCACTGGCTGATCGGGGCGGGGAAGACCGTCACGATCGTCAACCCCACACCCTTTCCTCCGATGTTCCAGTTCCTGATCGAGGACCCGACCATCCTGGCGACCGCCGGCAGCCCTGCGGCCGACCGGGCGATTGCGGAGGCGGACCTGCTGATCGTCCTGGACACCGCGGAGCCCGGGCGGATCGGCAAGGTCGCGAAGGCAGCCGCGCAGATGACGGTGGTGGTCATCGATCATCACGTCCATTCCGACAGCATGCTCGACGGCCTCATGCTCCAGGACGTGACTGCCTGCGCGACGGGTGAGCTCGTGTTCGACCTGCTCGAAGCGGCGGAGCTGCCCGCGCCCTGGCCGCAGGTGGTTCTCGAGGGGCTCTACACCGCGGTCGTGACGGACACCGGATCATTCCGCTTCTCGAACACGACACCGCGCGCGCATCAGGTGGCCGGCGAGCTGATCGCGCAGGGCGTGGACCCCGAGCTGATGTACCGTCGCATCTACGCGACCGTGCCGCTGCGTCGTGTGGAGCTGCTGCGTCACGCGCTGCAGCAGCTCGAGGTCGATCCCGACTATCCCATCACCTGGATCACGGTACACCGCGGCATCATGGAGGAGCTCGGCACCGGTACCGAGGACCTGGAGGGAGTGGTCGATCACGCGCGCAGCATCGAGGGCACCGAGCTGGCCATATTGTTCCGCGAAACCGCCGACGGCGCCACCAAGATCTCGCTCCGGTCCGCCGGCGCGGTCGACGTGAACGCGATCGCGCGGCAGTTCGGCGGCGGCGGTCACGTCAAGGCCGCCGGGGCGCTCATGTCGGACCGCATCGACGTCGCCCGGGGGCGCGTTCTCGATGCCGCGCGCAACGCGCTGCGCGACGCCGGCCTCACCTTTCGCCCCCCGATCTCACCCGGTTAGATTCCGCCGTCTTTTCAACTCAGGTGCGCATGCAGCAGGGATATACGCCGCCCGATTTTTCCGAGGCGCGCTTTCAGGAGGCTCCGGACGCGCGCTTCGTTCCGGCGCCGGGGGATGGTGTTCTGCCGGACGATTTCTTCGCTACATCCAACCTCCCGATCTACGTGAAGGTCGGCGGGCAGTGGCGCCTCCCGCGAGTCCCGCGCATGGACGGCGTCATCGTGCAGGAGCCCGACGGTCTGCGCGTCACCGAGGGCCGGTACGTGCGCGCAGGACAGCCCGTCGCCGTCGGATATGCCGAGGATGGCAGTGAAGGCATCTACGTGAACTTCACCGGCTTCCTCGGTGCCGCCAGGGCCACGGGCGAGTTCCAGTTCATGAGCAGCGAGGTCTCGCGTGAGAAGCCCGTCGATTACGCGCTCATGGCCGACATGCTGCGCGCCGAGAAGGAACGCGGCGGCCACATCGTCTGGGTCGTCGGGCCCGCCGTGCTGCACAGCCGCGGCCGCGACGTGGTCACGTGGTTCATCGAGAACGGCTACGTGGGCGCGCTCCTCGGCGGCAACGCCGTCGCCGTCCACGACATCGAACAGGCCCTGCTCGGCACCACGCTCGGCATGGACCGGAGCGGGCGTCCCGTCACGGGCGGTCACGCGTTCCACATGCGCGCGATCAACCGGATCGCACGCGCCGGTTCGATCCGTGAAGCCGTACAGCAGGGCGTCCTCAACCAGGGCATCATGCACGCGTGCGTGACCCACGACGTGCCGTTCGTGCTCGCCGGCTCCATCCGCGATGATGGACCGCTGCCGGATACGGTAACGGACACCGTGCGCGCCCAGGAGCTCATGCGCGAGCATGCCACACGCGCGACGATGACCATCATGATCGCCACGGCGCTCCACTCCATCGCGTTCGGCAACATGCTGCCGGCATACGTCGTGGACGGCGACGGAACACCGCGACCGCTCACCACCATTGCCGTCGATACATCCGAGTTCGTCGTCAGCAAGCTCAAGGATCGCGGCACTCACCAGGCGTTCGGTGTCATCACCAACGCACAGGACTTCCTTCACGTGCTGCGCTATTTCGTCGAGCACAATCCCGTCGAGGCCGCTCAGCCCGATTTCGCTCGCCCGGGCGTCGGAGCATGAGCACCGCACAGTGGCTCAACATCGGCGATGACCCCGGCGCACTGCACGCTCTGGTCGAGCGCATCTCAGAGCACGTGCCCGTCGCCGCCATCGACTATCTCTGGATCTTCCCCGCACGACGCATCGCCATCGGCGAGAGCATCGTCGTCGTCATTGGCGCGTTCGACGAGGATCCCGAACGCCGCCGCGTCAGCACCGCGCACTTCACCGTGTCCCGCAACAGGAAGGGCGCCGCCACTGTCAATGCGCGCTTCGATGAGCACGGCTCCGCCCCCGTGGCCGCCGTGCCGCGCATCGTGCAGGGCGTGCTCCGCCGCCTCGGCGAGGATACGGAGGCCTCGCCGCGCGAAGAGCAGATCGACGGCGAACAGGACCGCTGGGATGCTCTCATCGTCGAGCTCGGCGGTCCGCCCCGCACCGAGTCGCCCGCCGAGGACATCGATGGCAGCGGCAGCGGGGCCGACGGCGCGTCCGGCGCGGGATCGGCTCCTGCCCATGATGCGGCGCCGGACGGGCCTCACGATGCGGCTCGGGCGTTCGAGGCGACCGATGAGCCGTCGCGGACGGGCCCGGCGGATGATCCCCCGCCTGCGTCCGAGCCGACTGAAGATCTGTCGCCCGCGGACCCGGTAGATGATGCTCCGCCGGCGCGGGACGCGGATCGGCAGGAATAGGCCGCGGGTTGTCGTGCGTGGGGCGGTCAGCTATTAATAATCATTGTTGATTGGCCGCCGAAGGAGTGGGGATGAGCTTCGTACATCTGTTCCGCCGATATCTCCGTGAGCAGGGTCTGCCGGTGACGCAGCAGCGCGAGGCGATCGCGGAAGTGGTGTTCGCGTCGTCGGAGCACCTGTCCGTCGAAGAGCTGGAGAACCTGCTGCGCGAGCGGGGCGAGCGGATCGGGAAGGCGACGATCTACCGCACGCTCGAGATGCTGGTGAAGAGCGGGCTGGTGGAAGAGCACGACTTCGGTGAGGGGTTCAAGCGGTACGAGCACCTGTTCGGGCAGAAGCCGGTCCGCGAGCATCTGATCTGCACGGAATGCGGCAAGGTGGCGGAGATACACAGCACGGAGCTCGTGCGGATGCAGGAGGAGGCGGCGCGGCGACAGGGGTTCCAGCCGTCGCGGTAC
Organism: Longimicrobiales bacterium; assembly: GCA_035461085.1. Taxonomy (GTDB): domain Bacteria; phylum Gemmatimonadota; class Gemmatimonadetes; order Longimicrobiales; family RSA9; genus SH-MAG3. The sequence continues at coordinate 3,915 of DATHVW010000295.1, read as the reverse complement.
CGTCTCCAGATCTACGGTCTGTGCGCGGACTGTCAGGCGGCCGGTGCGGAGCTTCGCTGGGAAGGCCTGAGCTGTCCGATCGAAACCATCTAGGCACATCGGCCTCCGCGAACACCCTCCTCGCAGCACCGCCACATCTGCGCGTCACTGTCTGGCGCCGTCCCCGTCGTCTTTGCATGTTCCCGCCATGCCGAACAGGAGAGATGCCGCAGCGCCGGGTCGCGGTCCGCTGCGGGTGAATGAGGTATCGGGAGGGGTCATGCGGGTGCCGGAATCGCTGCGGTCGCTGGAGTGGGAGCTGCCGCACAGTTTCATGGGGCTGGACGAAGAGGCGAGCGATCTCGCGAACGCGAAGGTCGTGATTCTGCCGGTGCCGTACGAGGCGACGACGAGCTTCGGGGGCGGCACGGGCAACGGTCCCGCAGCGATCATCGATGCATCGCGCTACATCGAGCTGTACGACCAGGAGCTGGACACGGAGCCGGCCGATGTCGGGATTGCGACATTGCCGTCCCTGATGCTGACAGGCGCGGGCCCGCAGGAGGCGATTGCCGAGCTGCGTGCCGCATATGACCGGGTGCTGGATGCTGCCCCCGGCCGACTCGTGATCATGCTGGGGGGCGAGCATTCGATCTCGAGTGCGCCGATCCTGGCGTGGGCGGACCGGCTTCAGGAGGAAGGCCGGCGGCTGACGGTGCTGCAGTTCGATGCGCACACGGATCTGCGGCCGGAGTATGAAGGCTCCGAGTACTCGCACGCGTCGGTAATGAGCAGGACGCAGGACCGGGTCGAGATCGTTGCGGTCGGGATCCGTGCGATCACGTCGGACGAGATGCGCCTGGTCCGGAAGTCGGACAACATCCATGTATTCCTGGCCGACGACATACACACGGGCGATGTGTGGATGGACGATGTGATGTCGCGTCTGGGCGAAGACGTGTACATCACCTTCGACGTGGACGGCTTCGATCCGTCGCTCGTGCCGTCAACGGGCACGCCGGAGCCCGGTGGTCTGCAGTGGTATCCGGTGATGAAGCTGCTGCGTCGGGTGTTCGCGGAGCGAACGGTGCACGCAGTGGACATTGTGGAGCTCGCGCCCATCGCCGGACTGTCCGCTCCGGACTTCCTGGTGGCGAAGCTCGCGTACAAGATGATCGGCTACCGCTTTGCGGGCAGCGCAGCCGGGGGCGAGCGCGGCGGCGAGTAGCCGGGCAGCTGCGGGACCGTGTCCGGCGTGGGCGGACGTTCCTGCCGGTCGTTTCATAAATGCAGGGGGAACCATGGCGCCGCGCGATGTAATTGGCACCAGCTTCCTGATCCTCATGTGTGTAGCGGCTGCGCCCACTGTGGCGCAGTCGCCATCCGTGCCCGCCTTCTGGGCTGCGCTCGAGCGCGCCGGCACCGTTGAACAGGTTGCGACTACGCGTGCACCATCCGCGCTGGACGCGCGCGTCGTCGCATCCCTCCGGCGGCTGCGTGAGTACGAGCTGGAGCCGCGGCGGGGCACCGCGTACCGCGCGCGCTGGGATCTGGAGCGCGCACTGGCGCGCGATCCCGACAACCCTGATCATCATCTGGCACTCGCGCTGCTGCTGCGCCGTGGCCCCGACGCCAGGGTGCGGCTGGACGACTCCGACTCCGGCAGCTTCATCGATCCACGGAGTCTGGCCTCCGCGCACGCGCTGCGCGCACTGCGCACCGCACTGGAGCTGGACCCCGGCCTGGAGCTGGCGGCGGTGGAGCTTGCGCGGTTCGCGCGCGAGCGCCACGACACCGATCTGCTCGTCGAAGCGGATGCTGCTCTTGCGGCGGTGAACGCGAGCGGGGAAGTACTGCTGGAGCGAGCGCTCATTGCCGTGGAGCAGAGCGACGCGACCCGTGCGCTCACTCATGCAGTGAGCGCAGCGCGGGCCGGCGCGGATCCCGGGCGTGTCGCGCATGTGCGCGCAGTCGCGCTCCTGCTGTCGCCGGCGACGGAGCAGATGGGGGCAGCGGCGTACCTGTCGGGCCTGGAGTCTGCCGGCGAGGCTGCCATCAGGGAATACCACGCTGCGTCGGCACCGACGTTCACGCTGTCGGAGGCCGCGGTCTGGGACACGCTTGCGATGGAAGCGCGCGCAGGCTGGCTGAGCGAACGCTGGGAGATCCGCGCGGCACTGAGCGGCGTGTCGCTGGCAGAGCGACTGGGCGTGCATTATCGCCGTCTGTATGAGGCGTACCGTGAGTTCCCGCTGTACGCGCCGCTGCGCGACGCCGGGAACATGGCAGGCATGGCCGTGCTGATGGGTGAGGACCCGCGCCGGCACGGCCTTGCGCCGGCGGGCCTCATGCTGACACGCTTCGGCGACGCGAGCTGGTTCCGCTGGGTCGGAATGTGCGGTTACGTGCCGTTCCTGGGTGCGGACACACTGTCCATGGCGAACCCGCTGGACGCGTTCCTCCCGCCGTCCGCCTACCGCCCGGTCGACGCGACCGACATCATGCTGCACGAGGACTCCCGTCGCATGCGCGCTGTCGATTGCGACAATCCGGTGGCGCTGCGCCGCTTCGCTTCGGAACTCGTGCAGGGCGAAAGATATCGTCCGTCGTTCGAGGACCGTCTGAATGTGGAAACGGAGCTCCATGCGTTCCGTGCAGCCGATGGGGCCGAGGTCGTGGCCGGCATCACGTTGACGCGCGCGCAGGTGCGACGCCTCGCGGATGCTGCCGGCCAGGTGTCACTGACGTCCGCGCTGGCATTCATCGACACCACTGCGCACAGCGCAACGCGGTCGGAGCAGCCGCTGCGATTCCTGCTGCCGGACAGCACCAGCACGCACGTGCTGCTCGCGCAGTCGGCGGTGACACCGCTGCACGGCCGGCTGGCTGTGCGAGTCACCGTTGCCGATGTCGCGCGCAGCCTCGGCGCGGTGGTGGCGGTCACGCACACCGTACCCGATTTCTCGGGCGATGCACTGCAGCTGAGCGACGTGGTGATCGCGCCGGAAGGAGCCGCCGATCGTCTGCGGCGCGGTGACATCGGGCTCGCGCTCGCGGCGGGCCGTCGATACCGGGTCGGCGAGACCTTCGAGCTCTACTACGAGGTCTATGGCCTGCCGCCGGACGCGCTCTACAGCACGCGCATCGTCGTCGCGCCCGAGGCATCGGCGCTGTGGCGTGCGGCGCGCCAGCTGACGGGGCGCGAGCCGGATGTGCTCACGCTCGAGTTCGCCGGGCGCAGCGGCGAGCCGCATGAGATCTACGGCACGCAGGAGCTGCGTACCATCGGCACCGCCACACTGCGGCCTGGCCGATACCGGCTTCAGGTGGAGATCTCGAATCCGGCGACGGGCGCAAGCGTGCGCCGCGACAGGCTGTTCGACATCACCGAAGAACCGTCCCGGCGCGAGCGGTGATCAACCGCCGAACGCGGTGCGCTGCTCGTCGGCGTGTCGCGGCGGCGCTTTGCCTTCGGCGCGGCCGGAGTAGCGGGCAAAGAGAGGGTGCAGATCGAGCGGATCATCGATCGTGTAATCCTCGGGCACGAGTCCGCGCGGCGTCAGCAGGAACGGCCATGACTGACGTCCGCCCATGGCGCCGTGCGCCCCGATCTGGTCGTCGAAGCAGATGCAGAAATCCTGCACCGCATCGTAGGCTCCGAACAGCATGAGGTCGCCGGAGTTGCGCATGGCTGCCAGATCGGCGATCGCCTTGCGCTCCACATCCGTGGCTGCGTAATCACGCAGCGGATCGATGCCCGAGAGCAGCTCCATGCTGCCGTCCGGCATCACGAGCGCGCGCCCGCGCAGTGTCTCCACGTGCGCGCCATCGAGCATGCGCGTGATGACACAGCCGATGCCGGTGTGTGCGACGAGAAAGTAGTAGAGCGCGCGACGGTCCGGATCGTTGCGGATCTCGTCGAGGGAAAGCGGATGC
>DATHVW010000294.1:0-15299 GCA_035461085.1 Longimicrobiales bacterium | reverse complement strand
CAGCATCCGACCGGGCCGCATGGCGGCCTGGGTGTTCCGATACGAAGACCGGGGTGAGCGCACGAAGCGCTGAGCCGTTCACGTTGCGCGGCTCGGCGATACCTGAGGATTACGGAGGGGGCCGTTGGTGGAAGGAACGGTGTCGACCACGCCTGCCGCAGGACGCGAGCTGGCGGAGCGCATTCGCACGGAGCTGCGCAAGCGCGTAGTCGGGCAGGAAGCAATGATCGACCGGCTGCTCGTCGGTCTGCTCACCGGCGGCCACGTGCTGCTCGAGGGCGTGCCCGGTCTGGCCAAGACGCTGACCGTCCGTTCACTCGCCGATGCCATGTCGGCGACCTTCGAGCGCATACAGTTCACGCCCGACCTGCTGCCCGCCGACGTCGTCGGCACGATGATCTACAATCAGCGGACCGGCGACTTCACCGCGCGGCGCGGGCCCATCTTCGCCAACATCCTGCTCGCCGATGAGATCAATCGCGCACCGCCCAAGGTGCAGGCCGCACTGCTGGAGGCGATGCAGGAGCACCAGGTGACGCTCGGTGGCGAGACGTTCACGCTGCCGAAACCGTTCCTCGTCCTGGCGACGCAGAATCCGATCGAGCAGGAGGGGACCTACCCGCTGCCGGAGGCACAGGTAGACCGCTTCATGCTGAAGCTGCGTGTCGGCTATCCGCCGAAGTCCGATGAGAAGGAGATCATGCGACGCATGGCGGGGCGTGATCCCGTCGTGCTCGAGCGCGTGGCTACTCCGGAAGAGATCCTGAGCGCGCGGCAGGAGATCCTGGGCGTATACATGGATGAGAAGATCGAGGACTACATCGTCTCGATCGTGCACGCCACCCGCGAGCCGGCGGAATACGGGCTGAGCAGCATCGCGCCGCTCATCCAGTACGGCGCGTCGCCGCGGGCCAGCATCTACCTGGCGCTCTGCGCGCGCGCACATGCCTACCTGCAGGGCCGCGGCTACGTACTGCCCGATGATGTGAAGGCGATCGGTCCCGACGTGCTCCGGCATCGGATCATCACGAGCTTCGAGGCGGAGGCCGAGGAAGTCACGTCGGACGACATCGTGGCGCGCGTGTTCGCGGCGGTCGAGGTGCCGTGATCCGTTTCCTGCGCCGCCCGCCCGCGCCCGAGCCGGAGCCGACCGCTCCCGCAACGCGCGACGTGCTGCGTCAGGTGCGGCAGATCGAGCTGCGCACGCGCGGGCTCGTCACGTCGATTTTCGGCGGCGAGTATCAGAGCGTGTTCCGCGGGCAGGGCATGGAGTTCTCCGAGGTGCGCGAGTACGAGCCCGGCGACGACGTGCGCAACATCGACTGGAACGTAACCGCACGCACGGGACACCCGTACGTGAAGAAACACGTCGAGGAGCGCGAGCTGACGGTGCTGCTGGTCGTGGACCTCTCCGGCTCGGAACAGTTCGGCACGCGCGGCCGTTTCAAGGCGGATCTCGCGGCGGAGCTCGCCGCCGTCCTCGCGCTGTCCGCAGTGCGCAACAACGACCGGGTCGGCCTCCTCATCTTCAGCGATCATGTCGAGCACGTGGTGCCGCCGCGCAAGGGCCGTCGCCACGCGCTCCGCCTCATCCGCGACGTGCTGGCGTTTCATCCGCGGGGTCGCGGCACGGACATCGCCGGCGCCCTCGATTACGCGGCGCGTCTGCTGGCGCACCGCGGCATCATCTTCCTGCTGAGCGATTTCGCCGTGCGTTCCGGTGACGACGGCGCCGCTGCCGCGGAGGCCGCACGCTGGGAGAAGACGCTCCGTCTCGTCTCCCGCCGCCACGACGTGGTGGGCGTCTCGATCTCCGATCCCGCGGAGCTCGACCTGCCGGACGTCGGCATCGTCGCGCTGGAGGATCCCGAGACCGGCGAGCTGACATGGGTGGACACGGGTCGCGACGACGTTCACGAGATGTTCTCCGATCTGCTCACGCGAGAGAGGAGTGAGACGCGCCGGCTGTTCCGGCGACTCGGCGTGGATGAGATCGAGGTACGCACGGATCAGCCGTACGTGAAACCGCTGCTGGCATTCTTCCGCCGACGCGAGCGGCAGCGCGGACGATGAGGTGCATCGCAGTCGTTCTGCTCCTGCTCTGTGCCGGCAGCGCCGCCGCGCAGCAGCCGCGTGCGGCCGTGGTGCCCGAGTCGATCACGGTTGGTGATGTGTTCCACGCTGCCGTGCGCGTCGAGCTGCCCGAAGGCTCGCGGCTCGTTGCACCGGACTCCCTGGTTCTGGTCGATGACGTCGAGCCCGCCGGCCGCCGTGAGGTCCGCTTCGATACCGCGGGCGGCATGCGCCAGGCGACGTTGCTGTACCCGCTGGCCGCGTGGAGGCCGGGCGCCTACGAGCTGGCGCCCGTGACAGTACGCATCACCAGTGCGCAGCGTGACACGACAATGCAGGTGCAGCTGCCGGCGTTCGAGGTCACCTCCGTGCTTCCCGCCGACACGGCCGGGATCGAAGCGAAGCCGGCGAAGGATGTCCTGGGCGCCAACCGCCTGTGGTGGCCGATACTGCTGGCGCTGCTGATCGCAGCACTGGTCGCTGCGGCGCTGTACGTATGGTGGCGGCGCCGGCGCGGCGTTGAGACGCCCATCGTGTTCACACCCGCCGTCCCGCCGCTGGAGGTTGCGCTCGCGCAGCTGACTGCGCTGCGGCGCGAGGGCCTCATCGAACGCGGTGAGTTCAGGGTGTTCTACGGGCGGCTGACGGAGACACTGCGTCACTACGCTGCCGCGATGGAGCCCCGCTGGAGCACCGACCTCACGACGTCCGAGCTGGCCGTGCGACTCCGTGCCGATGCCGGCATGCAGGACGCGCTCGAGTTCACACGCATTCTCGGCGCTGCCGACATGGTGAAGTTCGCACGCGCCGTGACCACGAAGGACAACGCGAACGGTGATCTCGACGCGGCACGCGCGTGGATTGAACGGTTCGCGGCACGGCCGGAACCTGCTGCTCCCGACGAGCGGAGGGTCGCATGAGCGTCGGCTTCGCGAATCCCTGGGCGCTGCTGCTGCTGCTCTGCATCCCGCTCTATGTCTGGCTCACGCGTCGTGAGCAGCCGCGCTCGCTCACGTTCTCGCGCGCCGGCCTGCTTGGCCGGGTGGCACCGCGCAGCGCACGGCTGCTCGCGCGTCTGCCCGGCTGGCTCCGGGCACTGGCCGTTGCCGCGCTCGTCGTGGCGATCGCCACGCCACGCAGCGGTGCAGCCGTGGTCGATATCGATGCGGAAGGCATCGCGATTGCCGTCGTCGTCGATATCTCCAGCTCGATGCTGGCCGAGGACCTTTCGGTGCGGGATGAGCAGGGCCGCAGCAACACGCGCAACCGGCTGGCGGTCGCGAAGGAGACCGTCGCAGAGTTCGTGCGGGGCAGGCAGTACGACCGGATCGGCCTGGTCGCGTTCGCGGGCGAGGCTCTCACCCAGGTCCCGATCACCATCGATTACCCGGTGATCTACCAGGCGCTCGACCAGCTCTCTGCGGGTACGGGCATGCTGGAGGACGGAACGGCGATCGGCACCGCCATCGCGACGGCAGCCAATCGTCTGCGGCGCGCGCCCGGCGAGTCGCGGGTGATGATCCTCATGACGGACGGGGAGAACAACCGCGGCGACATCGACCCGCTCACGGCAGCACAGGCCGCGGCCGCGTTCGACATCAGGATCTACACGATCGGCGTCGGCAGCGATGGCGTCGCGCCCATTCCGATCGCGACCGGCCCGTTCGGTGTGCAGTACGCCAATCTGCCCGTGCACATCGACGAGGACCTGCTGCGTGAGATCGCGGCGACGAGCGGCGGGCAGTACTTCCGCGCCACGAACGAGGAGGCCCTCGACAGCATCTACGGAAGGATCGATCAGCTGGAGCGCACCGACGTGGAGGTGCGGCGCTATGTCAACTACACGCCGCACTACCTGCCGCTCATCGCGTTCGCAATGCTCGCGCTCATGACGGAATGGTCACTGCGCGCCAGCCGGTTCGGGAGGCTGCCATGAGCTTCGCACGACCCGACCTGCTGCCCCTCATCTTCATCGTTCCGCTCCTGCTGGCCGGCGCCGTGTGGCTCTACGCACGCCGGCGCGAGCGCATTGCGCGTGCGTTCAGCGATCCGCATCTCCTCGCCCGCCTCGGCGGTGCCGAGCTGCTGCGCTTCCCGATGCCGCGCGTGGTGCTGCTCGTGCTCGCCGGCGCGTCGCTCGGAGCGGCTGCGGCCGGGCCGCGCTGGGGCTATCGCACCGGTGAGGGACAGGCTCTGTCCCTGAACGTCGTGGTGGCGACCGACATATCGAAGTCGATGCTGGTGCCGGATGTGGAGCCGAACCGGCTCGAGCGTGCGCGGCTCTTCGCGCGCCGCATGCTGCGCGAGCTTCCGGGCGATCGCTTCGGACTCGTCGTGTTCGCGGGGCGCGCATACATCCTCTCGCCGCTCACGAGTGATCACAGCGCGCTCGAGCTCTATCTCGATGCACTCGATCCGGAGATGGTCAGCCAGGGCGGCTCGTCGCTCGCTGCGGCGATCGCACAGGCCACCGATCTCGTTCGTGGGTCGGAGACCGCCGGTGGTGAGCGCGCCGTGGTCCTGCTGAGCGATGGCGAAGCACTCGAGGAGGTCGGAGGCGTGGAGGCCGCCGCAGACCGCGCGGCGCGAGCGGGTGTGCGCTTCATCACGATCGGCGTCGGCACACCGGATGGTGATCGCATACCGGACATCGACCCGGCGACCGGCGAGGTCGCCGGCTTCAAGCGCGATGAGGCGGGCCAGATCGTCATCTCGCGACTCGATGAGAACCTCCTGCGCACCGTCGCGGAGCGGACGGGTGGTCGTTACGTGCGTATGGACGATGCGGCCGCGCTCGCGCGCGTGATCGACGAGCTGCAGGGGATGCAGCGCGAGGAGGGCGAGAGCACTCAGCGGGTCGAGCCTCGCGAGCGCTTCGCCCTCTTTGCCGCGCTCGCGCTCATCATGCTGACGCTGGACATCATGCTGTACGGCGGTGCCCGGCGCGGTATGTGGCCCGGGCGTCCAGCGGCGGGCGAGGAATCGGTCGCGGCGGAGCCGGCGGTCGGGCGGCAGGCGGCGGGCGGCCGCGCGGTGCACGCAGCGGTGCTCGTTCTGATGCTCGGTGTGGTCGGCTTCGGCATCGGCGACGTGGAGAAGGGTAACCGGCTGTACAGGGAAGGGAAGTACGAGGAAGCGGCCGCTGCGTACCAGCGTGTCGTGGAGAGTGGTGACGCATCGCCGCAGGTGTATTACAACCTCGGCACGGCATTGCTCGCACTCGGGCGCTTCGACGAGGCGGACCCGCACTTCCAGCGCGCGCTCGAGGGCGTCGATCCCGAGCTGCGCGAACGCGCGTTCTACAACCTCGGCAACCGCTTCCTCCAGGACGCGCGTGCGCGCGGCGACCTGCGGGAGCAGGGCACGCTGCTTGACGCCGCGATCGAGGCATACAAGCGGACGCTCCGCATCGATCCGGCGGATGTCGATGCGAAGTGGAACCTCGAGATGGCGTTGCGCGAGCGCGAGGAGAACGAGCAGCAGCAGCAGAGCATGCCGCAGCAGCAGGAGCAGGAGCAGGACGAGTCAGGCGACAACGAGCAGGAACAGCAGCAGTCGGGCGGCGGCAGCGGATCGAGCGACTCGGAGTCACCGGCGGGTGAAGGCGCGGACAGCGGCACGGAGATGGAAGATCAGCCGATGAGCCAGGAGCAGGCGGATCGGATCCTCAGTGCGATCGAGCAGGACGAGCGGGACCTGACGCGTGAGAAGCTGCGGCGCGGCCAGCGCCGCGTGCCGGTGCTGCGGGACTGGTAATGGTGCTGGCACTGCTGTGCGCGACGCTGCTGTGCGCGCAGGACCCGGTGCGGGTCACCGCGTCGCTGAGTGCGGGCCGCATCAACGTCGGCAGCACCACGACACTCCAGGTCACCGTGGAGACGCGCGGGCCTGCGCCGCAGGAGATCCGTCTGCCCGCGCTGTCGCGCGACCTCGAGATCCTCGGCACCAGCGACTACACGCAGACACAGATCACCATACCCGGCGGTCGCACGCGGGCAACGCGGCGCGACGTGGTGATCGTCGCGCGCAATCCCGGCCTGTATCGCATTCCTCCGGTCGTCGTGCGTGTCTCCGGCATGACGTATCGAACGGATCCGCTGGACCTGATCGTCACCAGCGGCGGTGCGGGCGGTGCGGGAGCAGCGGGTGGTGAATCGTCCTCGTCCCTCGACGTCCGGCTCGATGCGGACACCGTGTACGTTGGCGAGCAGGTGCTGCTGCGCGCCGAGGCGACGTTCGCCGAGGAGATGCGGACGCGGCAGTCACGACCGGCCACGTTCGATCCGCCGGCCCCCACGGGATTCTGGATCCAGGACCTGCCGGACCCCATCAGCGTGACGCTCCGCTCACGCGAAGGGCGGACGGTCGAGACGCAGACGTATCGCCGTGCATACTTCCCGCTGGCGCCCGGATCCTATCGCTTTCCGCCCGCGCGCCTGCACTACGAGATACGGCGCGGCTTCCTCTACGCCCCGGAGACGCGCGAGCTCGTATCCGATTCAGCGCCCCTCGTCGTGCTGCCCGTTCCGGCAGCGGGCCGCCCGCCGTCGTACACCGGCGCGGTGGGCACATTGTCGCTCCAGGCGTCCGTGGCGCCGGCGCAGATTCGGGCGGGTGACCCGACCGTGCTGACGCTGGAAGTGACAGGCACGGGTAACGTGAAGGCGCTGCCGGAGCCGCGGCTGCCGGAGCTTTCCGGAGTGGAGATCTTTCCGCCGAACCAGGAATCGCGCGTCGATGTGAATCAGGACCGTGTCGGCGGCATGAAGCGCTTCCGCTGGATGCTCGTGCCGCAGGAGCCCGGGATGCTGGTGATCCCGCCGATCGAGTACGGTGTATTCGACCCCGAGCGCGAAGCGTACATCGTCCTGAGCAGCGACACGCTGCGCGTGACCGTGACGCCTGCCGCGATCGCTGCGCCGACCGACACGGCGCTCCGACCGCTGCGCATGCGTCCAGGGCGGAGTCCGCTCGGCTGGGTGCGCACGCCCACCTTCGCCGCGGTCCAGATCGTGCCGCTGCTGCTGCTCGTGTCGGCGATCGGGCTGCGCCGACGTCGCGAACGACCGGCGGGTCCGCGCGATCTCGCACGGGAGCTCATCGAGCGCCTCGAGGACCTGCGCGGCGATGTCCCATCGCCTGCACTGCTGGCGGAGCTGGAACGGATCGCACGCGATGCGGTCGCGCGCGTCGCCGGCATTGATGGCGATCCCGTCGTCGCTCTCCGTCAGAACAAGCGCCCGGCCGCCGCCACGGAGCTGGAGAGCCTGCTGCGCGAGCTGAACCGACTGCGTTTTGCGCCGGCCGAGCCGTACGACGCCGGGCGACTGATCGACCGGGTGCGTGCCTTTGTCGGGATGCTGGAGCCGCGCCGGGGATGGCATGGGCGCAGGGCCATGCTGGTCGCGCTGCTCGCGCTGCCCGCCGCTGCGGCGGCCGTCCGGGACAATCCGAGCGACGCCTTCACGTCCGGTGTCCAGCACTACGAGCTCGGTGAGTTTGTCGAGGCCGCGAACGCGTTCCACGATTACGCGCGTGCCGCACCGCACGACGCTTCCGGCTGGTATGATCTGGGCCTCGCCGCGTACCGCGCCGGTGATCCGGGCCGGGCGGCATGGGCGTGGCTGCGGACAGTGCAGCTCGCGCCGCGCGACGCGGATGCGCGGCATAACCTTCGCGCGATCGATGCGGCAGCGGCACTCGCACGCGTGCAGCCGCTGGACTGGCTCAATGGATCCGAGCGCGTGCTCATCGCGACTGCGGCCTGGTGGCTGCTGCTGCTTCCGCTCTCTTTCATGGTGATGCGCTCGCGCGTGCGGCGCGGGCCGCTCGTCCCCGCGGCGACGATCCTCGTTCTCGTTGCACTCGCGGCCGCCATCGATGCGGCGCGTCCGACGGTCGTCACGCCGCTCGGCCAGGGAACACGCCTGTACGCGGCACCCACCACCCGCGATGCTGCGCTCGGCGACATGCGTGCCGGTACAGTCGCGCGCCTGGTTGAGCAGCGCAGCGGCTGGCTGCGCGTGCGCACAGCCGAAGGCAGCGATGCCTGGGTCGAGCGCTCAGCTGTCGCCGCACCCTGACTTGACCGCTTCGGGGTGCCGGCTATACTTCGGCCACCCTCCACAAATTCACGGAAACGAAATGCAGCGCTTCCCGAATCTGACGGTGATCGATCACCCGCTGGTACGCCACAAGCTGGCCGTGCTGCGGAGTCGTGATACGTCCAAGAAGACGTTCCGCGCGCTCGTCGATGAGATCGCGATGCTGATGGGTTATGAAGCGACGAAGGATCTGCCGCTCGAGGATGTCGAGATCGAGACACCGCTCGAAAAGACCGTTGCCCAGATGGTGAGTGGCAAGAAGCTCACGCTGGTGCCGATCCTCCGCGCCGGCCTCGGCATGGTCGAAGGCATGCTCCGCCTCATGCCGTCCGTGCGCGTCGGCCACATCGGCCTCTACCGCGATCACGACACGCTCCAGCCGGTCGATTATTATTTCAAGATCCCGCCGGACCCCGAGGCGCGCGACTTCTTCGTCCTCGACCCGATGCTCGCCACCGGCGGATCCGCATCCGCCGCCGTCACATCCCTGAAGCGGCATGGCGCCGCCCGCGTTCGCCTGATGTCGCTCGTGGCCGCGCCGGAGGGCGTGCAGCGCATGCTCGATGACCACCCCGACGTGCAGGTCTACACCGCGGCACTCGACCGCCAGCTCAACGACGTCGGCTACATCCTGCCCGGCCTCGGCGACGCCGGTGACCGCCTGTTCGGTACCCGCTGAGTTCGCTATTTTACAGCAGACGGGCCCGTAGCTCAGGTGGTTAGAGCACTCGACTCATAATCGAAGGGTCGCAGGTTCGAGTCCTGCCGGGCCCACTCGCGTACGCATTGACGCACGACGGCATCGGGTCGGAGCATTCCGGCCGGGTGCCGTTTCCTCGATACCCGGTGTCCGGTACTTGAGCCGCTTCGCGATCCAGATCCTGGCCGCTGTTGTTCTGCTCATGGCAGGACCATCCGGAGGCGCGCACGGCGCCGACGCTTCGAGCCGGGCTCCGCTGGTGGTCGAGACGATTGGTGCGTCCGGACATCTGAATGCCGGCGACGCATTGCCGGCTCCCGGATTCCTGGCGGCCACTGCTGGCGCGGAGCTGGACAGCCGTACCGGCCGGAGCACCACGTCCCGGCACTCGCCACTGCACGCGCCGGCGAATATCCGCATCCGTCCGCAGGCGGGCGGCGTCCACAGCGTGGTCCACCATTCCTGCGATATCGCTTCGAGGCTGCAGCGCGGCGGCCTCGCAAGCTCCTCACTCGGTACACCTCCGCCCAACCCCTGACAGAGCCCCCATTGCGGTGACGCAAACGTGAACCGGACGCGCGAACGCGACCGGTGCCTTTGCGACTGCACCTGCCGGCCGTCCGTTCGCCGGTAACTGATCTGTCACTGTCGGCGCCGCGGCTCAACCGCCGCAGCGGCCCTTCGGCATCGTCTGGAGCGAGGTGTAACTCATGATGCAACGCTGCGTGTCGCGACTCATGGTCGCGCTCTTCCTGCTCGCCAGTTCTCCCGTCCTCTTCGACCATCTCGCCGCGCAATCCGGGCCGTCATCGGTTTCCGCACCCCCGGCGGCGTGGCAGACGAACGTCGACGGGGCGATGGCGCAGGTCAACGGCTGGGTGAGCTCAGTCTTCTTCTTCGATCTGTTGTGGTGGGACCCCGACCGCACTCTTCCCCTCGTCGTCGCCTGGCTCGTCTGCGGCGCAGTGTTTCTCACACTGCGCATGAGATTCATCAATATCCGCGCGTTCCGGCACGCGATCGCCGTCACACGCGGCCGCTACACGAATCCCGATGAGCCCGGCGAGGTGTCCCACTTTCAGGCACTGACGACCGCGCTGTCCGCTACCGTCGGTCTCGGGAACATCGCCGGTGTCGCCATCGCCATCAGCGTCGGCGGCCCGGGTGCGACGTTCTGGATGATCGTGGCCGGATTCCTGGGCATGACCACGAAATTCTCCGAGTGCACCCTCGCGCTGGCCTACCGCGACGTCGGCCCTGGCGGAACCGTGCTCGGCGGGCCCATGCAGTACCTGTCGAAGGGTTTCGCGGAACGTGGTCTGCCGCGGCTCGGGAAGACGCTGGCCGTGCTGTTCGCGGTGCTGTGCATCGGCGGCTCACTCGGGGGCGGGAACAGCTTCCAGGTCAATCAGTCGATGAACGCGCTTCAGGAGACGGTCCCGGCTCTGGTCGGCAACGGCTGGATATACGGACTGCTGATGACATTCCTGGTCGGCATCGTGATCATCGGCGGCATCCGTCGCATTGCGCGCGTGGCCGACAAGATCGTCCCGCTCATGGCAGTCGTATATGTCGGGGCGGCGCTGTTCGTGATCCTGGCCAACGCGGCGGATGTGCCGTTCGCTCTCGGCGAGATCTTCCGGCAGGCGTTCAGTCCCGACGCGGCGTACGGCGGATTCGTGGGCGTACTCGTCGTGGGGTTCCAGCGCGCGGCGTTCTCGAATGAAGCGGGCGCCGGGTCCGCGGCGATCGCGCACTCGGCAGCTCGTACGGAGTATCCCGTGCGCGAAGGGATCGTCGCGCTGCTCGAGCCGTTCATCGATACCGTCGTGATCTGTACGATGACCGCGCTGGTCATCGTGTTCAGCGGCGCCTACGCCAACCCCGCCTACGAGTCGCTCATCGCAGGCAGTCAGGGTGCCGCACTCACGTCGCGCGCGTTCGGCGAGGATCTGCCCGCCTTTCCCCATGTCCTGTCGTTCGCAGTATTTCTGTTTGCCTATTCGACCATGATCTCGTGGTCCTACTATGGCGAGCGCTGCGCCGTCTGGCTGCTGGGCCCGCGAGCGTCCATGCCCTACAAGGTGGTCTTCCTCGTGTTCGTGTTTCTCGGCTCGGTCCTGACCGCCACGAACGTGCTGGCGTTCGGCGACCTCATGATCCTGGGTATGGCGTTCCCCAACCTCATCGGCGTGTACTTCCTGAGCGGCAGGCTGCGGCGGATGCTCGATGAGTACTGGCGGAACTACCGGGCGGGGAACTTTGCGATCCACGGGGATTGATGTGATCCCATGACGAGCGGAAACGGCACCGGGCTGATGCAACGGCCCGGTGCCGTTTCTCGCGTTGTCAGTTCTTCGTAATCACGACGAGGTACCACGTATTCGTCGGGAAGGACACCCAGTACTCTTCTTCGTGCGGCTCGAGCGGGTACGACAGCGGAACGTGGTAGACCCGGTCGAGGCTCACCCCCAGGCTATAGGTCGGCACGCTCTGGTCGGTGATGAGCTGGTCGCCGTCGAAAGACGCTGAGACGCCCCAGGTTCCTTCACGCGGCGCGGAGCTGATCGCGGTGCCATCGGCGAGCAGCGTCCACTGCTCGGAGAGGCTGAGCTCCTCCCCCCGGTAATACGACTCGCGGGTCCAGCCACCGATCACGATGCTCTCGTAGAACGAAACGGAGTCCGTGAGCGCGAGCTTCAGGTGCTGGATGACCCGGCCGTCCAGGAGGACGTCGATCTCGGTCGATGCGTGCAGCTGACCGCCGCTCACCTCGAAGCTCACGACGAAGTCCTCGCCGTTGTGGTCCCACTGCGCTGTCACGTCCGGATTCGTGCCGTTCGCCAGTGTGATGCCCTCGGTTGCCCAGTCGCGGGCCACCGGCGCGCCATCCTCATCGAGCAGCAGGAGCGGGTAGTCGACTCGTGCGTGAAGGGCCATGCTGTCCGGAACCGGAGAGTGGTTCCGCCACGCGAGTTGATAGGTCGGCGGCTCGAGAACGGCCTCATAGCGCACCCGGACCGGTGGGTACACTACGCTGCTGTAGATGACGTCGTACGTGAACGCCTGCTCCGTATCCTCATCGGTAGCGAAACGCACACTGACGCGATCACCCGTGCCCGCCATCGTATCCACACGCACCTTGTCGTTCGCGACGATCTCGATGTCGATCTGCTCCGAAGGGACCGGCGCGAGCCATGCGAACGTCGCTTCCGGCAGTTCGATCTGCGCACGTGTTGTGAAGCGGCCGATGAACTGATTGTAGGCATCGATGAGCTGGAGGCCGCGTGCGAGCCACTCCACTGGCACATCGCGATCCGAAGGCTGCACGTTCCGCACACGCGGCGAGAACGTGAACGTGACGGTGCGGCCGTTGGTCAGTCGCGTCAGGCTGGCGGTACCGGCGGACCCGGTTGCCATCGACTGCATGTCCGCCTCGAAGGGATCACCACTGGAAGTGAAGAATCTGGTGTTGAACCACTCTGTCGAGGCGGCGACGACCTCCGTTCCCGCCTTGTACGCCATCGCGCCTTCCCAGAGCACGACTTCGAAGCCGATCTCGGCGGCGCGTGCGCCGGTCAGCAAACCCAGCGTCGCGCTGCCGGCTGACACGACGAAGCCGATCGGTCCGGTCACTACGATGCTCTTGGCCGCCGCAGCCGACAGTGCCGCAAAGCCGCCCGTGAACGCTGCGGCCTCGATGAAGTAGTCCCAGGTGCACTCGTACTCAAACAGGGGGGCCAGGTTGCTGCACTCCGGGATCTGCAGCGCGGACATGCCGGTGCCGATCGGACCCGTGAACTCCGGAACGTCCGTCAGGTTCGCGCGCAGAGCCTGGGCGACGACCCCGGCATCACCGGCACTCAGGCTGGCACGCCGCGCCTCGAAGACGGCCAGGCTGTCCTCGGCGATGCGCAGCAGCTCGAGCACGGCCTCATGTTCAGGCCCCCCATCCGCCTCCGCATCGGCCCGCATCGCAGCGATTGTCGTGCGCGCCTGCTCGCTCACCGCGTCCAGGTAACCGACCGGGTCCGTCATTCCCGCAGCCGATGTGACGGTGATGGAGCCCCGGTACTCGCGGCCGCTGACGGCGAACGACAGCGCGTGGCTGCCTGCCGATACGGCCGGAACGACGACGACCACCGCTGAATCCGATGTCGCGGTCAGCTCGACTGCGCGGCCTCCGATCGTACCGCTGACGGACGCGCCAGGGCCCGGGGCCGGTCCGTCGAGCTCGAGCCGCGCGACGCGGAACGGCACGTACGTGCTCCGGTCCGGCGTAAACGTGGCGTACCGTCCCTCGGTGCCCGGGCCCGATGGATCAGCGTCGCCGCAGCCGACGAGCGCGAGGACTACGAGCGCCGTCGCCCGCAGCATGAATGTCTTCATCGACGTTCACCTGATTGAGTGGTTGTGTACGGTCGGGCGCAAAAAAAGCCCGGACCGTGAGGTTCCGAGCGCCGCTCCTGTCGCGACCCCGGCGGCTCGACCTGCCTGCCGCGCGGGCGACAGCCGGCTCTGTGACCCCTCACTGCGACAGGTGTTCCCCTCCGGTCCGCGCGCGAACAGCGGACTTTTTGGCGTGCGCCGCACGTTGACAAGTGCCCGCTGCTCCGTCAACTTACCGGCTTGTATCCGATTGCGGGGACGCCCCCGCACCATCTCCGTCAACCACAGTGAGTTCGTCGATGTTCGGCACGCTCAAAGGCCGGCTCCTGATCATTGCCGCAGTCGTGATCGCGAGTGCCGCGACCCTGTACTTCCGCGGCATCACGCGCGGCCTCGACCTGAGCGGCGGCATCTATCTCGCCCTCGAGGTGGCCGATCCGGACGGCACGATGACGCCGGAAGTGCGGCGGGAGCACACCGATCGCAACATCCATATCCTGCGCAGCCGCATCGATCCGACGGGCACGGGTGAGCAGAACGTGCAGCGCGTCGGCGACTACCGCATCATCGTGGAGCTGCCGGGCGAGACGGACATCGAGCGTGCCCGCCAGCTGATCTCCCAAACGGCGTTCCTGGAGTTCAAGGCCGTCGCGGATCTGGCCCCGCTCCTCAACGTGCTGACGCGCATGGACCGGGCTGTTCTCGCCGCCATGCCGGAGGCGGGGGTCGACACGACGCGCGGCATGCAGCGTGACGTGCGCGAGCGGATCTTCGGGGCACAGGGCACCGCCGATACTGCTGCCGCCGACAGCGCTGCGGCCGATACCACCGGTGCCGGCTCTGCGGCGGATACGACTGCAGCGGCCGATCTCGACGCGCCGGCCGCCTCCAATCCGCTGAGCGAGCTGCTGCTTGCGGCAGGCGATGGCGAGATGCAGGTAGCCGAGCAGGACGTCGAGCGTGTGAAGCAGTACCTGGCGCTGCCCGGCGTTTCCAATCTCCTCCCGCGAGGCACGGAGCTGGTGTGGGGGGCGCGGCAGCAGGCGCTCGGCGCACAGCTCTACCGGTCACTCTACCTGCTCGAGGCCGATCCGTTCATCACGGGTGAACGGCTCGAGAACGCGACCGCGGCGCGCGACCCGCAGTTCAACCAGACAGTGGTGGGCTTCGAGTTCGACCGGCGTGGCGGGCGGACGTTCTCGGACGTGACGAGCCGCAGCATCGGCAAGCGCATCGCGATTGTCCTCGACGACGAGGTGCACAGTGCGCCGGTCGTGCAGTCGCAGATCGGCTCCAGCGGCCAGATCGAGATGGGCCAGGCGCCGATGGAAGAGGCGCGCGACCTGGCGCTGGTGCTCCGCGCCGGTGCCTTCTCGGCGCCGCTGGCCGAGGTCGAGAACCGTTCGGTCGGTCCGACGCTCGGACAGGACTCGATCGACCAGGGAAAGATCGCCGGCATCATCGGCATCGTGCTGGTCGTCCTGATCATGATCGGGTACTACCGCATGGCAGGCGTTCTCGCCGTGACGGCACTCGCCGTCTACGTGCTGCTGCTGCTGGCCGGACTGTCGATTCTCGGGGCAACGCTCACGGCACCGGGTATCGCCGGCATGATCCTCTCCCTCGGCATGGCCGTGGATGCGAACGTGCTCATCTTCGAGCGCATCCGCGAGGAGCTGGCGGGTGGACGCACCGTGCGCGCTGCCGTGGACAACGGCTTCCAGCACGCCATGTCGGCCATTGTCGACTCCAACATCACGACGCTCATTACGGCGCTGATCCTCTTCCAGGTCGGCACGGGTCCCGTGCGCGGCTTCGCCGTTACACTGTCCATTGGTATCGTCGCGTCTTTCTTCTCGGCCGTGTTCATTACGCGCACGTTCTTCCTGCTCTACCTGGAACGTCGGCGCACGGCTGACGCGATCAGCATCTAACCGGAGATAACGGCGCCATGCGACGCCTTTTCGCGAACGCGAACTACGACTTCATCAACAGCCGGCGCAGGGCATACGTCATCAGCGCCGTCGCCATTC
>DATHVW010000293.1:0-18270 GCA_035461085.1 Longimicrobiales bacterium | reverse complement strand
CTCGCGATCCCCGAGGCCGTGGAGACATTGCTGGCGCTCTTCGACGACGTGGACGACGCCAGCCGCGCCGTCTCAGCGCTGATCGCCGCCGGACTTCTGCCTGCCGCGCTCGAAATGGTGGACCGCGAGGCCATCCGCGCCGTGGAAGCCAGCGCTTACGCCGCCGGTCTGCCCACCGACATCGCCGGGGCGCTGGTCATCGAGTTCGATGGCAGTCCCGCCGCCGTGAGGACGGACGCGGACGAGGCCGTGGAGATCTGCCGGCGGGGCGGCGCTCGCGAGGTCCAGCGCGCGACCGATGAGGCCGAAAGGCAGCGTCTCTGGTACGCGCGCAAGAAGGCGTTCGGAGCCATGGGCCGCATCGCACCGGATATCCTGGTGCAGGACGCCGTCGTGCCGCGTTCGAGGCTGCCGGCAACGCTCCGCGAGATATACGAGATCGCCGCGCGCCACCGCCTCGTCATGTGCAACATGTTCCATGCGGGCGACGGCAATCTCCACCCGACACTCGTCTTCGACCGTCGCGACGCGGACCAGGTGCGGCGCGTCGAGCTCGCGTCGAAGGAGATGATGATCGCGTGCGTCCGGGCCGGTGGGACGATCACCGGTGAACACGGGGTCGGCCTCGACAAGCGCGAATACATGGAGATGATCTTCACCGATGAGGAGATGTCGGTCATGTGCGACATCCGGCGCGCCTTCGATCCCCTCGGCCTCGCCAACCCGGCCAAGGTACTGCCAGTCCGCGTCTGCCGAGAATGGATCGGACCGGCCACGCATCGCGTAACGGACCCGGCCGCGTGAGCGCAGCCGCCGATCGTTTTGCCGAGCACCTGGCCGCAAAGATCGGCACGGGCGCAGCCGCACCATCCGAGTTGCTCGCTCGCGTAAATGCCGCCTTCTCACGGCATGACTTTGCCGCCGTCCTGGCTCCCGATGCGGCCGACGGCGCCGCAGCCATCCTTGCGATCTGCTCGGCCGAGGGCTGGCCCGTAATCCCGATCGGAGCTGGAACATGGCTGGACGCTGGAGCGCGCAGGCCCGCGGCGGCCGCCCACGACAAAGGCGCAGCCAGCACCGCCGCCGCCGCGAGCGCCGACCCGACGCGCCCTCCGGTTCTGCTCAGCACCGTGCGGTTGAACCGGATAACCGAGCACGAGCCGGCCGACCTCGTCATCGGAGTCCAGGCCGGCCTCAGCCTCGAACGGCTCACCGCGGCCCTCGCCGCTAAGCAGCAGTGGCTGCCCCTCGATCCGGCCGCGGCTCCGCAGGCAACGATCGGCGCCGTCGCGGCGAATGCCTCCGCCGGCCCCCTGCAAGCCCGCCACGGTACGCCGCGCGATATGGTTCTGGGCGTCGAGATCGCGACGGGCGATGGCCGTCTGCTCCGTTTCGGCGGCCGCGTGGTCAAGAACGTGGCAGGATACGATGGCGTACGGCTGACGGTCGGCAGTCGGGGGACGCTGGGTCTCATCACGGCCCTCTACGTGCGGGTACGGGGTGCAGCGCGCGCCGACCGCACGCTGGCAGTGCCGTGCGGCGCAGGCGAGGCAGGTGCGCGGGGCGGGGCCGAGCTGGCGCTGGCGCTGCGTGACGCCGCAGAATGCGACGCGATCGAGCTGGTATCACCCGCCGTGGCCGGGCGTTCAGGGCTCGGGCCACCGGGCTGGTACCTGCTCGTCCGTCTGCTGGGCAGCGAGGCGGGCGTGACGGAAGGGCTCGAGCGGTGTCACCGGATCGTGAGCGGAGGCCCGCCGGCGGGGCCGCAGAGCGGCGGAACGGCGGCCGAGATGCCGTCCGCCGTGTGGGAGTCGCTCGCCCGCCTCGAGGCGGGCGCTGAGACCGCGCTGCGGCTGACGGGTCCCGCAACGGGCCTTGCCGATGTGGCCGGTGCGCTGTCCGCACGGGCCCGTCTGGCGGACGCTGAGGGCGCCGGCCGGGCGGACGGATGGCTCATGGCGGCGCACGCGGCCGACGGTGTGATCCGGTTGTGGCGAGCGGAGGACGGTCCGGACGGTATCATGGATCACGATGAACCGGCCGAAATCGCTGCGGGAAGCGGCTGGACGCTGCGTTACGACCGCACGCCACTGGCGGCGGTCACCGGTCCCGGGGACCGGCGGGCCGACAGGGACGCCGTGCGTACACTCACCGGGCGACTGCGCGCGGTGTTCGATCCAGCAGGAATAATGTCGGGGGCGGCGGAGGCGTAGTGGATCCGGAAACGAGTGGCGGACCCGTGGAGGAACTGCGCCGGGAGGAAGCCGGGCTGCTCGCGTGCGTGCACTGCGGCTTCTGCCTCAACGCGTGTCCCACGTACACCCGGCTCGGCCATGAAGGCGACTCGCCGCGCGGTCGCCTGGACCTCATGCGGGCCGTCATGGAAGGACGGCTGGAGCCGGATGACGAGGCCTTCCGCACGCACATCGACCGCTGCCTGGGATGCCGCGCCTGCGAGCCCGTCTGTCCCTCCGGCGTCCCGTATGGCTTTCTGCTCGAACGGGCCCGCTCCGCCATTTCGGCATCGGCCGGCGTGGACCCGTCCACCCGCCTCCTCATCGCCGCCTATACGGGGCCGTTCCGCTCCATCGTGACGCTCGGCTCCCGCGCGCTGCGCGACACCGGCATCGCGCGCGCCCTGGCCCGCTTCGCGCCGCGGCGCCTGGCGAGCATGCGGTTCGGGCTGGCCATGCTGGCCTCCTCGGCACCCTCGCCCCGACTCCTGAAGCGCGCTGGAATGCCTTCCGCCGGCGCGGTACAGGACCGTCAGGTCGCGCAGCCGGGGCACGGCGCGACAGGGGCTGCCAGCGTTGGGGTCCGCCGGCCCGAGCGTTTCCATACGGTACCGTCTGGAACCGGGCAGGTGCCGGACCTGGAAGCGGATATCGGGCCGGACGCGGAGCGCGCGTTCGCAGAGCCGCACGCTCTCATGGGTGCGTTTCCGGGCGCGACCGCGGCCACGCCGGCGGATGCCACGCGCGTGGCGCTGAAGCGATTGAAGGTGGGGATGCTGACGGGCTGCGTGCAGGAGTCGCTGTTCGCGCGGGTCAACCGTGCGACGGTGAGGGTCCTGGAGGCGAATGGCTGCGATGTGGTGGCGGTGCCGTCGCAGGTCTGCTGCGGCGCGCTGGACGCGCACGCCGGCCGGCTGGAGCGGGCACGGGCGCTGGCGCGGGCGAACATCGCGGCGTTCGAGCGGGCGGGAGTGGATGCCGTAGTGGTCAACGCGGCGGGGTGCGGTGCGATGATGAAGGAATACGAGGATCAGCTGCGCCATGACGCGGAGTGGTCGGAACGGGCTGAGGCCTTCGTCGGGAAGGTCCGTGACATCTCGGAGTTTCTGCTCGAGCGTCCGCTCCGCCGGGGCGGAGCGGTGCCGTTGCGCGTGACGTACGACGCGCCCTGTCACCTTCATCATGCGCAGAGGATCCGCGAGGCTCCGCTGCGGTTGCTGGATGACATTCCGGGCCTGGAGCGGGTGCCGCTGAAGGACGCGGACGAATGTTGCGGCGGGGCGGGGCTGTACGGCGTGCATCACCCGGAGCTGGGCGGCAGGATACTGAGCGACAAGGTGGCGGCCGTGAAGGCGACGGGGGCGGAGGCGGTGCTGACACCGAATCCCGGCTGCATGATGCAGATCGGGGCCGGGCTGCTGCTCGAGGGTGTGGATGCGGTCGTGATGCATCCGATCGAGGTTCTGGACGAAAGCTACCGGCGTGCCGGTAAGGAAGCGGCGGAGTGAACGAGATCGAACAGTATCTGGGCATGACGTCGTCTCAGGCGATCGCCCGCGTGCTGGCGCGGTCCCGCTCGTACGTGGAGCGGGAGACGCCGAGCGGCGCTGCGGCGGACATCGCGGTGCTGGGCGGGGATATCCGGCGGGACCTGGAGGCGTGCGGCGCGCAGGTGGAGGTCATTGAAGCGCCGGGCGCCGGCGTCAATCTGCACGCACGCATGCCGGGGGCCGACGCGCAGCTGGAGCCGGTCGTGGTGCTCACGCACATGGACACCGTTCATCCGAAGGGCACACTGGCGCGCCGCCCCCTGCGGGTCGAGGACGGACGCGCGTACGGTCCCGGCATCTACGACATGAAGACGGGAATCGCGCTGGTGATCGAAGCGCTGACCTGGCTGGACGAGCGCGGCCGCACGCCCCAGCGGTCGATCGAGGTGCTGGTCACCTGTGATGAGGAGGTCGGGTCCCATTCGTCGCGGCAGCTCATCGAGGACAGCGCCCGCCGCGCGGCGGCCGTGCTCGTGCCCGAGCCGTGCAGGCCGGACGGTGGCGTGAAAACCTTCCGCAAAGGCGTCGCGACCTACGAGATCGAGGCGATCGGCGTCGCGGCGCACGCCGGCATCGATGGCGAGCTCGCCGTCAGCGCGACCGCCGAGCTGGTACGGGCCGCGGTGGCGGTACTGGACCTGGCGGACCACTCCCGCGGCACGACCCTGAACATTGGGCAGATCAGCGGGGGCACGGCATCCAACGTGGTCGCGGAGCACGCGCTCGCCGTCGTGGACGTGAGGATCGCCGAGCCGCCGGAGGGCGAGCGCGTACATGCCGCCATCATGTCGTTGAGGGCGCATAACCCGAAGGCGGAACTCAAGGTGCGCAGGTCCGAAGAAAGGCCTCCCCTCGTCCGCACGGAGGCCGTGGCCGGACTCTACGAGATCGCGCGCCGGCACGCGCAGGAGCTCGGCGTCGAGCTCGATGAAGGCGGCACGGGCGGCGGCAGCGATGGCAGCTTCGCCGCCGCGCTCGGCGCCGCGACTCTCGACGGCCTCGGCGCACAGGGCGGCGGCGCACACGCCGCAGACGAGCACATCGTCCTCGATGACCTGCCGTTCCGGTTCGCTCTCATGGCCCGGCTGCTCGAGTCCCTCTGATGAACGCCGGCTTCACGATCCGGCCGCTCGCCGACTACCAGGAAATGAAGCGCGCCGTCGATTTCCAGCGCGTCATCTGGGGCAGCAGCTTCAACGAGATCGTGCCCGCCGTCGTCTTCTGGGCAACCGCCAGGACCGGGGGCATCGTCGCCGGCGCGTTCGATGGACACGGCGCCATGCTGGGCCTCATATTCGGCATCACCGGATGGGATGGGGTACAGCCGCTTCACTGGTCGGACATGCTCGGCGTCCACCCCGACGCGCGCGGTCGCGGCATCGGGCTCGCCCTCAAGCAGTACCAGCGCGCGCAACTCCTGGAAGCGGGCGTCACGCGCGTCCAGTGGACGTTCGACCCGCTCGAGGCACGCAACGCACACATCAACTTCGCCAGGCTCGGCGCTACCGCCCGGGAGTACATCCGCGACTGCTACGGCGCCAGCACATCCCCGCTGCACCGCGGCATCGGCACGGACCGTCTCGTGGCCGAATGGAAGCTGGACTCCGATCACGTACGCCGTCGTATGGAGGGTGGCGACGGTGCGACGCCCGTCGGGGACGCTCCGCTGGTCAATCCCGAGGGCGAGCCGCTGCGGCTCGACCTCGACGCACTTCACGTGTGGCTGCGGATCCCGCCGGACATCCAGGCGCTGAAGGAGCGCGACGCGGTGGCGGCGCGCCGCTGGCGCGAGCACACCCGCGCCGCGCTGGAGGCCTATCTGTCGCGAGGGTACGAGGTGCGGGATCTGGTCCGGGGACGGGATGAGAGTCGGTATCTGCTGAGCGACGTGAAGGCGCAATGACGCGTGCGCGGTCGCGGCCCCGTCAGCCGCCGGCCGGCGTCGGCTTGAGCGACTTGGCGTCGTACAGGGCGCGATCCGCCGCCGCGACGAGATCCTCGGGGGTGCGCATGGCGGGATCGAAGACCGCGTACCCCGCCGAGAAATCGAGGGCGTGACCGGCGGCACCGGGGAATGCACGGCGCAGCCGCGCAATGAACGCCTCGGCCCCCGGCCCGCTCGTATCCGTCAGCAGCACGATGAACTCGTCGCCACCGTAGCGGGCGGCGAGGTTCATGGCGCGGGTCTCGCCTGCCAGGGCGCGGCCGAACATGCGAAGCGCCTCGTCGCCCGCCACGTGGCCGTGGCGATCGTTGTACTCCTTGAATTCGTTCAGGTCGAACATCACGACGGCCAGGCCGCGGCCGCGCTCGGCAGCCGAAAATTCCCGTGCCAGATCCCGTTCCAGCTGCCGGCGATTGGGCAGACCGGTCAGCGGGTCCGTCAGTGACAGGTGGTGCACCTGCTGGAACAGCCGCGCGTTCTCGATCGCCACCGCCGCCTGGTCCGCCAGGGCGGTGAGCAGTGCCAGGTCCGCCTCATCGAACGGGTACGTTCCCACACAGGACAGCGCGCCCAGGGTGACGTCACGGTACCGCAGCGGCGCGGCGGCGATCGGCGACCGGTCGAGGTGCGGCAGCGCCTCCACGTGGATGTACGGATCCGTATGGGGGTCGATCGCCGTGCGCGCCCGGCCGTGCGCCACGACCCACCCGGTGAAGCTGCCATCCACGGGGAAGCGCAGATTGAGGAGATTGCGCGGGAGCCCGTGGACCGCAACGAACTCGAGGTGTCTGCGGTCTGGCGTGAGCAGCTCGATGATGGCCGCCCGGCCGCGCAGAAGCCGCACGGCGTGCTGGGTGATGAGGTCCAGGGTCTCGTCGAGCCGGGTGGTTCCGGCCAGCGCCTGACTGACCTCGATCATGGTGCGGCTCTGCGCGAGCTGCACGCGTTCGGCGGACTGCGTCCGCGTATCGTGAAGCAGCTGACTGACGCGGAGTGCGAGGATGAGGCCGAGGAGTGCCAGTGCGAAGGCCGTGACACTGTGGAGCGGGCCGTTATGCGTGGAATCGATGATGACGCCGCCCATGACGACTGCGACGGCGGGCGCGACGACCATACGGAGGCGTCTGCCGGCGGTGCCATTGCCGTCGGTGAGGAACGCGCCGGGGCCGACCGTCTGCACGCGAAGTCCTGCGTAGGCGAGGCTGAACCAGGCGAGGACGAAGGCGAGGCCGGCGGCATCAGCGGCACCGCAGCAGGGGCCGATGCCGAGGGCGAGCGGCGCGACGCTCAGGCCGAAGCCGGCGGTGGCGGCCGCGATGGCGGCCGCGGCGACGGCGGCCGGCGAGATGCCGCGCACGAGCAGGAGTACCATGCCGAAGAGGAACGCGCATCCGGCGGCGATGGGAGCGGCGAATGCGCCGATCTGCTCGGGAGCCGGCCAGCCACCGGTGCCGGCGAGGACCGTACGCGCGGCGGGGGACCAGCGCAGGGTCAGGACGGACGCGGTGCCGAGGACGAGGCCGCCGTCGAGGACGATCTCGATGAGGCGCTCCCGATCGCGTTGATGCAGGATCCAGCCGAGCCCGAGCGCGACGAGGGTTATCGACGCGACGTCGATGAGAGCATGCCAGCTTTCCATGGGCTGCCCGAC
The DNA here is from genome assembly GCA_035461085.1 of Longimicrobiales bacterium. Taxonomy (GTDB): domain Bacteria; phylum Gemmatimonadota; class Gemmatimonadetes; order Longimicrobiales; family RSA9; genus SH-MAG3. The sequence goes on along the minus strand of DATHVW010000293.1, from coordinate 10,890 downwards.
GTCGTGCCAGTGCATCTGGCCCAGGGCGGCGACCGCCCCACCGGCGGCCAGCATGATCCACGGTCCTGCCATGGCGCGTGAAACGGCGCGTGCCGCGCCCAGCGCGGAGGCGAGCGCTGCGAGCGGTGCCAGGATCAGCAGGGATGCGACGAGGATGGTCCGGACCGCTCCGCCGGCGGGCAACAGGTAGATGAAAACGGCCGCCACGCTCGCCGACCAGGTAGCGAGCGCGAACGGTGCCCGAAGGCCCTCATCAGTCCGTTCCAGCGTGTGTGTCGTCAGAGTCTCTCCCTGCCTTTACGACAGGCTTTCTGCGGCTTCCTTCGCAAGTTGCCACGCCCGCGCCACGTGCGCGGACGTCGTCCGGATGTTGCCGATGGCGAGGCGGAGCGCATATCTGCCGCCCACGCGCGTATGGGACAGGAACACCTCGCCTGACTCATTAAGTCGTTGCAGCAACTGCATATTCAGCTCATCGAGGCGTTCTTCGGCTGACCCGTTCTGCGGTCTGTAACGGAACGCGACGACCGAGAAACGCGTCGGCGCGAGCCGCTCGAATGACGCGTCCTGGTCCACCCACTGTGCAAAGGATCGTGCCATGTCGATGTGATGGCGCAGTCGCTCCTGCATTCCGGCGGTGCCGAAATGCCGGAGCACGAACCAGAGCTTCAGGGCGCGGAAGCGCCGGCCCAGGGCCACACCGTAGTCCATGAGGTTGCGGGTATCTGCCGGGTCGGTGGTCGTGAGGTACTCGGGCACCAGGCTGAACGCGCGCTTCAGCACATCGGGCCGCCGGGTATAGAGGATGGAGCAGTCGATCGGCACGAACAGCCACTTGTGCGGATTGATCACGACCGAGTCGGCGCGGTCGCAGCCATCCAGCACGTGGCGGAGCTCCGGGAGAATGGCGGCCGCGCCGCCGTACGCAGCATCCACGTGCAGCCACAGGCCGTGGCGGCGGCAAACGTCTGCGATATCTGGCACCGGATCGATCGCGGTCGTGGACGTGGTCCCGACCGTGGCGACGACCGCGATCGGCCGGATCCCGGCGGCCACGTCCTGGGCGATGGCGGCTTCCAGGGCGGCGACGTCCATCTCCTGCTCCGCGTTTACGGGTATGTGCCGCACCCCGGAAAGGCCCATGCCGAGAGTGAGCACGGCCTTGTCCACGCTCGAGTGCGCCTGCGTCGAGCAGTACACGCGCAGGGGCGGGACGTCGGAACGGCCGGCCAGGCCGGCCTCGCGGATGCGCAGCGACGGGTCTGCCTCGCGCGCCGCGGCGAGCGCATGCAGCGTGCTGCTGGACGCCGTGTCGTTGATGGTGCCCTCGAACGCGGGGTCGAGGCCGGTCATGGTGCGGAGCCAGCCGAGCGTGACCTCCTCCAGCTCAGTGGCGGCCGGGCCCGTACGCCACAGCATGGCGTTGACGTTGAGGGCGGCAGTCAGGGCTTCGCCCAGGATGCCTGGAGCGGAACCGCTGATGCCGAAATAGGCGAAGAAACCGGGATGATTCCAGTGCGTGGTGTGGGGCAGGATCAGACGGTCGAAATCCGCGAGGATGCGGTCCATGGGCTCGCCGGCAGCGGGGGCCTCGGCCGGAAGCCGGTCGCGGAGCATGCCGGGTCGGATGTCGGGCAGGACGGGCCAGCGTTCGGGGTGGGCAATGTAGTCGGCGATGCGATCCATCACCGCGTGGCCGTGCCGGCGGAACTCGTCGGGGGACATGTCGGTCGGTTCGGCGGAACCGGGCACGGGTTCGGCACGACCGGCAGCAGGTGAGCTGAACTCTTCACGCATGGGATGCCTTCCATTGTTGTCATGGCGGCTCCGTATTTCCGCCGCCATCCCCTAACCCTATGTTGCAATCGCCGCGTCGGACAGCGTCCGGCATCCCGACCTCCGGGTCCGGGTGGCGGCCCCCAACGCGAGACCAGCGTCAACGCGAGGAGACGAACCGCCGATGCGTGCCTTTCACCCCCTGCTTCTCACGGCTGTCGTGGTCCAGATGGGCTGCGCGAGCCGCGGCGCCGTGACGCCCCCGGTGCAGCCGTCGCTTGCCGCGGTCATCGATTCGATCACGACGCGTGCACCGCTGCATCGTACGTCCTGGGGCATACTCGTGCAGGATGCGGGCAGCGGGCGGGTGCTGTACGCGCGCAATCCCGAGAAGCATTTCATCCCGGCATCGAACACGAAGCTGGTGATCGGCGTGGTGGCGTTCGGGAAGTTCGGCGCCGACTGGCGCTATCGGACGTCGCTGCTGCTCGGCGGGCGCAGCGCGGACAGTGCGGCCACTCTGATCGTGGCGGGCAGCGGCGACCCGACGTGGTCGGACCGGTTCCACGATTCCGCTGCCGCGCCGCTCGACTCGATGGCAGCGCTCGTCGCCGCGAGCGGTGTGCGCACGATCGGCGCGCTGGTGCTCGATGTCTCGCGGTTCCGCGACGAGCTGGTGAACGGGACGTGGGAGGTCGGGGACCTTCCGGGCATCTATGCACCTCCGATCGAGGCGATCGCAGCAGCTGACGGCACATTCGACCTGGTGGTGACCGGCGGCGCGGCGCCGGGTGAGCCTGCGGGCGTCACCGTCGCGGGGCCGCTGACGCAGCCGCTGCGCGCGGATGTGACGACGGACACGGCCGGCGCCCGTCCGTCCGTGCGCATCGACTACACGGCGCGGCGCGACACCATCTACATCACGGGGAGCACGGGCGCGGGCGCAGTGGATACGATTACCAGGGCAGTGACGCAGCCGGCCCGTTCGGTCGGCGGTGCGCTGGTGGAAATGCTCGACAGGCGCGGCGTCACGGTGGATTCGGTGATGATGGTGCGCGACTCCGCACGCGCCGCCGCGCTGCGCGCCGAGGCGGGCATGATCGCCGAATGGCAATCACCGCCGATGCGCGACATCGTCACGGTGATTCTCCGACCGAGTCAGAACTGGGTCGCAGAGCAGGTGCTGAAGTCGCTCGGCAGCGAGTTCGCCGGCGACGGGTCATGGCGTGGAGGCATCGAGGTCGAGCGCGAGTACCTCTACACTGCCGCAGGTATCGATTCGCTGGCGATCAACCTGCGCGACGGATCCGGCATGTCGGCCCAGAACCTGCTCTCTCCCGAAGCGACCGTGCAGATGCTGTTGCACGCCCGTGCGCAGCCGTGGGCCGAGGCCTTCCGCGATGCGCTGGCCGCTCCCGGTCTGGAGGGCACCACGCTCTCCGGTCGTCTCGAGTCGCTGGCCGGCCGGGTCTTCGGCAAGACGGGAACGATCTCGAACGTCAATGCACTGAGCGGCTATCTCGTTGCGGCGGACGGTCGCGACATCGTTTTCTCCATTCTGACAAACGGCACCGGGCTCCCATCCGGAATGGTGCGCAGTGCCATGGATGACATCGTGCTCGCGGTGGCGCGCGCGGTGGATGCAGGTTCGAACATCGAGCTCGAAAGAGCGGGAGGCGGGCAATGACGGATACGCAGAGGATCGTTCTGGGCGCAGCGCTGGCGGCCATTGTCGGCTTCGCGATCGGTGCCGGCTGGCAGTACTCCGGCGCCCGGTCCTATCGAAACGACCTGGAGGCCACTCGCGCAGAACTGGATTCGACCCACCACGAGCTGACCTATCAGCGGCTCGAGGCGACGCTCGGCGCCGCCACCATCGAGGCCCAGCGAGGCAATCACGAATCCGCCCGCCGCCTGGCCAGCGACTTCTTCACCAGCCTCCAGGCGGAGATCACGTCGGCACCGGCCGCCGCCCAGCCTGCGCTGCGCCAGATCCTCGATCAACGTGATGTCATGATCACCGAGCTGTCCCGTGCCAGCCTGGACACCGGCGGTCAGCTCGCGGAAACCTTCGCCCAGTTCCGTGCCGCGCTCGGCGAGCCCGTCGGCCCGATACCGCCGCCGTCAGCAACGCCGCAGCAGCAACCGCTCACCACCGGGCAGTGACCGCTGACGGGCAGTCGGGCCGTCCGCCGCCTTCCGGTCACCCGATCCGCGGCCTCATGAAGCCGCGGCGCAGTGCGGCGGCAGCCCTGTTCCAGCAGCTGGCCGGTCGCTTCCGCGAGGGGCGAGGCGCGGTCGGCGACGCGGCGTGGGGAGGCTGGTGGCGGCGTATCGCGCTGGGCGCGGCGGGTATGCTCGTGCTGATGGTCGCGCTCAAATACGCCGCCGTATGGGCGCTCGGGAATGGCTGGCTCGGGTGGGAGGCGGGGTTCCTGTTGTGGCTCGGGTCGGACGGGCCGGTGCGCTTCAGCACCGCCGTGTTCCTGCAGACGCCGGGCAGCGACCCGACGCTGATCATCCTGATTGCGCTGACAGCGGGTATCGCGGCGTGGGTGCGGCGTCCGCTGGTCAGTATGAGCATCGTGCTGGCGGCGCTGGTTCCGGATCTCGTGGGCCGGTTCGGCTGGCTGATCTGGTCGCGGGCGCGCCCGGATCTGCTCTACGATGGCATTGCCTCGCCGGGCTTTCACTCGTTCCCGTCGGGCCACACGTCGAAGACGGTAGCCGTTTACGGATTTCTGACGGTGCTGTGGCTCCGTGCTTCCGGCAGCAATGTGGAGCGGGTGCTTGCGATACTTCTGCTGGGCGTGATCGCGGTGGTGGTGCCCGTGGGCCGGATGGCGATGGGGGTGCACTGGCCATCGGACGTGATGGCCGGAATGGTCATTGGCGGGGTATGGCTCGCGGTGCTGAGCCGGGCGACTGTCAGCCGGTCAGCGATCGCGGGTGACCGGCCGCACGTCAGCCTCGCGCGTTCTGAGCCGTCGGCGCGGAGCGGCCAGCCGTGAGATGTCCGACTGTTGGATCTGAGCCGTCGGGCGATCAGCCGGCGGCTTCGCGGCGCTCGTCGCTCGTGCCGCTGAGGGCCTCGTGCACGGCGCGGTATCCTTCCGCGAGGAAGTATTCGGTGCTGGTGAAGTCGAAGGTGTCGTAACCATCGAGGTGCGGCCGGATATAGGTGATGCTGGCCGATCCGTGGGCGTCGAGGTGGGCGCGTTTCCGGGCGTAGCCCATGATCTGCATTACGCGCTGATGGATCGCCACCATGCCCTTCTCGACCGTGCCCACCGCGTCCCCAGCCTGGCCGGCTCCCACATCCACGGCAATGATGCGATCGGCCCCACGCTCGGCCGCCCGGCCGACCGGGAGCGCATCGATGACTCCGCCATCCACGAAATAGCGGCCGCCGATCTGCGCGGGCGGATAGAAGACCGGCAGCGCGCAGGAGGCGTAAACGGCCTCGGCCAGAGGGACATCCATGAGTCCCCCCGCGCCGAACCACTCCTGGCGCCCGCTCTCCAGGTCCACCGCGTTCATGGACAGCGGAATCGACAGCTCGGCGAACGTCCTGGCGGGCAGGACCGACTCGATATAGGCGCGGAACGTGTCGTCGCGGAAAACGCTCGGCTGGCGGATCCCGTTGAACAGCAACGCCCACCGGTTGAGCACCACGATGTCCGTGCGCAGGAGCGCGCGCGCCAGGGACACCAGCCGCTCGTGCTCCAGACCGCCGGCAATGCAGGCGCCGATCAGGGCCCCGATGCTGGTACCAATGATCTCCGAAACCTGGATCCCGCTCTCCAGTACTGCCCGCCAGGCCCCGACGTGCGCGAGCCCCTTCATTCCGCCCCCGCCCAGGACCAGCGTCACCCGTTCTGCTGCCAAAATCCGACCTCCGGCGTGCTGCGTCGTTCGTCTATAAGGTCGTACGCGCGAGCGCGATATTGCAACGCTGCCGTTCCCTTGACACTCCGGAGGCGGCCGGGTAGCTTCGGTTGAAATCAAGAATCATTCTTGAAAGCGGACTCGGATGGGGACGAATGAGTGAGCCACTGCTGAAGATAGAGAACCTGCACGCCGTTGTGGCGGAGGACGGTTCGGAGATCCTGCGCGGCGTCGATCTGGAGATCGGCGCGGGGGAGATCCATGCGATCATGGGGCCGAACGGCTCGGGCAAGAGCACGCTGTCGAAGGTGCTGAGCGGGCATCCTGCCTATGAAGTGACGGACGGCTCGGTGACGTTCAAGGGCGAGGACCTGCTGGAGCTGGAAGTGGATGAGCGTGCGCGCGCGGGGATCTTCCTGGCGTTCCAGTACCCGGTGGACATCCCGGGCGTCTCGATCGCGAACTTCCTGCGGACGGCGGTGCAGGCGAACAACCCGGACGAGGAAGTCGACATTTTCGATTTCCAGGATGACCTGCTGGAGCGGATGGCCCTGCTCGAGATGGACCGGACGTTCGCGGAGCGCAGTGTCAACGACGGGTTCAGCGGTGGCGAGAAGAAGCGAAACGAGATCCTGCAGCTCGCGCTGCTGAAGCCGTCGCTCGCGGTGCTGGACGAAACCGATTCCGGCCTGGACATCGACGCACTCAAGGTGGTCTCGGCGGGTGTGAACAAGCTGCATGAGGAGCGGCCGGAGATGTCGTTCCTGCTGATCACGCACTACCAGCGGATCCTGAACTACATCCGGCCGGACCACGTGCACGTGATGGTGGCCGGCCGCATCGCGCGCTCCGGCGGGTTCGAGCTGGCGGAGGAGCTGGAGGCTTCGGGCTACGAGGCATTCCGGGAGCCGGCGAGCGTGTGAGATCGCGGGGCGGAGCTTGTGGGAACGGATTTTTTTCACCACAGAGCACACGGAGCACACAGAGACGAAATGACAACGGCATTTCATTTTGAAACGGATTACGACATTGGTGCGGAATGCACCAGGTCCATTGTCCGTTGTTGAAAAATGAAAATTCCGTTCTCAGTGTGCTCTGTGTGCTCCGTGGTGAAAACGTCGTTGTTGTTGAAGCCGGACTGAACCGAAGGGACTAGAGGTTATGCCACAGAACGAGACGGTTACCGGGCTCGGGCTGGAAGACTACAAGTACGGCTTCATCACGGAGGGCGGCACGCCGACGTTCAAGGCGCGGCCGGGTCTGGATGAGGACATCGTACGTGAGATATCGGCGCACAAGGGTGAGCCGGAGTGGATGCTGGAGTTCCGGCTGAAGGCGCTCGCGGTGTATCGGGCGAAGCCGATGCCGACGTGGGGCGGTGATCTGACGGATCTCGACCGCGTGCTCGACGACATCTACTACTATCTGCGGCCGCAGGAGAAGATGGAGCGGTCGTGGGACGATGTGCCGCAGGAGATCAAGGACACGTTCGAGAAGCTGGGCATCCCGGAGGCGGAGCGGAAGGTGCTCGCGGGTGTCGGTGCGCAGTACGAGTCGGAGATGGTCTACCACTCGCTGAAGAAGGAGTGGGAGGACAAGGGGATCATTTTCGAGTCGATCGAGGATGGACTGCGGAAGTATCCGGAGCTCTTCCGCGAGCATTTCGGCACGGTAGTGCCCACGTCGGACAACAAGTTTGCCGCCCTGAACTCGGCGGTGTGGTCGGGCGGCTCGTTCGTCTACATCCCGAAGGGTGTGAAGGTCGATACGCCGCTTCAGGCCTACTTTCGCGTGAACATGGAGCGGATGGGTCAGTTCGAGCGGACGTTGATCATCGTCGATGAGGGTGCGCAGGCGCAGTACATCGAGGGCTGCACGGCGCCGTCGTACTCGACGGAGTCGTTCCACTCGGGTGTGATCGAGATCATTGTGAAGCCGAACGCGCGTTTCCGCTATGTGACGATCCAGAACTGGTCGCACAACATGTACAACCTGGTCACACAGCGTGCGATGGTGCACGAGAACGCGACCATGGAATGGCTGGACGGCAATCTCGGCTCGAAGCTGACCATGAAGTACCCGTCGTGCTACCTGGTCGGGCCGGGCGCGCACGGCGAGATACTGTCCATAGCCTATGCTGGCGATGGCCAGCACCAGGACACGGGCGGCAAGGTCGTCCACGCGGCGCCGAACACGACGTCGCAGATCATTTCGAAGTCGATATCGAAGGGTACGGGCCGCGCGTCGTACCGTGGTCTGTGCAAGATCTACGAGGGCTCGTCGAACGCCAAGTCGAACGTCGAGTGTGACGCACTGCTGCTCAACGAGACGTCGCGTACGGACACGTTCCCGTACATCGAGATCGAGGAGCAGAGTGCAAGTGTCGGTCACGAGGCCACGGTCTCCAAGATAGGCGCCGAGCAGCTGTTCTATCTGATGAGCCGCGGCCTGGCGGAGGAAGAAGCGGCAGCCATGATCGTGCGCGGGTTCATCGAGCCGATTGCGAAGCTGCTGCCACTGGAATATGCCGTCGAGCTGAACCGCTTGATCGAGCTGGAGATGGAGGGAAGCGTTGGCTAGCACTGTGACGGCGGAGGGCATCACCGCCGCGTTCAACAGGGAGTCGGTCGAAGCGCGCACGCAGGACGCACCGGGCTGGCTGAAGCGGTGGCGGCAGGACGCGTGGAGCACGTACGAGAACACGCCGTTGCCCACAACTCGGCTCGAGGAGTGGCGTTACACGGATCCGGCCAAATTGAAGTGGGACAAGGTTGCGCTGGCCGCGCCGGCCGCAACGGCGGCGCCGCAGGCCGAGCTCGACTGGCTGGCCGGCCGCGCGGCGAGTGGTCGCGCATTGCAGGCCGGCAGCGCGTTCACGCAGTTCGAGCTCGCTGACGACCTGGCCGCGAAGGGCGTGATCCTGGCCGACCTCGCGACGGCAGCTGTCGAGCATGAGGAGCTGCTACGGAGGCATCTCGGCTCTGCGGCCGGCGCTGACGCCGGCAAATTCGCAGCGCTGAACGGTGCATTCTGGGACGCGGGCATCCTGCTGTATGTGCCGCGCGGCGTTCGCGTCGACCAACCGATCCGTGTGCTGAGGCATTTGACCGAGTCCGGCGCCGCGTACTTCCCGCGCACGCTGATCATCGCGGAGGAGGGCAGCCAGGTCGGCTTCGTCGAGGAGTTTACCTCGCCCGACTTCGACGCGCCGACCTTCTCGTGCGGTGCCGTCGAGATCATTGCGGGCGCCGCGGCGAACGTGCAGTACGTCTCGCTGCAGCGGTATGGCAGCAGGGTGTATCACATGTCGACGAAGCGCACGATTGCAGGTCGTGACGCGAACCTCGACACCCTCGTCGTCAACCTGGGCGGTGCCGTTGCGCGAATCGATCTGGCCGCATCGCTGGAAGGTCCCGGCTCGCGCAGCGACATGCTCGGCTTGTACTTCGCGCGTGGCGACCAGCACTTCGACCACAATACGCGGCAGAACCACAAGGTCCCGCACGCGACGAGCGACCTGTTGTACAAAGGTGCACTGACGGACCGTTCGCGTGCCGTGTTCCGCGGCATCATCAAGGTCTTCAAGAACGCGCAGCGCACGGACGCGTACCAGACGAACCGGAACCTGATCCTGTCGCAGCAGGCGGAGTCGGTGTCACTGCCGAACCTCGAGATCGAGGCGGATGACGTGCGCTGCTCGCACGCCGCGACAGTAGGCCAGCTCGATGCAGAAGAGCTGTTTTACATCATGAGCCGTGGCATCCCGCGCCAGCTTGCGGAGCGGCTGGTCGTCTTCGGTTTCTTCGGCGAAGTGCTGGATCGGCTGCCGCTGCCTGGTGTCGTCGAGGAGCTGCGCCGCGCGATCGAGGAACGCATCACGGCATGAGCGCGCAGGAGAAGGCGGCAGACGGCTTCGTCCGTGTTGCGGCGGAGGCCGACGTGCCGCCCAACTCACTGCTCAGCGTCGAGCTGGACGGGCTCGACTACAAGGTCTGCCTCGCCCATGCCGATGGCCGGATCTACGCGTTTCGCGACAACTGCACGCACCGCGATTTCCCGCTGTCGGCCGGTGAGATCGACGATGGCACCATCGAGTGTGTCTGGCACGGCGCCCGCTTCGACATGGCGAGCGGACGCGCGACCCGGCTGCCCGCGATCAAGCCGGTCCGCACGTACCCCGTCCGGGTAGAAGATGGTGAGATCTTCATTGGCGTGGAGGAATGACGTGGCCACCGTCGTATCAGGCTTTGATGTAGCGGCCGTCCGCCGCGAGTTTCCGGTCCTGTCCACGACGACGAGTGACGGCCGTCCGCTCATCTACCTCGACAATGCTGCAACATCGCAGAAGCCTCGCGTCGTCATTGATGCGCTCACGGGCTACTACGAGCGTGACAATGCGAACGTGCACCGCGGCCTGTACGACCTCTCACGCCGCGCAACGGACGCGTTCGAGGACGCGCGCACACGCATTGCGCGGTTCGTCAACGCGCCGCACAGCGATGAGATCGTGTGGGTCCGCGGCTCGACCGAGGCCATCAATCTGGTTGCGGCCGCGTGGGGTGGATCGACACTGAAGCCCGGCGACGAGATTGTGCTCAGTCTGCTGGAACACCATTCCAACATCGTGCCGTGGCAGCTGATTGCCGAGCGGACCGGCGCAGTCGTCCGGTTCGTCGACATCGATGACGAGCAGCGCATCCGTCTCGACTTGCTGCAGGAGATGCTCAACGAGCGGACCCGCATGGTCGCCATCGGCCACATCTCGAACGCAGTCGGCACGATCCACCCGGTCCGCGAGATCGCCGACATGGTGCACGCCGTTGGCGCGCTGCTGCTCGTCGACGGTGCACAGGGCGCGCCGCACGTGAAGGTCGATGTTCAGGCGCTCGATTGCGACTTCTACACGCTGTCCGGTCACAAGATGTGCGCGCCCATGGGCATAGGCGCACTGTGGGGACGCCTGGATCTGCTCGCAGCCATGCCCCCATACCACGGCGGCGGCGAGATGATCGACCATGTCGGCACGGATGGCTCGACCTGGAAGAAGCCGCCGCACCGGTTCGAGGCGGGCACGCCGAATGTGGGTGGCGCAATTGCGCTCGCCGCCGCCGCCAGCTACCTCGAAGGCATCGGGCATGACGCGCTCTGGTCATACGAGCAGGAACTCGTGCGCTACGGGCTCGACCGCCTGGGCGCCGTTGAAGGCCTGCGCGTCTTCGGGCCGTC
>DATHVW010000292.1:0-8053 GCA_035461085.1 Longimicrobiales bacterium | reverse complement strand
GTACCGGGGCCGCGTGAGCGGCTGGTTGGTTTCGGGGAGTAGCTCAGCCCGGTAGAGCACTGCGTTCGGGACGCAGGGGTCGCAGGTTCAAATCCTGTCTCCCCGACTCACGCGGAGTCGCGGTCCGCCGCGGCTCCGTTTTCGTTTGGAGGCGTAGTCTAACTGGTAAGGCAGCTGATTCGAAATCAGCCGGGTTCACACCCTTGGGGGTTCGAGTCCCTCCGCCTCCGCTGATAGATCGGCACGATCCGTGACCGCCGAACAAGGCCCAGCCGCGTTAGCACAGCGGTTGGGCCTTTTTTTTGTTCACCACAGAGCGTCCACGTCGGGCGCGACCGTGGAACGGTCGCCAACTGACCATTTCGTAACGACAACCCTCGCCAATGGAGCATTCGCCGCGCTATGCGCGTCGAATCCTCCATGTGTCGGGAGTTAACGCGGCGGGGATGGAACTTTGACCGCGATAAACACGTCGAATGTTCCATTCGCTGAGCACGCGTGGAGCGAATGGTCGGTTGGCGACTGATAGCGGGCGCGAACGATATAACCGGCCAGCCCTGCTGCCCGGGTGGAAGCCAGCCCGCCCCACACCCCACCGGCACCCGGCACCTGGCACCGTTGACAGCTCGTTACGCCTCAGCATCCAGCACTTCGCCCTTCTGTAACATGTAGAACTTGTTTCTCTCCGGACTCGCGTCGGGGCACCGACGCTTGCGGCGGTCCTGAAGGCGTCGGGCGATCTCCAGCGGCCAAAACGAGACACTTGCGTTCCGAAACGCCAGGCCTTACCGTTTAACGGAACATAATCGGATCGTAATTACCATGTCAGCACGTCAAAAGTCTTCAGCCTCTCGCGCGGCGGGCCGCCCCCGTAGCGAGGAAACCCACCGGGCGATCCTCGGAGCGGCGCTCGAGTTGCTTGCCGAACAGGGATGGCGCGGATTCACGATACACGCGATTGCGGCCCGCGGGGGCGTCGGAAAGGCAGCCATATACCGCCGCTGGAAGAGCCGGGAGGCGGTGCTCGCGGCCGCGGTGGAAGGGATGGTGGGCGAGATCGGCCTTCCGGATTCCGGCTCGATCAGAGGTGACCTGCAGGAGCTGATGCGACGCGCGGTGGCATTGTATGACGGTGCGGCGGGGCGTCTGATGCCGGGACTCGTTTCGGCTATGGCTGAGCACGAGGAGGTCGCCACTGCCGTACGCGAGACGTTCCTCGGACCGCGCAGGGCGGCGTTGCGGAAGGTACTGGAACGGGGGGTGGACCGGGGCGAACTGCGTTCGGACATCGACCGTGAGCTGGCGCTGGATTTCCTCGGCGGTCCTCTTTTCTATCGCCTGCTGATCACCGGTGGCGCACTGGACGAATCACTGGCCGAGGGAACCGTGGACGTGATGCTCCGCGGCCTTTCATGAGGCAACGAATGAACCAGCTCAGGAGGAAGCGGTGAGGGTTCACGCAGTGCAGACCGGAACGGTTCAGGTGCACGAGCGGCAGCGGACCGGCAAGGGGCGCGGAGTCGCCCGTTTCGCCCGAACGCTTCTCGACGGCCACTGGACAGACCCACTCCCGATCCACGCCTGGGTTATCGAGCATGAGGAGGGGTTGATCGTAGTCGACACCGGGGAGACGGCGCGCGCCTCGCACCCCGACTACTTCCCACGGTGGCATCCATACTACCGCATGGCGGTGCGGGAAGACGTTCACGAGAGCGAGGAGATCGGCCCGCGCATACGGGCGCTGGGGCTATCCTCCCGGGATGTTCGCTGGGTCGTGCTGACGCATCTGCATACCGATCATGCAGGCGGGCTTCACCATTTCCCCCGCGCCGAGATCGTTGTATCGGCGACGGAGTACGCCACAGCTCGCGGGCTTGCCGGCAGGCTGCGCGGCTACCTGCCGCACCGGTGGCCGGAATGGTTCCGGCCCGTGGCGATCGACGTGCCAGGAGCGTCCACGGACCGCTTCGACTTCCGGGGAAGGTCCCTCACCAAGGCGGGAGATGTGCGGATCGTGCGCACTCCGGGCCATACCGCTGGCCACATCTCCGTCCTCGTCGATGATGGCCCGCGCACCCTGTTCCTCGCGGGCGACACATCGTATACCCAACGGAACCTGATCGAGGGCGTAACGGACGGGGTGTCATCGCTGGGAGGGGGCGAGGCGTCGGCGGCCGACACCCTCCGCGCGATCCGGGAGTATGCAGCAGCCCGACCGACCGTATACCTGCCGTCCCACGATCCCGATGCAGCGCGGCGACTGGCGGAACGTGCGGTCGTGCAGATTCGTTCGCGATCCGAACGGATGGCCTCTGCTGCTGCCTGAGCCGGCACCTGTCGGAACAGTTCTGGCATTCCCTGCCCCGCCTAACGTGTACGGCAGAGGAGCCAATCATGGAACAGCACAAAGAGAAAATGGGCATGGGCTGGGGCCGGTTCGCCGCGATGATCGCGACATCGACCGTCATCATGTTCTTCCTGATGTACCAGCTCGTCTACTCGCTGGATCATGCCACATTCAGCATGAACCGAATGGTAGCGTCCCTGGTGATGGCCTGCGTGATGACGCTCGTGATGCTCGCGTTCATGTGGTCGATGTACCAGGGTCACGCGACCAAGATCGGCGTCCTGATCATGGCCGCGATACTCGGCATCGCGCTGCTGTTCACGAACCGGAGTCAGGCACTGATCAGTGATGTGTCGTTCATGAAGTCGATGATTCCCCACCACTCGATCGCCATCAACAACGCGCGCAAGGCGAGCATCAGCGACCCGCGCGTTCGCAAGCTGGCAGACGAGATCATCGAGGCTCAGGTCCGCGAGATCGAGCAGATGAAGCTGCTCATCGACGACATCGACCGGAACGGCGAGCGCGGCGAGGACGAGCTCCCGCCCCGCTCCACAGAAGTGACGCCGGACATGGTTCGGGAGATCAGGGAAGCCGTGCAGTAACTACCGCTGCATCACTGGCGCCGGGTCCCCTTGTGCGTCCCCGACATGGCGGCGTACGACCACGTGCCGGTGAATGCGTCGCCGTCCATAGTCATGGTAAAGGTGACCGGACCGTCCGGGGAATCGGCGAGCACCGTGAGCTTCTGACCTTCGACCGCCACCGAACGAACGGGGATGGTCTCCGTGGCGTCGGTCGCAATCGATCCGCCGTAGCCGCTTGTCCCCTGCGTAATGGTGATTACACCGGTAACGACGGTACCCTCGACAGCGGTCGTGAAGTCGTACACGCCGACGGGGTCCAGTGCGGCGGGGGCGTCCGGCGTCACCTGTGCGCTCGCGCAGGCGCCGGTGAGAAGGCAGAGCGCGAGGGTCATCGTCAGCTTCATCTGGAGCCTCCGGGCTGGGGTGATCAGCGAAGTATACATCGCATGGGCCCTCCGGACCCAGTCAGGTCCCGTCGCCGCCCGACGACCCGGGTGGCCCGCAGCCCCGGGTATATCCCCCGCTGCCACTGCCAGCCGCGCCGCAGGGTGGGATTCTTGCACTTCCCCACAGGCTCGGGCACTGCAACACAATGGAGGGCAGATGACAAAGCAGGAAAAGAAGCTGGACGAGCTGTACGAGCTGATCGCGGACATCGAGATCGCGATGATGACCACCCGGCGGCCGGACGGCCGTCTCGTATCCAGGCCCATGGCGACCCAGAAGCCGCAGCCGGACGCCGACCTGTGGTTCGTGACGGACCGTGACACGCACAAGGTGGACGAAATCGAGGCGGACCCGAACGTCAACCTGGCATACTACGACAGCGGCACGCGGGAATGGGTGTCGGTGAGCGGGCGGGCGCGCATCTCCAACGACCGGGCTCGCATCCGTGAGCTGTACGCGCCCGACTGGCGGATGTACTTCGAGGATGAGGGCGGCGAGAAGAACGGGGGTCCGGACGATCCGCGGCTCCGGCTGGTCCAGGTCGATGTGGACTCCGTCATTTACGCGAAGAAGACCTCCTCGCGGCCGGTGGCGCTCTTCGAGCTGGCGAAGGGCTTCGTGACGGGGGAGCAGCCGGATCTGCTGCGCATGGAGGAGCTGGACGAGGCGGAAACGAGACGCTGAGCCGGCGGCGTGGCTCACGGCTACAGATTACAGTGAATAGGGCGATCCCCTACAGACTCGTTGCGGCCGGAGCGCAATGCTGAAGGTAACAGGGAGGTGCCCATGTATCGTCGCATTCTCGTTCCGCTCGACGGCACGCATTTCGGTGATCACGCGCTGCCGTACGCCATCTCCATCGCCACGCGCACCGGCGCGGCGCTGGAGCTGGTGCATGTACATCGACCGCGCGAGCTCGAGGCCGGGCTCGAGTCGATGCCGCAGTACCGCTACCAGCACGTCGAAGAGGCGGGCATCCGCCGAGACAACGAGGCGCTGGAGCAGGAGATGGCTCTGCTGGAGGAGCGCGCTGCCGACATTGAGCTGCGCTACGGCGTGCGAGCCTCGACGCGGCTGCTCCACGGCTCGACTGCGCGCGCAATCGAGCAGGAAATTCAGGATGTCGTGGCGGACCTGGTGGTCATGGCCACGCATGCGCGCAGGGGAATCTCGCGGCTGATGCACGGCGACGTCGCGCATCAGCTGGTTCACGACTTCAACATCCCCATGCTCTGTGTGCATCCGGTATCGGAGGACGCGCCATTCGACAATGGTGAGCTGAAGCACTTCCTGGTGTCGCTGGACGGCTCACCGTTCTCGGAACAGATCGTCGATGCGGTCGCACCGCTGGCGCAGGCGCTCGGCGCGCGGCTGTCGCTCGTCCATGTGTTCTCGCAGCGAACGATACGCCCCAACGGGGTTCAGGGTGAGCGTGAGATCACGCATCGGGAGGACGCGGTCGCCTATCTCGACGAGGTGGCGGATCGCCTGCCGACCGGCCTGCCGGAGGCTGAGCTCATCGTGGTCGAATCGGAGGATCCGGCGACGGCGATCGTCGATGCCCTCGCGAGTCGCCCCGGTGCGGCCCTCGCCATAGCAACGCACGGCCGGAGCGGTCTGTCGCGCATGGTGCTCGGGAGTGTGGCCGACAAGGTGGTAGAGGCCACCCATCAGCCCGTCCTGCTCTACCGGCCGCGGCTGGTTCGGCTGCCGAACGGGCCGCTCGCTACCGCGTTCGGGCTCGGGAACGACTGACACGGAACACCGCCGGTGGTGCCTGCCCGGAAGGGCGCCGCCGGCAGTTCAGTCGGCCGCGGCGCCGGTCATTCCAGTTCGACGCGCCTGAGCAGCTGCGCATTCAGCGCGACGATGATCGTGCTGAGTGACATCAGCACGGCACCCATCGCCGGATTGAGCACGATGCCCCGCCCCGCGAGCACACCGGCGGCGAGCGGGATCGCCACGATGTTGTAGCCTGCCGCCCACCACAGGTTCTGCACCATCTTGCGGTACGTCGCCTTCGACAGCTCGACGATGCGCGCGACATCGCGCGGGTCGCTGCGCACGAGGACCACGTCACCGGCCTCCACGGCCACATCGGTACCCGCACCGATCGCGATGCCGACATCCGACGTGACGAGCGCGGGCGCATCGTTCACGCCGTCTCCGACCATCGCGACCCGCTTCCCTGCACTCTGCAGCTCCCTGACCTTGTCCGCCTTCTGCTCCGGCAGCACTTCCGCGAAGACCGTGTCGATACCGAGCTCGGCGGCGACCGCATCGGCGACAGCGCGCGCATCGCCGGTGAGCATTACGACCTCGATACCGTTCTCGTGAAGCCGGCGCACGGCCTCCAGCGATTCCGGGCGGACCTTGTCGGCAACGGCGAACACGGCCAGCACCGCGTCGCCCTCGACCAGGTAGATCGCGCCCTGCCCCCGTGCAGCGTAGCGATTCGCCGCCTCGACGAGCCGCTGTGGCGGCGTGAGCTCGAACCTGCGCAGCAGGTTCGGACCGCCTTCCATCAGGCTCCTGCCCTCGACATCCGCACGCACGCCTTGCCCCGTGATCGACTCGAAGTTCTGCGCGCGCGGCACGCTCATCTCACGCTCCTGAGCACTGGCGACGATCGCACGCGCCACGGGATGCTCCGAGTCCTGCTCGACCGCGGCGCCCAGACGCAGCGCTTCGTTCTCGTCGATGCCGTCGGCCGTAGCGATCTCCACCACGCGATGCTCGCCCAGGGTGAGCGTGCCCGTCTTGTCGAAGATCACGGCGTTCAGGTTCCGCGCTTCCTCCAGTCCGCGACGGTCGCGCACGAGCAGGCCGTTGCGCGCACCGATCGTCGTCGAGATCGCGACGACGAGCGGTATGGCCAGGCCGAGCGCGTGGGGACATGCGATGACGAGCACGGTGACGACGCGCTCGATGGTGAACGCGCCCGTTGCACCGGCCAGCAGCCACGCGACGAGCGTGACCGCGCCGGCAGCGAGCGCGATCATCGTCAGCCAGAACGCCGCCCGGTCGGCGAGCGCCTGGGCACGGCTGCGCGACGTCTGCGCCTGCGACACCAGGCGCATGATTCCGGCGAGCATCGTCGTGTCGCCCGTGCCCGTCACGCGCGCGCGCAGCGACCCTGCGCCGTTCACGGTACCGGCGATCACCCCACTGTCCTCGACCTTGTCAACGGTGCGGGACTCGCCCGTGATCATCGACTCGTTCACGGAGCTCCGGCCCTCGATGACGACGCCGTCGGCAGGGATCTGCGCACCCGGACGGATCAGGACTACGTCACCCGCGCGCAGCGCATCGACCGGCACTTCCTCGGTGCCGCCGTCCACCACGCGGGAGGCGGTTGCAGGCAGCAGCTTCGCCAGCTCATTCAGCGCACCGCTCGCCTGCTGGATGGAGCGCATCTCCATCCAGTGGCCCAGCAGCATGATGGTGACGAGCGTCGCCAGCTCCTCCCACAACGGCATGCCGTCGAAGCCGAGCGTCACTGCGGCACTGAACACGAACGCGACGGTGATCGCGAGCGAGATCAGCGTCATCATGCCCGGCAGCCGGTCCTTCAGCTCGCGTACCGCACCGGCGATGAAGACGCGCCCGCCATACACGAACACCAGCGTGCCGAACAGCGGCGCGATCCAGTGGGAGCCCGTGAAATGCGGCGCCTGGTATCCCGTGAGGTTCGCCAGCATGTGGCCCCAGACGACCGTCGGGATCGTCAGCAGCAGGCTCACCCAGAACTTGCTGCGGAACATCTCGACGCTGTGGCCCTCGTGCTTGTCATGCCCCGCATGGCCGCCGTGGTCCATCCCGGCATGATCGGAATGGCCCATCACGTCAGCCGTGGCACCGTGGTCCATCGCGCCGTGATCCATCGCGCCGTGATCTGTGGCGTGGTCCGCGTGAACGTCCGCGTCCGATCCCTTCAGATGGCCGGGCGGATGCGGCACCTCGGGATGCTCAGGGTATCCGGGCGCCGCCGGCGGCTCCGCGTCATGTCCGTGGTCGTGTGGCTTCATGTCCGCCGATCCGCTTTCGCCCGCGTCACCGCGACGACCAGTGGATGTGCCGTATCTTCCAGCCGTCGGCGGTCCGCACGAGCAGCATCGTCTCGGTCCCGTGGCTGTCGATGTCGCGATCGCGGAAGCGGCCTGCGGCCGTGTACTCGCTCGTGTACAGGGCGGCACCACCCAACAGCAGAACGTCGTCCGCTGTCACCGTGCGCTTCACGGCGGAAGCAAACGCGATGTCGCTGCGCAGGTGGCCGCTGCGATACTCCTCGCGCGTCTCCGCGTGACCGCCCTCGTAGATCACCACGTCCTCGTGCAGCAGCGCCAGCGCGGCCAGCGAATCGCCCGACGCGAGCGCACGGGCATAGCTCTCCACAACGGAACGGACGTCGGCGCGCGCCGTTTCGTCCGAGACCTCCTGCGCTTCCGCGTGGCCAAAGGTGCAGGTGAGCAGGATGAGGACAGCGCCGACGGCTGCGGCTTGTCTTTTCATGGGTCTCCATGGGTTGAGGATCGATGGCGCCGTCCGTCGCAAGCTACGCGCCTGCCATGTACTCCGCACTCGTCTCCATGATCTCGATCATGCGCTCCAGCCGCTCCAGGTGGGCGGGCATCTGCGCACGGACTTCCGCCGGCGTGGCAGTCTGCAGCTG
>DATHVW010000291.1:0-24381 GCA_035461085.1 Longimicrobiales bacterium | reverse complement strand
GCCCCGCTTGCCGAGTCGAGGGGGCTGCGCCTGGAGTGCACGTTGCATGAACCAGCCAGCGCGTGGATGGACCGGTCGCAGATCGAGCGGGTGCTCTCCAACCTGATCGGCAACGCCGTGAAGTTCACGCCCCGCGGAGGGGCCGTCACAGTTACTGCATCCCTCTCAGGCGAGGAAGTCTGTTTTGCAGTGGCGGATACGGGTCCGGGAATTCCGCAAAGCGACCTGCCTCACGTGTTTTCCCGATACTGGCAGGCCACCCGTGGCGATCGACGCGGCGTCGGCCTCGGACTCGCCATCGCTCAGGGGATCGTCACGGCACACGGCGGGCGCATATGGGTGGATAGTGAGCCGGAGAGAGGCGCCGTCTTCTACTTCACCGTGCCCGTGACTCCTGGTACATACGGACCCGGGGCCCGGCAGACATCCTGACGCAGGACTGGCAGGGTGCGCCGGCCGCGCGCAGACACACGTTGCATGGCGCCCCTGACTCGCCTACCCTAACGATCGGCCGGCGGCACGCTCGTGTCATTCCATGCCACCGGCACCCACCGAAATGGAGAACGCAATGGCCACCTGCCTTTCCCGCACGGCTCGCGCACTGCTGCTTCTGACGGTTTCCGGTCTCGTCCTGACACCACCGGACGCCGTCGCGCAGCGCCCCGAATCACTGCGCACCGGTGCCGAGGCCGCGGGGTTCGAACGACACACGACGCACGACGAGCTGATGTCGTTCCTGTACGACGTGCAGGCGGCCGCCTCCGACCACATGCTGATCCGGCACATCGCCACGACGGACGAGGGACGCGAGATGCCGCTCGTCATCCTCGGCTCGCCGCCCGCGGCCTCTCCGTCCGCCGCGTTCTTTTCCGGACGACCGACCGTGTTCATCACCGGCAACGTGCACGGCGGTGAGCGCGCGGGCCGGGAAGGTACGCTCCAGCTGATCCGCGAGCTCGCCGTCGGCTCCGCCCGCCCGCTCCTCGAGCGCGTCAACGTTCTGATCGTTCCGTCATTGAATCCGGATGGGGCCGAACAGCGCCGCCGCACCAACTCGCTCAACTATGACATGAATCGCGATTTCATCGTCGCGGAGACACCGGAGATCTCGGCCGTCCGCGACGATGTTCTGCTCGAGTGGTGGCCGGACGTGTACGTGGACGTTCACAACGGCGGCGCGTACCCCTACAACCTCACCTACCAGGCCACACTGCATCCTGCCGCGGACAGCGCACTCGTCGCGTTCGCGCGTGGTCCGATGTACAGCGCCGTGCATGCACACCTCGCCGCGCGCGACATGCGGCTCTACTGGTACTCCGGCCCACGCCGCGACGAGGAAACCGGCGAGTGGTCCTGGCAGACGACCCCGCCCTGGGCCCGCAAGCAGCACAGCTACGGCGGCCTCCAGAACATGATCACGCTGCTCTACGAGATACCCGGCCGCTGGTCACTGCAGGAGCAGGCGGACAACGCGCGCGAGGGCATGCTCGGCCTGCTGCATTTCGTGGCCGACAACGCGACCGCCGTGCGGGGCACCGTCGCCGCGGCACGCGCACGCACGCTGCACGATCCGCAGCCGCGCGTGGTCGTCACCGTCGAGCAGTCCGCGTACCCCGAACCCGAGCAGTTCTACGTCATGGAGGATGACGAGTCGCGCCTGGTGACGGGCACCAACCGCACGCTGTATGTCGCGACGGAGACCCGTACGCGACCATGGGCCTACGCATTCGACGCGCACCTGAACGACCTCGCCGACTTCCTGCGCCGGCACGACATCCAGGTCGAGCGCCTGCGCGCACCGGCACAGGTCAGTGCCGAGAAGTACCGGTTGACCGCGATCGAGTGGGCGGACGCTCCGTACCAGAATCACCTGAACGCCACGCCGACCGTGGAGCTGGTTTCGGAGCAGATGCAGCTGCCGGAGGGAACCTACCTGGTGCGCATGACGCAGAACGCTGCGCGACTGATCGGTGAGCTCATGGAGCCGGACACCGATGACAGCGTCGTCGTGTGGAACCTGCTCGATCACTCCATCCCGAGCGGACGCGCACTCGAGAATCCGGAACGACCGTACTTCCTGCCACTCTACCGTGTCGTCGCGCCTGCACCCGTGCGTGCGACACTCGTGGATTGAGCGGAACCGCTGCAGTTACGGCGCCGCCCGGGGCAGGGCTCCCTGTGCGCGCCATTGTGCGACGATTCGGTGACCGACGTGTGACGCGGAATCTACCTGCGCGTCACACGCCGGAAGAAACCTGACTGATCGATGTTGGGCGGCAGGCGCAGCTCGAAGTGCTCGCCCGGTGTTACCTCCACCGGCAGCGACACGTATTCCGCCCCGCTGATGATGAACGACACTTCGAACACGAGCGCGTGCGGCTCCCATGCCAGCGCGGTACGGGTGCTTCCGCCGTTGCCTGGAACGGTGCCCAGTGAGCGGCGCTGGCCGCCGGTGTAGACAGCGTGGACGCGCGCATCATAGAAGTGGTCGTTGAACGCCTCGATCACGATGTTCTCCGGTACGGCTGCGTCGTCGCGCTCCTGGCGACCCGCGCACGCTGCAACGAGGGTCAGCAGGACCGCAAGAGCCGCGAATCGCCACATTGCGCGCGTCACGGAACGTCTTCGCGCAGCTCGAAGCCCACCGCCTGCGTGCGCGTCGCCTCATCGGACTCGTTCGCGATGACCCGCACATATGCGGTATGTTCGCCCGCCCCGTACTGCGCGATCAGGTCTGCTGCGTCCCCGAGCTGGATCGTGATCGGCGCCCGCGTGTCGTCGCTGCTCGTCAGCCGCATATGCTCCGAGTCGTCGATGACGACGATCATGGTATGACTCTGCTGCGGAATCAGGTTCAGTACGAACGTTGCCACGACCGCATCGCCCGGCACCGCAGGGTTCGGACTGATCGCCATGTCCGATGTCGAGATATGGAAGTTGTTGCACGCGGCGAAGAGGGCGAGTATCGCGGCACCGCACGCCCGTGATGTGACACGAGACCAAGCGACGCGCGAAGCGGTGCGCGAACTGGGGCTCCGCACGCGCCCCGTTTTCACTGTGCTCATCCTGCCTCCGATAACATCCTGACTGTTCGTTGCGTGGCGCACCATCGTTGCACGGCCGGTAGCGACTTCACGACCGCTCGCCCGCCCGCATCCGGCCCGTGTGGGTCCATATCACGATCACACCGCACAGCGTATCGACGCTCGTGCCGCCGAACTGCACGGGCACCTGACTCGCGCTCCGGTATACCTCGATCCCCGCGATAATGGACGGGTGACCGAGGTCGTCGAGGCTGATCGCCTGGTCCATGCGCCGAAGCAGATCCTCCTCGGCGCGCTCCGTCGCATCCGCATCGTTGCGCCGGATCGGACGCGAGTCCCCCGTACTGTACATCAGGCCATCGACGAAGATGCGCGGCCGGCACAATCCGCCCTGTGACAGGCTGCTCCCGCGCAGCTGGATCTGCGCCGGTCCCACGCTCCCCCCGGCAAGTGCGACACGCTGCACGCCCGGAATCGCCGTCAGAAGATCAGTCACTCGTGCTGCCTGCCGCTTCTCGATGGCTTCCGGCGTGACGAAGTGACCGAAATTGCTGCGCTGCCGCTCGAAGAATCCGCTCGTCTCGAGATACTGCCGGACAGCCTCCGCGCGGACTTCGAGTGGGTCCAGCCTGACCGCTGCCCGCTTGATGTGGAACACCGCGTTCAGCTGATCGCCCGCGGCAATATCGACGGGCGCCGACGTCCATGACTGATAACCCGGATGTCGCGCTGCCACGAAGTACCGGCCCGGACGCGGCACCTCGAGGCGCCAATTGCCCTGCGCGTCGCTCATCGTGCTGGCCACGACGGTGCTGTCCAGCGCGAGAAGCTGAAGGTGTCCCGCCGCGACCGGCTCGTTGGAATCGACATCGAGCAGACGGCCACGCATGTGCTGCTGTCCGCTGGCGCTCGCCGCCGCCGCCAGCAGCAGAACCGCAGCCAGCAGGTAAGCGCGCAGTGCCGTCGCGCCAGGCAGCCAGGGCTCGCAATGGAGCCGGTGGACACGCGCAGCCATCGGGGGTCCGTCAGGCCTCTTTCACCACAAGTGAAAAGGGTGGGCGGCCGAGCGCCGCCCACCCTGGAGACCGCAACCTCGGGGCCTAGATTCCCGGAGGCGAGTTCGGATCCGCCGGCTTGGGCAGGTTGGGATTGCCCTCGTACTCGCTCAGCGGGATCGGATAGCAGGTCCACTCGCCGTACTGGCCCCAGACCGGCGCGTTCGGATGCGGACCCGTCGGGAAATAGCTCCCGGCGGCGAACGGACCATTGCCGGGGTCGAACCGCGTCCAGCGGCGCAGGTCCGGAACGCGGAAACCACCCATGTACAGGTCACGTGCCCGCTGGTTGCGCAGCTCATCGATCAGCGCCTGGCCTGCCAGAACCACCGGGGGCTGGTTGCCGGCTGCACGGCGCTCGTTCACGAACGCCAGGACGCCCGCCGTATTCTGACCCTGCATGACGAGGGCCTCGTAGTAATGGTGCTGCGCCTCGAGATAGTCCGCCATCAGCACGTCCGTGTCGTTCTCCGTCAGCAACGGCATGTCTGCCGGATCCGTACCCGTGCAGTCCGGGCATTCGACTGACGGGGGTGCGATGGTTTCTCCGATGTAGCCGCTGAATCGC
This sequence comes from Longimicrobiales bacterium, assembly GCA_035461085.1. Classification (GTDB taxonomy): domain Bacteria; phylum Gemmatimonadota; class Gemmatimonadetes; order Longimicrobiales; family RSA9; genus SH-MAG3. Next base: position 19,714 of record DATHVW010000291.1, on the reverse strand, counting down.
AGCCCCTGGAACAGCTTGTAGAGCGGGGTGAGACCGTTGTGACCGGTCGCATCCGAGATCGCGTGCTGTATGCGCGGGTCGGTCTGCGGGGCGATGATGTTGTTATCCCTGAAGCTGAAGCCCGTGCCATCGAAGCTCGGATGCAAGCCGGTGAAGTTCGGGTGAATGCCGTGCGTGAAGTTGCCGCCGTGGCTCGTACCCTGGAGCGGATTACGTCCACCCGGCAGGTCGGCGAAGTCAATCCACCAGTCGAAGCCCGCAGTGACCTGACCTGCGTAGTTCGCGGCTTCCGCCCATTCTCCCCGGCTCAGGTGCGTCCGTGCCAGACCGGTCCGCGCCAGATTGGCCAGGTCGGTGTTGCCGGCACGCAGCGCCACCGCTAGGCCATTCTCGAAATATGGCAGCGCGGCCGCGTATGTCTCGAGCTGGGAAAGCACGGTCTCACTCGGCGCGTCGGGGTCTGGCGAGATCACGGCCTGACACGTGTTCTCCCCCAGCACCAGCGCGCTGTAGCCGGCATAGATCAGCGTCTCCGCCAGCTCGTCATCGAAATCCTCATCCGGATCGGCCGCAGCCCATCTCTCGATGTCCGTTGCCAGTCCGTCTGCCAGCCGGAGACTGCGGCTGAGGTTCTCGAAGATCTGGGTCGTGGGACCTTCCAGGTAGCTGACGATGCGCTCGTTCGCGCGCGCGTAGTCCTCCCAGTTGAGCCCCGTGACGATCTCGTCGGTGATGAAATTGGAGTACTGCATCACGGACCCGACGTACGCGGTGCTGAACGCATCCACGACGCCGTTCAGTCGCACCTGCAGCAGCTTCGGATCATCGAGCTGGTCGAGCGGAATCTCGTCGGGGTTGTTTACGCTGAGCAGGTCGTCCGTGACGCTGCACCCCGCTGCGAACAGCACGGCAGCGGCGGCGCACAGGCCTGCCCAACGTGCGTGTGTACGGTTCATTATGCGCCCCATTAGAAGGTGACTCGCACGGACGCGGACAGACGACGGGTCTGCGGCGTCGAGGCGTAATCGAGCATTGTGAACGTCGAATTGGGGTCGAACTGGACCTCGGGATCACCCTTGCCCTTGTACTTGGTCCAGAGTCCGAGGTTGCGACCCGCCAGTGTCACGGAGAACCGGCTCCCCGGCAGTACGCTCGTGAACCGCTCCGGCACCGCGTAGGTGAGGGAGAGCTCACGGAACTTGAGGTAGTCGGCCTTCGAGATGTGGCTCTTCGTCTGGAGCGACCGCAGCGCCAGCACGTCCGCCACCGTCACGTCCGGGTTGAGCGGCGTGCCGCCCGAGTTCACTTCCCAGGTGTTCAGGTCGCTGCGCGTACCCAGCGAACAGGCAGCACACCACTGGTAATGCCCGCCGCGGTAATCGAACTGCGTGTAGATCCGGAAGTCGTTGAACAGACTGAACGTGCTGGTGAACGCCGCCTCGCGTGTCGGCCGCGACGGTCCCATGTAGATGTCGTCGCATTCGGCTTCCTGATCCCACGTGGGATCGCTCGGCGCCCAGCGGCAGCTGTTCAGCACCGTGACGTTCTGGCCTGATGCGTCCAGCACCGGGTTGGTGATGATGTTGCCGGCGTTGTCGCGCACGACCGGCTGTCCGCTCGCATCCCGCTCGACATCCACGGCCCAGAAGCCGCCCAGCGGATAGCCTTCACGGTGCCTCTGTACATCGGCGAACGACCCGAAGATCTGCTCCTCGCGCGCGCCGTTGAAGGACACGAGCTTGTTGTCGTTGGTCGAGAATGCGAGCGTCGCATCCCAGCCGAAGTTCCTGCGCGCGATCGGCGTTCCCGTCAGCAGCAGCTCGAAGCCGCTGTTGGAGATCTCACCGATGTTCACGAGGTGGTTACCGGTGAAGCCGGTCGAGCCCGGATCCGGCACGCTGATCAGCGCGTCCACCGTCTTCTGGCTGTAGTACGTCAGCTCGATACCCGCGCGGCCGCCCAGCAGCGACGCGTCGAAGCCGGTCTCCCACTCCTGACCCGTCTCCGCCTTGAGGTTCGGGTTTCCGTACGCCGAGATCGTCAGCGTGTTGACGAGCGCGTCGCTCGCAACGCCCTGGCCACTCGTGAACGTGCGGTCGGCCGAGAACGGGCTGGGCGCATTGCCGGCCCTGCCCCACGCGAACCGCAGCTTGAGCTCCTCCGCATACGGCAGGTTGAAGAAGTCCTCGTCGGAGATGACCCACGACAGCGACGCCTTCGGATAGACGACCAGCGAGAAGTCGGAGCCGAACGCAGAGTTGTCATCGACGCGAACCGCGCCGGTGGCATACACCCGGTCGCGCCAGCCGAGCCGCTCCTCGAAGAAGAACCCGAGCGACGTCTGCTCGGAGACGGACTCGCTCGCGTTCCGCGAAGCCGCCGCGCCCACCAGGTTCAGGTTGTTGGCCACCAGGCCCTGGCCGCTCGCGAAGAAGTCGCGACGCTTGCGCGCGTTGAGCTGCATCCCGACCGACGAGGCGGACGTGAGCTCATCGGTCACGCGTGCGTCCACGGTTCCGGCGTAGTCCACCGTCCACCGGTGCACGCCGCCGATCTCGTGGTCGATGACACCGGTCGCGGAGATCGCGCCCCACGGAGCGCGGCCCGTCGTGTCCTGCCTCGTGAAGTCCGTCTCGAGGTAGCTCTGCCGATCGAGGCCGAGCGTCAGCCGGTTGCGGAACCAGTCGACCGGATTCCAGTTGCCTGTGAGACCGATCGTCATGCGCTCGATGCGGTTCTGATTGTCGAACTCGTTCGACACGCCCGGGCTGAATCCCAGGAAGCCGGGCTCCCACGGCGCCGACTGCGCCCGCGCACGCCCGCGCATGGCGTTACGGATGATGCCGTTCGATGCGTTGTTGCTCAGCGGCTGCTGCAGGTGCGTGCGCGTGTAGCTGAACTGCGTGGACATGTTCAGCGTCGGCGCGACCTCCAGCTCGAAATTGCCGCGCCCGCCGATCCGCTTCGAGAAATTGTTGAAATACACGCCATCCTCATCGTTCTTGTTGAACGAGAGGAAGTAGCCCATCGCGCCCGTGCCGCCCCGCACCGAGAGATTCAGGTCCGTCGCCGTACCGACGCGCAGTGTGGACGGGTGCCGGAACAGCGGGTTGTCCTTGATGATGAACTGCGCCGAGCCGGGGATCCGGATGACGTCCTCCTCCGGAATTCCGCTCATGAGGACGGCGTTGCCGTTGCTGTCCTTGCCCCACCACTGCAGGTCCTCGGCGGGACGGTTCCCCGCGACTACCTGGCAGCCCGGGAAGCTGTTCGACGTCTGCATGGACTCCGTGCAGCGCCGGTACGTGATGTAGTTGCCGTCGGACGTGCTCTCGAGCCACTCGTTCTCGCCATAGTCCATGCTGGCCGTCCACTGCGCGCCACCGGCCCCGCGACGGCCCTTCTTCGTGATGATCTGGATCACGCCGTTCGCGGCATCCGCACCATACAGCGTGGATGCGGCGGGGCCCTTGATGACCTCGATGCTCTCGATGTCTTCAGGATTCAGGAAGTCGAGCGCCGTGCCGCCCTGATAGGTGCTGCCGGCTTCCATGTTGCCGCTCTCGATCCGGATCCCGTCCACGTAGAACACCGGCTCGTACCCGCCGCTCAGCGAGCCCGCGCCGCGAATGCGGATGTTCGAGGATGCCCCCGTCTGCCCGCTGTTCGACATCAGCGTCAGACCGGGCGTGCGCGCCGTCAGCAGCTCCGTCGCGCTCGTGATCGGCGCTGCCTCCAGCTTCTCGCCGACCGTGATCTTGCCGATCGAGTTGCCCAGCTCGCGCTTCTGCTGCGCTCCCGGCGTTCCCGTCACGACGATCTCACTCAGCGCGATCGCTGACGTCTGCAGATCGAAATTCGCGACCGACGGCTGACCGGCCGCGACCTCGACCGTGATCTCCCGACGCGAGAATCCGAGTACGTTGACCCGAACAGTGTGCTCGCCCGCAGGCACACCGGTGATCAGATACCGGCCCTCTTCGTTCGTCAGTCCCACCATCGACGTTCCGACCACCCGCACCTCGGCAGAGACAACGGGCTCCTGCGTGGCGCCGGATCGTACCGTTCCCGTGATGCTCCCGGTCGCCTGGGCCCACACCGGACTTGCGCCGGTGCCGAATGCCAGCAGAAGCGCCAGGTAAACCGCTCTGCTGACGGGGACATTTCGCTTCATGGACTCCTCCGTATGAAAGAAACAACTCGCCTGGAGCAGGCGTCGGAACCACGGTCAGAAGCTCGGGTGCTTATTTTTATTGCAGGCTCCGGGCGGCCGTGCGGTCCGGCCCGGAGAATCGTGTCCCTGTATAACAACGTATGGGGGTCCAGAATGTATACAACCGGGCCGGCGACGGCGCCAGAGTGCCCCGTGACGCCTACCTCACGCGCTCGAGCGTCGTCGAGTCCAGGCTCTCGTGCCGCGCCCGCTCCTGCGCGGCCTCGTTGCGCGATGACGCGGCGTACTCGTCCTTCAGCCGCTGCATCATCTCTTCGCGACGCCGGAACAAACGTTTGGGCTCGCGCGGCCCGTGCCGGCTCAGTGCATACGCCGTGAGCAGCGGCAGTGAGATCGTCGAGTCGGTATAGCAGACGACCGCGTCCGGCAGACGGTCGGGATCGACCTTGCCCCAGCTCACGGCCTCCGCCGGGGTAGCGCCGGAAAGGCCGCCCGTGTCCGGGCGCGCGTCCGTGAACTGCAGGAAATAGTCGTGACCCTTTTCCTCGATGCCGAGCACCTCCTGGATCTGCGGCTCGGTCTGGAGCGCGAAGTTCTTCGGTGAGCCGCCGCCGAAGATGACGATCGCGCTCTTTCCGCCGCGACGCTTCCCGTCGAGCACGATCGAGGCGGTCTCGTTCACATCCGCATTCACATCGTACTGCAGCTTCAGTCCCTGCAGTGCTCCCGCGGCCACGTTCATGCCGATCGATGAGTCGCCCGGCGACGACGTGTATACCGGGACATCGTACTCGTAACACGTGGAGAGCAGAGACTTGCCCGTCTGGCCGAGGGCCTTCTGCCGTTCCGCGACGTACTTGCCGGCGAGCCAGTGGAACTCGGCGGTGGACATGCTGCGCTGGAACTCGTCGGCGCGGATGATGCGGCGGAAGAACGCGTCGGTGTCGAGGAGCACGGAGTAATCGAAGAAGATGTCGTAGATGCGCACGACCTCCTCCTCGCGCAGCGAGACGTCGGACACGTGGGGATTCCCCTGCCGCATCTCGAGGCCGAGGCCGAAGTGGGTGTCGTGATACAGGTTCGCGCCGGTCGATATGATCCAGTCGACGAAGCCCGCCTCGATGAGTGGAACGAGCGCGCTCATGCCGAGTCCCGCAGGCGTCAGGGCTCCGGTGAGCGTGATCCCCACGGTGACATCGTCCTCGAGCATCCGCTCCGTGAAGAGCCGGCAGCCCTCCCGGAGTCTGCCACCATTGTAGGCCAGGAAAGCGGTGTCGATGAGATCGGCAGCGCTCACGTCTCCCGCGATCGCCTTCGGCTCGATGCGCGGTCCGCTCAGGTATCGGCTCTTCGCCATTTTGACTCAGGTCTCCGTTTGGATCAGGAACTGCCGCGGCCGGCGAGGCTCGACGGCTCTCAATTCACCCGCGTGCGCGCCGCACGTCCGCTCTGCGATCGCGACGCATCCCGCCACCCCGTATCTCCGCCGCCTCGGACTGCCTCCGCGCCTCGGCGCACGTCTTCTCGTAGCAGTCGATCACGGTGCGCACCGCCACGTCCGGCGAGTCCGTCACGACGAGCAGCTCGAGGTCTGCGGCGTTGATCTTTCCCTCCTCGAGCATCGTCGTCCGGATCCACTCGAGCAGACCGCTCCAGTAGTCGCTGCCGAACAGAACGACGGGGAAGTTGCGCACCTTGCCGGTCTGAATCAGTGTCAGCGACTCGAAGAGCTCATCCATCGTGCCGAAGCCGCCCGGGAAGATGATGAAGCCCTCCGCGTACTTCACGAACATCGTCTTGCGCACGAAGAAGTACCGGAAGTTGACAGCCGTGCGCACGAACGCGTTCATGCCCTGCTCGAACGGAAGCTCGATATTGCACCCGATGGACAGCCCGCCCGCCTCCACCGCGCCCTTGTTCGCCGCCTCCATGATGCCGGGACCGCCACCCGTGATGACGGAGAAGCCCGCCTTCGCGAGCAGCCGCCCGGTTTCTTCCGCGGCCAGATACTGCGGGTCACCGGGACCTACGCGTGCGCTGCCGAACACGCTCACCGCAGGACCGACGCGGGCGAGGGTATCGAATCCCTCGACGAACTCGCCCATGATACGGAACACGCGCCAGGAGTCCGTGGTCTGCTCTGCCGGGGCGGGACCGTGGTCACGCGCCAGCAGCTTCTCGTCCTCGGTCTCCTCCCCGGGAGCCTTCTGGAAGTCGGTCACCGGCACCGGCGGCTGCGGCGGCGGCGGCGATGGTGTCGTGTCCCTGTCCGTATCCGTGCTGTCCTTGCTCATGGCGGCAACATACGCGGTCGGGCGACTTCGGTGAAGGTCATCTCATACAACCGCGTGCGGGACCGCAACTGCCGGCCGCGGAAAACACCTCTTTTCGGATGCGTCCCCGCCGCCTATTCTCAACACCATGAAATGCGCGAATTGTGGTACCGAGTCCAACGGCAAATTCTGCCCCTCCTGTGGCGCATCGCTCCAGACGGGCCACTGCGCCGAGTGCGGCGCCAATCTCCCTGCCGGTGCACGCTTCTGTACCCGCTGCGGCGCGGCCGCGGGCGGCACGAGCCGCCGGCTCGCGCCGACCCCCGCCGGCAACCCCAACCTTCCCTGGTATCTCGCCGGCGGCGTGCTGCTCCTGCTGATCATCATCCTCGTGGTGCCCATGCTGACCGACGATGGCGGCCCCGCGACGCAGATGCCGGTGGGCGGCGCCAGCGTGGCGCCCGGCACTCCGCCGCCGCTGACGGGCACGCCCCGCGAGCAGGCGGACCGCCTCTTCAACCGCATCATGACCGCGGTCGAAGGTGGGGATAGCGCGGGAGCTCGCGGTTTCACGCCGATGGCCATTGACGCGTACCGCATGGCCGCACCGCTCGACAATGACGGCCTCTACCATCTGGCGGTCGTGCACACGGTGGCCGGCGACCCGGAATCCGCCCGTGCGACCGCGGAACAGATCCTGGCCGGCAACCCGAACCACCTCCTGGGCCTGGCCGTGGCGGGTGAATCCGCTGTGCTCGCAGGGGACACGGCCGCCGCGCGCGACTATTACTCGCGCCTGCTCGCCGCTTACGACGCAGAGGTCGCGAAGGGACTCCAGGAGTATCAGGACCACGCACGCAGCCTCCCGGAGTTCCGGGCGACTGCCCAACGCGTGACCGGCGGCTGACGCGATGAGCGCCCGCCGCGTCGGCTGCGGGTGCTTCCCCGGCGCCGCCCACATGCGCCGGATTATTTTCACGGCAGGTCTTTTCCTGCTCGCCACCGGCACTTCGCGCGCCGCCGCGCAGGATACGGCCGCGTCCACTCCCACGGCCGCCGGCTCCATCCAGGCCGACCAGATCCGGGCCCACCTGTCGTTCCTCGCCGACGATGCGCTCGAGGGTCGCGCGCCCGGCCGGCGCGGCGCCCGCATCGCCGCACGCTACATCGTCAGCCAGCTCGTCCGTGCCGGCATCGAGCCCGCTGCCGGCGGCTACTACCAGACGGTACCGCTCCTCGGATGGACGGCCGATGCGCGACGCGTTTCGGTGCAGTACGCCGCAGGTGACAGCACCGGCGCCCTCGCGTTCCCCGATGATGCGGTCGTGTGGCTGGACAGTGGGGCCGACAGTGCGCGCGCCAGCGCGAACGTCGTGTTCGCCGGCTACGGCGTGCATGCGCCCGAGTACGACTGGGATGATTACAAGGACGTCGATGTGCGCGGCCGCATCGTGCTCGTTCTCAGCGGGGATCCGCCCGCGCCGCCGGGCGAGCCGCTCATCTTCGACGGCGGCGCCATGACGTACTACGGGCGCTACACGTACAAGATCGAACAGGCGCGCAGCAGGGGAGCGGCAGCCATCATCATCGTGCACACGACGGATGGCGCAGGCTATGCCTGGCCGGTAGTGCAGAGCTCATGGTTGGGCGAACAGCTCGCGCTCCCGCAGGACTCGGCTGCAGCAGCCTCTGTACTTCAGATACAGGCGTGGGTCACGTTCGGTGCCGCACGCCGCATGCTCGGTGCCGTGGGTCTCGATCTCGACGAGCTGTACGTGCGCGCCGCACGTCGCGACTTCCAGCCGATCAGCACCGGCATCACCGTGCAGCTGCGTGCAGGAGGACGCGCGCGTCGCTTCGAGTCGAGCAACGTCGTCGGCATCGTGCAGGGCCGTCACCCGACGCGTCGCGGTGAAGCCGTCATCTTCACCGCGCACTACGATCATCTGGGCATCGGCCCGCCGGTGGACGGCGACTCGATCTACAACGGTGCGTACGACAACGCGAGTGGTGTAGCACTCCTGCTCGAAGTCGCGGAGGCGTTCGCGCGACAGCGTCCGCGTCCGGAACGCAGCGTCCTGTTCCTGTTCAGCACTGCGGAAGAGGCCGGTATGCTCGGCGCAGCGTGGTATGTGCGTCAGCCGCTGATTCCGCTGCGACGCACAGTTGCCGCACTGAACATCGACGGCGCGAATCTGTGGGGTGAGACCGATGACGTGAGCGCCGTCGGTCTCGAGCGCTCGACGCTCGGTGCCGTGTTCGAGCAGCAGGCCGCATTCATGGGACTGCGCGTCGAGGCTGAACGCGCACCCGACAAGGGCTTCTTCTTCCGGTCGGATCACTTCCCGTTCGCGCGAGCCGGTGTGCCTGCACTCTATCTCGATCACGGCATCGCGTATCGAGACCGGCCGCCCGACTGGGGCATGAACACGCTCGCCCGTTACGAGGCGGAGCGTTACCACCAGCCAGGCGACGAGTACGACTCCGCATTCGACCTCGCCGGCGCCGTACAGCAGGGGCGGCACGCGTTCCTCGTCGGTCTCGACATCGCCAACGCGGAGACGGCGCCGCGCTGGTACCCCGGAGGCGCCATCTCCCGCTGACGACGTGCGCCCGCCGCGTCGTCAGTGCACGCGGAAATGAACCGGCAGCGTGACGATGACACGCACCGGCGCACCACCGTTCAGCGCGGGAGCAAGCCGCATCGCTGCCACCACCTTCAGCGCCGCCTCGTCGAACATCCGGTAGCCACTGCTTCGGGCAACTTCCGACTTCGTCACGACACCATTCTCGTCCAGCCACAGATTCACATCGACCACACCGCCGATGCCGGCATCGCGCAGCACCGAGGGGTAGTTGCGCGTCAGCTCCCGCTCGATCTCCGCCGTGTTCAGCAGACGCGGAGCGACCATCGACACGCTGAACCTCTGGAATGCGCTCTGATCGTCATCGCGCACACGCTCCGGCGCCCGCAGATCCGGCTTCCATGCATCCGGTGTAGTCGGACTGATCGTCACGTCCGCATCGATCTCCAGGCTCCCCACGATCGGCTCGGCCGGTCTCTCGATCGGAGCCGGCGGATCCGGCAGAATCAGCTCCGCCGGTATGATCACGTCCATATCTCCGCGAGTGGTCGGCTCGTCCGCGATCGTCATGTCCGGCGAGAGTGTGAACACCGCCACGTGAAACAGCACCGCGATCACGATGGACCGCGGCAGCCATGTCCGCGAACGCTCTTTCAGCTCGTCGTTCGCTGTCCTGTGGGTGATCGTTGCTTCGGCGGGGTGCATGGGCATCCTCTCCTCGTGCGGACGCGGGCGCGTCCATGGTGAGCGGCATGCTGCAGGTTCATCTACTAGTGACGTGCACGGACCATTGTTCCACACACGCCGCCGCGCCCCGCTGATTACAACCCCGTGGGATGATCGATGAACTCCCACGTCATATCGAACCGCTCCGCTACATGCTGCGCCAGCGCCCGCACGCCCCAGGTCTCCGTCGCGTAGTGGCCGCCGTAGAAGACGTTCAGCCCGCACTCCTCCGCATCGAAATACGTGTGGTGCGCTCCCTCTCCCGTGACGTATGCATCCAGCCCCGCCGCGGCTGCCGTTTCGATCAGACTGCCGCCACCGCCCGTGATCACACCGACCGTCCGCACCACCTCCGGACCGAATGCCAGCATCCGCACGCGTCCGCCCAGCTTCTCGTCCAGGCGTGCCGCCAGAACTTCCCGCTTCACGTCCAGCCTGCCCCACCACCCGATGTCCGCGCCCCGGTATGCGCCGAACCGACCCTCCAGCTCGATCCCCAGCTCCCGCGCCAGCACCGCGTTGTTGCCCACTTCCGCGTGGACGTCCAGCGGCAGATGCGACGAGTAGACCGCCACGTCCGCGCTCAGCAGCGGCCGCAGCTTCCGATACCTCCGTCCCGTCACCCTCGCCGCACCATCCCAGAACAGACCATGGTGGACGAGCAGCAGGTCGCACCCCCGGTCCACGGCCGCATCCACCGTCCGCTCCGACGCATCGACCGCCGCCGCGATCCGGCTCACCACCCCGTCATTCTCCACCTGCAGACCGTTGTGCGCACCGTCGTAGTCGGGCACCGCCGCCACGTCCAGATAGGTATCCAGGTACTCCACCACTGTCGTCAGCTCTGCCATTTCGACACCCCTGTCCCGAAGATAGACCGAATGTGGAGAAGTGCCCCCTACTTGTCCACATGCTTCTGTTCACAAATCGGGCAGTTGCTGTATGTGCCCATTATACAACGACTTACGGCATTGCATCGAATTGTGGACAATTGTACGTAATTTGCTGAAAAAGGGGCCGCGGATACACCGCGACCCCCTTGACAACTCGAGCGGGCGCGGCTCAGGCGGACGCGGCCGGGACGGCGGGAGCGATGCTGCTCCCCTCGCGGAACTCACCCGTCACGATGGTGCCGTTGATGCGGCCGCCCTCGTCCAGCTTGATGCGCCGGGCCTTGATCTCGCCATCGACAGCACAGGTGGCCTGGAGCTCGAGCCGGCTCTCGGCGACGACGGCACCGGTGACGCGACCGCCGATGATGGCGTCCTGCGTCAGCACGTCGCCCCTCACCTCACCGTCCTTGCCGATGACGACGGCCTTGCCGGCGCGCACCGTGCCCTCGACGGTGCCCTCGATCCGCAGAGTGCCCTCGGTCTCACAGTCTCCGATGACCCTCATGCCGGGCCCTATAATGGAGATCACGTTATCGCCGCGGGGCTGTGAATTTGTTTCCTTTTCCTTCGCCATCTCGCCGTCGCCGTTAGGGGTTGTGCGTCTGCCGCCGAAGATTGCCATGCGATTTCAGGGCTGCCGGACAAACGCCAGTGGATCGACTGCCTTGCCCGCTCTCCGGATCTCGAAGTGCAGGTGGGGCGCCGTCGACCGGCCGGTGGATCCCGTGAGGCCGATCACTTCTGCACGGCGGACGCGATCGCCCGCCGTCACGAACAGTCTGGATGCGTGGCCGTAGACCGACTCGAGCTGTGCACCGTGGTCGATCACGACATACTGACCGTACACCTCATCCACGCCTGCGACGCGCACCGTACCGCCTCCGGCGGCGCGGATATACGAGTTCGCACGGACGGCGATGTCGAGGCCCGTGTGAGTCGCTCGCGCGTCGTTGACGGAGCGGGTGATGAACCCGCGTTCCTGCAACGGCCAGAGGTCGATCGGGTTGGCCGTCTCGCCGGCGCCTCCATCCATGAGGCTGACCGTGGTCGTGTCCTGGTGGAGCGGCGGCAGAATGGGCACGGAATCGCCGTCCACGATGTCGGCGCCGAGCATCTGCCGCACTCGCTCGTACTGGGCCTCGACCTTGGCGAGCTCCTGCGCCAGGCGGACCACCTCCGCCCGTTCCTTCTCGAGCAGCCGGACCTGCTCCTCCATGGCACTGGCCCGCAGTCCCTGCGAGAGCAGCGGGAAGAAGATGGCCAGGGCCACGCCGAAGGCCAGGAGCATCGCGACGCCCGCGATGATGAGCATCTTGAGCTTCGCATAGGAGATGACGAAGCTGCGCGTATCCAGCTCGCCGTGCGGGACGACGATGATCGTGAGATTGCGCTCGTCCGCGGCGTCGGAGCCGTGAATTTCAGGAGACGACATCGGTTGCCGACTGCCCCGCGATAAGTTCGAAAATGCGCTCGAAGTCCTCGGCGCTGAAAAACGGTATCTCGATCCGCCCGCGATGGCCGCGCGAGCGCCGGATCCGCACCTCCGTCCCCAGTATGCGCTGGAGCTCCTCCTCCAGCATCCTTTCGCTGGCCTCGCGCGACTTCTCCCGCGGCTGGGCCGCCCGCGCGGGCTGTTTCGCCCGCTTCACGTGCGACTCCACATCGCGAACGCTCCACTCCTCGTCGGCCGCCTGCCGCGCGACATCGGCAATGCGGCGATCGCTGTCCAGCCCCAGGAGAGCCCGCGCATGACCGGCGCTCAGCTTTCCCTCCCGCATGAGCTGCCGTACCGACGCCGGCAGGTGGAGCAGGCGCAGCGCGTTCGCAACCGTCGAGCGGTCCTTCCCGACGACGTCCGCCACCTGCTGCTGCGTGAGCGAGAACTCCTCCGCGAGGCGCTGATAGCCTTCGGCCTCCTCGAGCGCCGAGAGCTGCGCGCGCTGCAGGTTCTCGACGAGCGCCAGCACCAGCAGCGTGCGGTCGTCCACTTCCCGGACGACCGCCGGAATTTCCTTCCAGCCGAGTCGCATGCTGGCGCGCCAGCGGCGCTCGCCCGCGACGAGCTCCCACTTCGCCGCGCCGCCGCCCGGCGCGGGCCGCACCACGACCGGCTGCAGCAACCCGTTCTCCCGCAACGATGCCGTCAGGTCAGCCAGGTCTTCCTCGGAGAATTCCCGACGCGGCTGATACGGGTTCGGGGCAATCTCCGACACCGGAAGCATGCGCGCCGATACCCCCGACGGCGCTACGCCCTCCTCGCCCAGGTACTCACCGAGCAGCGCACCGAGCCCCTTGCCGAGGCGGTCGCGCTTCACGATCCCTCCGGCAGCGCGGTCAGCGTGCCCGCGGGCATGCCGTCATGTCCGATGATCTCGTTCGCGAGCGTCAGGTAGCTCTGCGCACCCGCGGACAGAATGTCGTACAGCACGATGGGCTTGCCGAAGCTCGGGGCCTCCGCCAGCCGCACATTGCGCGGGATCACGCTCTTGAAGACGCGGCTCCCGAAATACTCCTTCGCCTCATCGGCCACCTGTCGCGACAGGTTCAGCCGCTGGTCGTACATGGTCAGCAGCACACCTTCGATCTGCAGCCTCGGATTCAGGTTCTGCTGGACCAGACGCACCGTGTTCAGCAGCTGCGACAGCCCCTCGAGCGCGTAGAACTCGCACTGGATCGGGATCAGCACCGTATCCGCGGCCGCCAGCGTGTTCAGCGTGAGCAGTCCCAGCGACGGCGGACAGTCGAGCAGCACGTAGTCGTACTCGTCGCGGACCGTTTCCAGCGCCCGCCGGAGCACCAGCTCACGCTGCGGCCGGTCGACCAGCTCCACTTCCGCCCCGACCAGGTCCTGGCTCGACGGCACGATGTCGAGGTAGGGGAAGTGAACCCGCTCCAGGCGCACCTCGCGCAGCGGCGACTCCTCCACCAGCACATCGTAGACGGACCCGTGCAGCTGCGCCCGGTCCAGGCCCATGCCGCTGGTCGCGTTCCCCTGCGGATCCATGTCGACGATGAGCGTCCTGCGCTCGGCGACGGCCAGGCCGGCACCGAGATTGATCGCGGTCGTCGTCTTGCCGACGCCGCCCTTCTGGTTCGCTATGGCAATGACGCGGGACATTCGCCTCCACGGCGGAAATACCAATCCTGTGGGGGCGGCAATATAACCCGCGCACAGTGACGGAGGAAGCACATTGAGGGCCGCGCGCAACGTTGCGCCGGGGCCGCAGTATCCGCGCGGCCGGAATTGGCGTGAACACGCGATATCCGGCGCTTCGGCACGGCGTGCTTGACCTTCACTGGTGGTCCGGTGGAGATTGGCAGCGCACCCGTACCCGAGAGGAGTTTCACTGATGCGGCACCTTTTTTCAGTATTGATGGCAGGTCTGGCGCTGGCGGGCTGCGGCGACAGCGCCGGGCCGTCGGACCTGGTCCCCGAGGAGCTGGCGGGCGTCTGGCTGGCGGCGCCGGAGTGCCTGCCCGAATGCGGCTTCACGCTGATGCGGATCTCCAACCCTGCCGACAGCGTGAATTTCGTGAGCGGCCTGCAGCAGACGTTCCTGATGACGCTCACGACGAGTGGACGCTTCGGCCTGACCGGCCTGGGCGGGGCGAGCACGATCCGGGGCCGCGTCGAGGCAGAGGGCTCACTGCTGATCCTGAGGGACGAGGCGGGAACCCAGGACACGGCCGACTACACGCTCCAGGGCGAGTACCTGGGACTCACGTTCCGCGGCGTCGCCGAGCAGTTCGATTTCGATGGCGACGGCATAGGCGACCCCGCCATGGTCAGGGCCCGGTTCCGTAGAGAAGAGGAATAGCGATGTTTCACGTGGAACACCGGGCGCCTCGGCCGGCTCCTTCACCGAGGGATGTTTCACGTGAAACATGACCGTACAAACACCGAAGACCGGGTCCGGGTCGCCGTATACGGGGCCGTACAGGGGGTGGGGTTCCGCTGGTTCGTGCGTCAGGCCGCCCGCAGCCTCGACCTCACCGGCTACGTGCTGAACCGCGCCGATGGCGCCGTGCTGCTGGAAGCGGCGGGCCCCGCCGCGGCCGTTTCACGGCTCATCCATACGGTCCAGAATGGTCCGCCCGCCGCGCGGGTGGAGCGGCTGGAAACGCTGCCGCCCACCACCGACCTCCTCCCGACGCCGTTTGCGATCAGGCACTGACCGGCCGGCGAATGCCGGACCGCGGCAGGCCGCGCGCGCTCTCCGCCGCCCGCCCGCCCGGAACCCGCGTCGATCCGCCGGGCTGACCGGCCACCCGGGGGATGGCCGGGGCGGGACGCCCGTCAGGTCTTCTTCGCCGCCTGGTACCGCTTGCGCTCGCGCGAGATCTGAATCTGCTGCGGGATGGACGCGAAGTTCATTGCCGCGTAGTAGAGGTTCAGGCCCGAGGCGAAGTTCAGGAAGATGACGGTCATGAAGATCGGCATCGCGTACATCATGAACTTCATCTGCGGATTCTGCTCCGTCATCGTGCGCGAGCTGAGCCACTGCATGAGGAACATGCTGACACCGAGGAGCACGGGCAGGATGTAGAACGGGTCGGCGCGCGAGAGGTCCGGCAGCCACAGGAACTCGACGCCGCGGAACGCGATGGTGCTCTGGAAGACGAAGAACAGAGTGATCAGGATGGGAAGCGGCACGAGCATGGGCAGACAGCCGCCCATGGGGTTGAAGCCCTCTTCCTTGTAGAGCCTGAGCATCTCCTTCTGCAGCTGCTCCGGCTTGTCCTTGTACTTGGCCTGGATCTCCTTGAGCTTCGGCTGGATCTCCATGTTCTTCATCTGCGAGCGCATGGCCTTGGCGTTGAGCGGCCAGAGGGCGACGCGGATGAGGACTCCGAACAGGATCAGCACCCAGCCATAACCCAGGCCGAGCAGGTCGTGCATGCCGTAGAGGGCCCACTGGATGGCATGGCCGAGCGGCCGCAGGATCGGCCGGAAGGCGCGCCAGCCGAACGGGTTCACGTCCTGGAAGTAATTGCCGAGCTCGGCGAGACGCTGCGGCTCCTGGGGCCCCACGTAGAGGCGGAAGGCAAACGTCCCGTCGGGGCCCGGCAGGAGCGTCGCCTCCATGGTGGCGGCGTTCTCCTGCGGCAATGGTGTAGCGATGAGGCCGCCGAACCCAGTCTGCATCTCGGGATGCTGCAGCGCGGCCGCGACGAAGTACTTGTTCTTCACGGCTGCCCAGTGGAGCGGGCCGTTCTCGATGCGCTCGGCATCGATCGAAGCGAGCCGGGCGCTGATGATGCCTTCGCGTTCGTTGTTGACGACGTACGCCAGCGCACGTTCGTCCTCCGCGATGTTCTCCTCGTTCATGGCGAGGGATCGCGGCAGGGTGATGAAGAGGTTCGGCGTCTGCCCATCCGTCCCGCTCACGACCATGCGCACGTCGATCGTGTAACTGTCGGGATCGAACGTGTAGGCCACATCGATGCCGAGGCCGTCGGCGCCGCGGTGCGACAGCGCGAGACCGGCGGCACCGGCGCCCTCCGCGAGCTGGAGCCCGCTGCTGTCCGACGCGGTCGTGAAGCCGAGGCTGTTGAAGGCGATTTCCCGGGTGCCGATCCGCATGCGATAGGAGAACAGGCCGGGGAGCTCGGGCGGCGCGAGGCTGACCGGCTCATCCTCGCGGCCGTCCTGGAGCACATTGAAGCTCAGCAGGTGCGCGTCGACGAGGGCGGCGCTGCGGGTTGAGACCTGATACACGTAGAGCGGCGACCGCACGACCACGGTGTCGTCGGCCACCGGTGCGCCCGCGCTGACCCGCGCGGCGCTGTCCGCCGTGGCGCTTCCGGACTGCGGCCCGGCGATGGCGGGGGGAGCGGCCGGCGTGTCGCCGGGGGCGACTGCGGGCACGGCCGTGGAGTCGGGCGCCGTCTGGACCGGCCCCGCAATCGAGTCGGTGGTGACGTCATCCGCCATCGGCGGCGGCGGCGGCAGCAGCAGGTTCGTCACGATCATGACGGCGATCATGAGGATCACCGCCAGCAGGAAGCGTCGACTATCCATCTATGGTTTCGTTCGCTGAACAGAAATGGTGATTGTCACGGCACGGGATCATAGCCGCTGCCGCCCCACGGGTGACAGCGCAGGAGCCTGCGGGCGGCGAGCAGGCTGCCGCGCGCAGAACCATGGCGCCGTATCGCTTCCGCGGCGTATTCCGAACAGGTCGGCGTATAGCGGCACGCAGGAGGCAGGAATGGAGATATGCCCCTCTGATAGCCGCGAATCATCAGGAGGAGCGCGCGCGCGAGCATCGCCTCTCCGTCCACCTCACGAGTTCGTCCCGCAGCTCTCCGTACGCAGTACCGTATGCGTCGCGTTTCGCCCGGACCAGCACGTCCGCGGCGATGTTGGCCGCCGCGAGCCGCGGCAGCACCTCCAGCCGCAGTACCTCGCGCAGCCTGCGCTTCACCAGGTTGCGCTTCACGATCGAATGCCTGTGCCTCGGCACGATAACACCCACACGGGGATGCGGGACGGGGGAAGGGGAGTCGAAGACGTCCAGATGGGCCGTCCCGCTCCTCTTCCCCCGTCTCAGTATCTCTCGGATTTCCGCGCCGTGCGCGATCCGCCGCTCACGCGGCAGCCGTCGTCCCTCTGCGCCCGGCTGGGACGGGGCCGCCACACGTCACCGCTCTATTGCTTCTTGCCGATCGAGACGACCAGACGCTTCCGGCCGTGCCTCCGGCGACGGTTCAGAATCTTGCGGCCGGCCTTCGTCGCCATCCGCGCGCGAAAGCCATGCTTGTTCTTCCGCTTCCGGTTGTGCGGGCGGTACGTAGGCATTCCCATGTTACGACTCCGACGTGTGAAATCCTGGTCAGCAAAGACTTGAAGTATAAACGAGGTCGGTGGCCGCGGTCAACTGGCCGGGTCGATCGGGTGCCACGACTGCTCCCGGGGGCGTAACCGGCCGGGGGAGCGTAGCCTGCCGGAAAGACCGGCGCATGCCGGAGGGTGGGGTCGCCTGACCCCTGGCCGACCGGCGGGCCGGCGACGGCAGGGCGCCCCACGCAGTCACCTCAGCGGCGACGGCCGATCAGATGGTCGAGCGAATAGCGTCCCGGTCCCGCCAGCAGGAACAGAAACGCCGCAACCCGCGGCCTCGTGTGCGCCCGGGCCGGGATGCCGATTTCGCGTGGAGAGCATCGTCCCGGGCGTGCCGGGTGTGGTTCAGCTCATCGCGTTGACTTATCCACACCGCGGCTCTAACCTGTCAGGCCGAATCACCACACACCCTGCCGCATCGCGTGTGACGATGGAGTTGACCGCAGCGGAGGCCTGGTCGCGGATCCTGGAGCGAGCCAGGCCTTTGCTCCCCGAACACACATTTCGCATCTGGCTCGAGCACACGGAGCCGCTGGCGCTGTCGCAGGATCGTCTTGCGGTCGCAGCGGGCAGCGACTTCGCGGCCGAGTGGATCGAGGACAAGTACGGCGATCTGCTGACGGATGTGGCGGAGCGCGTATTCGGCCGGCCCATCAATCTGTCGTTCCAGCATCAGACGCGGACGGATGGGGCGGCGCGTGTGCGTGTCACGCGCGCGGAAGCGGAGATCATGTCACAGCCGCCGCAGGATCAGTCGCAGTCGGCGCCGGCCGCTCCGCTCGCGCCGCCGCCCGGCGGTGTGGTGTTCGGGTCACCGCTCAACGAGCGCTACACGTTCGACCGGTTCGTGGTGGGCGCCAACAACCAGCTGTCGGCGGCGGCGTGCCGGGCGGTGGCCGAAGCGCCCGCGCGCATGTACAATCCACTCTTCGTTTATGGCGGTGTCGGGCTGGGCAAGACGCACCTCATGCACGCGATCGGGCACGTGCTGCTCGCGCGCGATGCCGCGAAGCGTGTCGCGTACGTTTCCAGCGAGCGCTTCACGAACGATCTGATCGCGTCGATCCAGGAGGGTCGCATGGCGGACTTCCGGCGCCGCTATCGCGACATCGATCTGCTGCTGATCGACGACGTGCACTTCCTCGGCGAGAAGGAGCGCACGCAGGAGGAGTTCTTCCATACGTTCAACGCGCTGCATGATGCGCAGCGCCAGATCGTCATGACGAGCGATCGTCCGCCGAAGGAAATTCCCGGTCTCGAGGAGCGGCTCGTGTCGCGCTTCGAATGGGGCCTGGTGACGGACATCAAGCCGCCCGACCTGGAGACGCGTGTCGCGATCCTGCGCAAGAAGGCGGAAGACGACAGCATCGCACTCGCGGACGAGGTGCTGGACTACATCGCGAAGAACTGCCGTTCCAATGTCCGGGAGCTGGAGGGCGCGGTCATCAAGCTGCTCGCGTACTCCTCGCTCACGCGCCGTGAGGTGACCCTGGAGCTCGCGCGCGAGGCGCTCGGCGGCGTGCTGCGTGAGGGACCCGCGGTCGAAGTCACGGCCGACCTGATCCGGGAGCGCGTCGCGCAGGAGTGGGGCGTGTCCGTGGACGGCCTGATGTCGAAGAAAAGGACCAAAGAGCTTACGGTCCCGCGCCAGGTAGCCATGTACCTGATCCGCGAACTGCTCGATCTTTCGCTGGTCGAGATCGGTAACCTCTTCGGCGGGCGCGACCATTCGACCGTGATCCATGCGGTGAACAAGGTCGAGGAAGAACTGGCAATGGACGACACGTTCCGCACGCGTGTGGAGCTGATCAGGGGCCGGCTGGATGCATGAGGATAACGATGTGGACAGGATGTGCGCTGCGGGTCCGCGCTCCACATCGCGTCGGCGGATGTGCATGACTGCGAGGTTGTCCCCGCACCGTGCACATCGTTTCAACAATTACGGAGCGATGCTGTAACGTTCCGGCGCAACGGTAAAGGGGCTGAAAACGGGAGTCATCAACGTTCCCACATCCCCTACTACTACTGCTAAATTTATAAATAAGTAAAGAGAAGTATCTGTACCTGTGGGTAACTCGGGAACGAACGGGCAAACGCACGCGCTGACAGCGCACGAGGTGAGGGGTTCATGAAACTCAAGATCACGCGGGACAATCTGCAGCAGGGTCTCGCCGCGGTGGGCGCGAGCATCCCGACGCGCACCACGCTCCCGGTGCTCT
>DATHVW010000290.1:0-2345 GCA_035461085.1 Longimicrobiales bacterium | reverse complement strand
CTGGCTGCGGGTCGCCCACTCGGGCGGCCGGATCGCCTATCAGCGGGCGCCGCTGGTGCATCACCGGGTCCACGACGCCAGCCTGACCGCGCAGCCGCTGCAACTGCCCCGCGGTGCGCTGCGCGTCCTCGAGAAGGCGCTCCGCGAGCTGCAGCTCACGCACGCCGAGCGCGCCGCGATAGAGTGGCGGATGGCCATCATCAACGCCGACCTCCTCGCCGAAGACGCGAAGCGCCTGTTGCTCGCGGGGGACTACCGTACCGCCCACGAGCGCATGCAGGCCTCGGCACACCTGGTGCCGACCCGCAAGCGAAAGCTGGCGGCGCTCTGCATCCGCTGGACGCCATGGCTCGCGCGACAGGCTCTGCAGGCCCGGCGCTAACCCGCGCGGCGGGCTCTCGGGAGGCCGCCGGCCCGGTGAGTTCGTCGGGAGCGCTTCGCGTCCGGACGGCTGCTGCGTACGCGCCACAAGGAGAGTCCACGGAGCGGCGCGGGGCCGCGCCGACCTGCCGGAAGAGCGCCGGCGGGCGCTCCGCCGCCGGAACTCCCGGGCGTCGGAGCTCGGACCGCACGAGGATCGGCGCGTGCCGGCCGGCGATCCCGCTCACGGACGTGGCATGGACCTCGCTACGAGCGGTCCCGAAACAGCCTGCTCCACGCTCAAACGAAGGGTCGATGGTGCCACCAACGTCACGCGCTCAGCTCCGGCATCTGGCCGGCCGGGTGCTCTCACGGTTCGAGAACGTGGCCGAGCTGCGTTCCGTGTGCCTCATGCTGGGGCCATATCGGAATCTCACGACGCTGGCCGCGTCGATCACCGCGCTGCACCAGAACTGCCAGGTCCTGAATCATGCCGGCGAAGAGATTTTCGGCGACCCGCGTCTGAATTTCTTCGAGGCATACACGCCGGCAAAGTTCAGGGCGTTCGTGCGCTTTGCCCTCTGGGCATCGGAACGAGGCACCGGCGGCCAGGGAGGCGGCTCGATAGTCCACTCGCATGCCTTTCGTCGGCCCGCCATGCGGCACGCCTACGAGGAGCGGTATGGCCGGGCGCGGCGCAAGGAGAGGACGCATTCCCTGGTCTGGAAGGAATCGCTGCGGACCAGCAACCTGCTGAAGCGAGGGAACGTTGATCTCGACGCCATCCTGCAGCAGAACCCAATGCTGCGCTTCCTGATGCCGGTTCGTTACCCGCTGGACTGTGCCCGATCCAACCTCAAGTCAGGCCACGTGAAGCTCTTCCCGCAGCTGCAAGCGGATGCCGGCGAACGGGAGGTGCTGGATGCGATTCTGGAGGAGATCCGCTGGTTCATGGCGTGGCATGAGCGGCGGCCGGACCGCTTCTTCTACTTCTATCAGCACCGCTTCGGTCGCGATCAGCTCCGGGACCTGGCGAGGTTCCTTCAGCTTTCACCCGACGAAACCTGGATCGACGCGGCCCTCGGCGCGTACGTGCTGGAGGATTCCTATGCGCATCCGGATGAGCTTCGCGATCACTATGCGGAACGGGTGCGGCAGGTCTTTGCGGACCGTCCCGCGGTCATGACCGCACTGCTCGAGCTGAATCGGCCCGGTCAGCGGACCGCGGAAGCCACGGTACGCGCGGGATGAGAGTGGGCATGGTCCGCTGACGGCAGGGCCCGGTCGTAGCCCTCGGCGTGATCCCGCCGCCGGCACGGCAGGAGGGGACCGACAGCATGCTGTCGATCCCCTCTTGCTGAAGCGAACCATGGTATCCGGTCAGCTACCGCGCCACGCCAGGTAGCGGCCGGCGCTGCGGAACGCCTGATTGTACTCCTTCGCCTTGCCGCCATCGGCCAGACCGGCGTAGCCATCCGCGCCCGGCCCGACCTTGTTGCCGTACGTCGCAGCGAAGAAATCGTCGCCCCAGTCTCGGAACCGCTGGTCCTTCGTGAGGTGATACGCGTAGCCGAACGCGTGCACCATCAGGGTGTTGCGGTGGCGGATCACTCTGACCTTGTTACCGGCCTTGAACGACGTGCCGGCAGCGTCGAAGTCGTTGCCGCAGCCCTGCTGCACCGCAATCACCGGGTCGCACTTGCCGCCGTAGACGAGGTAGAACGCACCCCGGACCTTCACTCCCGGCAGCAGACTGAAGGGCACGGTGTTCCGATCGTACATGTCACGGTAGAACGCTTCGGCGCCGCGCACGATGGCCGTCGCGATCGCGGCATCGCCGGTGAGCTGGTGGGTGGCGATGAGACCCTCGAGCAGCAGGCCGAGCATGAACGGCTGGGTCGCATCGTACACCTTGTTGCCGTCGGCATCGTTGCCGGGGTTCCAGAGCCAGGACCCGTTCGGCTTCTGCAGACGCACGTAATACT
>DATHVW010000289.1:0-5412 GCA_035461085.1 Longimicrobiales bacterium | reverse complement strand
ACGCCGTTCACGGTGATGTTGACTGTCTCGGTCTGCTCGTTGGCCAACGTGTTCCTCCGGGCCGTTTCAGACGGCGGCCGCCGCGGGCTGCGCGCGGCGGATCAGGGCCAGGTACTCGTCCTTGAATTTCGCAATCGAGCTGGCGACCGGCGCTGCCGCCGAGTCGCTCAGCACGCAGATCGTGGTGCCGGTCATGTTCGAGCCGATCTGCAGCAGCTGATCGAGGTCTTCCTGCCGGCCATAGCCGGCCTCGATGCGGCGCAGGATGCGCGCGAGCCACTGCGTCCCCTCGCGGCACGGCGTGCACTGACCGCACGACTCGTGGGCGTAGAACTCGACCATGCGGCGGACCTGTTTCACCATGTCCGTCTGGTCGTCCATCACGATCACCGACGCCGTGCCGAGCATGCTGCCCGCAGCCGCGACGCTCTCGTAATCCATCGCGATGTCGATCTCGTTCGCTGCCAGGATCGGTACCGAGCTGCCGCCCGGAATCACCGCCTTGAGCTCGCGACCGTCGCGAATGCCGCCGCACACGTCGTAGATCAGGTCCTTGAGCGGGAAGCCGAGAGGCAGCTCGTAGTTCCCGCGTCGCACCAGATGGCCGGACATGTTGAACAGCTTCGTGCCCGGACTCTTCTCCGTGCCCCACTGCTTGTACCAGTCCGCACCGTTGTTGATGATGTGCGGAACGGCCGACACGGTCTCGACGTTGTTGATCGTCGTCGGACGGCTGAAGGCGCCCATCACCGCCGGGAACGGCGGCTTGATGCGCGGCTGACCGCGCCGGCCCTCCAGCGAGTTCATCAGCGCGGTCTCCTCGCCGCAGATGTAGGCACCCGCGCCGAGGTGCAGCGTCACGTCGATCGAGTTGCCGGAGCCCATGACATCCGCGCCGGCAATCCCGGCGGCGTACGCCTCCTCGATCGCGCGCCCGATGATCTGGGCGGGCTCGAAGAACTCCCCGCGGATGTAGATGTAGACGTGCTTCGCGCGGATCGCGAACGCGCCGATCAGGGCGCCCTCGATCAGCTGATGCGGCGTCCAGCGGCACAGCTCGCGGTCCTTGAACGCGCCCGGCTCCGACTCGTCCGCGTTGATGAGCAGGTAGTGCGGCTGCCGGCTGTCGTCCTTCGGCATGAACGTCCACTTCACGCCCGTCGGGAAGCCCGCGCCGCCGCGGCCGCGCAGGCCGCTGTTCTTCACGATGTCCACGACCTCGTTCGGCGCCATGCCGAGCGCCTTTTTCAGCGCCGCGTAACCGCCACGCTTCTTCCAGCCCTCGAGCGTGCGCGCTTCCGGATCACCGAAGTGCTCGCTCAGGACGCGCGTCTCGCGATCATGCCTGTACGGGTATGCCATCAGCCCTGCCCCTCTTCCGACGGACGGTCCGTCGCGGGCGGACGCGACGCGGCCGGCGGAGTCGTGTCACGGCCCGGATACGGATTCGATTCCGGGCCGACAGCGTCACCCGCCGCCCCCGGATCCTCCGGCACCTCGATCCTGCCGGCACCGTGTCGTGCCTCGGGCGGCATCGCGTCCGCGGCAGGCGCCTTCTTCCGGATGGGCCGCTCCGTCCGGAGCCGCTCCAGGATCTCCGGCACGTCCTGCGGCGTCACGTTCTCGAAGTAGCGCTCATTGATCTGTACCGCTGTCGGGAAACCGCACGCGCCGAGGCACTCCGCCTCGATCACCGTGAACGCTCCATCGAAGCTGATCTCGCCCGACTCGGTGCCGGCGCCCTTCAGGAAAGCCTCCATCACCTCGTCGCCGCCACACAGGTTGCAGGCGACGTTGGTGCAGACCTGGACGAGGTAGTCGCCCACCGGCTGCTTGTTGTACATCGTGTAGAACGTCGCCACGCCGCGCACGTACGTCGGTGACAGGCCCAGCTCCTCCGCCACGACCGCCATGGACTCCGCGTCGATGTGGCCGCGGATCTCCTGGGCGAGGTTGAGAAGCGGAAGCAGTGCTCCCTGCGGTTCCGGATAGCGCGACTTGATCTTCTCGGCGCGCTCGCGATAGGCGCCCTCGAACAGGACCGCCCCGGGATCCTTCTGCAGCACCTGATACGGATAGGAGCCGGCACCGCCGGCCTCCCGCCCTTCGGGGGGACGGCGCCCGACATACGTGGTGCCGCGGATGTCGGCTTCCGTCAGATGGCTGAAATCGCCCGTCTCGCCGGCATATCCCGGGTTGCCCAGAACCGGCGTCTTCTGCTCAGCCATGCGCGCTGTCCTTCGCCCTTCCACTCCCCATCGCCAGGAAGCTCATCGATCGATTTCCCCGAGCACGATGTCGATGCTCGCGTTCACAGTGATCACGTCCGACAGCAGGTGCCCTTCGACCATCTTCGGCAGCGCCGAGAGGTTGATGAAGCTCGGACCGCGCACACGCCAGCGCACGGGCTTCGAACCGCCATCACTCACCACGTACATGCCCAGCTCGCCCTTCGAGCTCTCGACGCTGAACCAGCTCTCGCCGACCGGCGCCTTCACCCCGCCCATCACGAGCTTGAAGTGATGAATCATCGACTCCATGTCGCTCATGACGTCGGTCTTCCCCGGCAGGATCACGCGGGGATCGTCCACGTTGATCGGGCCGCCCGGCAGCCGTGCAATGGCCTGGTCCAGGATGCGCAGTGACTGCCGCATCTCCTCCATGCGCACGAGGTAGCGGTCGTAGCAGTCACCGTGCTCCCCCACGACCACGTCGAAGTCGTACGTTTCGTAGTCGTAGTAAGGGCGATCCTTCCGCACGTCATACGGCACGCCGGACGCCCGCAGGTTCGGACCGGTCATGCCGTAGTCCTTCGCGTCGTCCGCGCTGATCACGCCGATGTTCTGATTCCGCCCGATCCAGAGGTTGTTGTGCGTGAGGAGCGTCTCCACCTCATCGAGCGTCTTCGGCAGCGTCTCGACGAAGTGACGCAGCGCCTCCACCCAGCCGGGAGGCAGGTCGGCCATCATGCCGCCGATGCGCGTCGATGACGTGGTGATACGCGCGCCAGTGAGCGCCTCATGGAGGTTGTAGATCCGCTCGCGCTCCTGGAACGTATACAGGAAGACCGTGAACGCGCCGATGTCGATCGCCGTCGTGCCGATCCAGAGCAGGTGGCTGAAGATGCGATCCAGCTCCATGCACATCACGCGCACGACCTTGCACCGCTCCGTCACCTCGATGCCCATCATCTTCTCGACGGACATCGCGTAGGCGCAGTTGTAGATCAGGGGTGCCAGGTAGTCCATGCGGTCGGTCAGCGGGATCACCTGATTCCACGTGCGGTACTCGCCGAGCTTCTCGAAGCTGGAGTGCAGGTAGCCGATGTGCGGCGTGCACTTGACCACAGTCTCGCCGTCCAGCTCGAGCACCAGGCGCAGCACGCCGTGCGTTGCAGGATGCTGCGGACCGATGTTGATCAGCATGTGCTCGCCGTGCAGCTCCGGCTCCATCCCCTGCGGCAGCACCGGCATGCGGATCGGGCGGCCGTCCTCGCCCATGTCGGGCGTGCGGCTCACCATGTACTCGACGGTTCTCGTGCTCATGACGATGCTCCCTTCGGACCCGGCGTCCCGCCGGCCGCCGAACCCGATGCACCCGGCGCCCAGTCGTCCGGATCGTTAGGGCGGTCCGGCGTGCCCTCTACGGTCTCCGCTGCCGCCGCCGCGTCCGCGTGCTGCGCGCCAGCCGGCTCGCGCGCCTTCTCACCCCCCGGGATCACACCGCCCGCCACGGTCAGCTCGTCGGGCGTGTAGAAATCCTCGACCGCCATCGACAGCGCGCGCCGGGTCTGCTCCGCACGCGTGAACCGCCCGCGCAGCGGGAAGTCCTTCCGCAGCGGATGACCCTCGGCGTAATTGTCGGGCATCATGATGCGGCGCAGGTCCGGATGGCCGCGGAAATGGATGCCGAAGAGATCCCACACCTCGCGCTCGAGCCTGTCGGCCGAGTGCCAGATCTCCACCACCGAATCGATCTCCAGCGCGGTCAGCGGCAGCGTGGCCTTGAGTCGGAGCTGCCTGCGCTCGGTCGTGGACCAGAGCTGGTAGACGACCTCGAGCGGACGACCACCGCCATAATCGACGGCGGTCAGATCGATCAGCATGTCGTAGCGCTGCGCCTCGTCATCACGCAGCCACCGCAGCACCGCGCGCACCCGCTCGGGCGCCACGTACACCACGTGCTCATCGCCCGCGAACACCGTGTGATGCAGCACGGCGTCGCCGTAGCGCGCCCGCAGCGCAGCCACACTCGGATGCGATGACGCGTCCGCCGGCTCGCCGCGCGGAGCGCCCGACTCCTCCGCTGTCTCCGCCCCTGTTTCGAGACCGCTCAGCGCCTCGTCGAAATTCCGGTCCGTCATCGTTACGGCCGCCGGTCCGCGGGACGCGCTACAGCCGTCGTCGAGACCAGGCCGCTCACCTTGTTCTGGTTCGTCGAGTTGCCGTAGGGCACGGCGATCTGGTCGATCACATCCGCCGGCAGATTCTGTTTGCCCGTCCGCGCAGCGTCTTCCTCGCGCAGCGACTGGTTCGCCAACGCCTCACCCTTGATCTTCTCCTGCAGCAGCAGGATCCCGTAGATCAGACCCTCCGGGCGCGGCGGGCAGCCGGGCACGTAGATGTCCACCGGGATGATCGTGTCGATCCCCTGCACCATCGAGTAGGCGTCGAACACGCCGCCCGTCGATGCGCACGCACCCATCGAGATCGACCACTTCGGCTGCGGCATCTGATCCCAGATCCGCCTCAGCACCGGCGCCATCTTGTACGGCAGCCGGCCCGCACAGATCAGCATGTCCGCCTGACGCGGCGAGAACGACATGCGCTCCATCCCGAACCGCGCCATGTCATACTTGGTCGCGAACGACGCCATCATCTCGATCGCGCAGCACGCCGTGCCGAACGGCATCGGCCACAGCGAATTCGTCCGCGCCCAGTTCACCACCGCGTCCAGACGCGTCGTCAATATCGATGCCTCACCACCCGTCCCGGGCAGCGTCGGCAGCATGTTGCGCTCTGTCACTCCCATTCGAGCGCCCCTTTCTTCCATTCGTAGATCATTCCGACCGTCAGCACGACGATGAAGATCAGCGCCGCCACGAACCCTTCCCACCCCAGCGACCTCATCACCACTCCCCACGACAGCAGGAAGATCGTCTCCAGATCGAACACGATGAACAGGATCGCCACCATGTAGAACTTCACCGAGAACCGCTCGCGCGTGTCGCCCAGCGGCGTCATGCCCGACTCGTACGGCTCCAGCTTCGCGGGGGTCGGCCGGAACGGACTGACCAGGTGGGATAGGACGACCATGCCGACGGCGTTCGCAAGCGTAACGCCCAGCAGGATGAGGATCGGCACGTACGACTCTAGCATGCCCTGTCCGTTCGCTTGTGAATTCGTTCACGAA
>DATHVW010000288.1:0-3623 GCA_035461085.1 Longimicrobiales bacterium | reverse complement strand
CTCGCGCGTGGTGCCGCCGGGCGCGGCGATGCGCGCGGCGCCGCCGGGTGGTGGCGGCGGCTCGCGGCGCACGACCCGTTGAACGCGGGTGTGGCGGAGGAGCTGATGAACGCCCTGGTCGCGGCCGGTGATCGCGCCGGCGCGTTGCAGCACGCCCGCATCTACGAGGCCCTGGTCCAGCAGGAGCTCGATCTCCCATCCGACCATGAAGTCGTGAGTCTTGCCGAGCGCCTGCGGCGCGATGCGGAAGAACCCGCGCGCCCGGTCGCGCGCGCGCGTGGACCGGAAGTGTCCGAGGTCGCCGCGTCGTCAACCGGAGCGGTGGCGGTGCCCGGGATCGCCGCGTCGCCAACCGCGTCGGGGGACGGCCTCGTCGTGGCGCCGTACCCCGCTCCAACGCCTGCTCCGGCTGACCTGCCGCCCGCGGGCACGCGCTCCGATCGGTGGCGGCGCACGCCGCGCGCGGCCGGGGTGATGCTCGCCACGGCGCTGGTGGTGCTGGTGGTTGTGGCGGTTCTCGCGCTCTACCGGCAGCGCAGCTCGGGACGCGCCGGTGACGACGGACTGCTCGCGGTCGGCCTGATCTCCGATTACCGCAGCGCGGGCGCGCCGGATTTCGCCCGGCCGCTCGCCGACCTGCTCGCGACGAACCTGGCACGCGTGCCGGGAATGAACGTGGTGAGCACGGCGCGCATGTACGAGCTCGCCGCCCGACTGAGCCCGGCGACGCCGGGTTCCGCGGAGGCGCTGATCGCGGCCGCGCAGCAGGCAGGAGCGTCCGGCCTGATCGACGGCGCGCTCTACGCACTGCCGGACGGCAGGCTCCGCCTTGACCTGCGCCGCATCGAGCTCGGGGGTGGCGCCGTGCGGGCCGCGTATTCGGTATCGGGCAGCGACATCTTCGCGCTGGTGGACAGCGGCACCGCGCAGCTCGCGAGTGGTGCCGGGCTCGCCCCTCCGTCCGGTACGGTCGCGGACGTGACCACCCGCTCGGAGGTGGCGTACCGCCTCTACACGCAGGGCTTGCGGGAATTCCAGCGCGGCAGCCGCGCGGGAGCGGAACGTCTCTTCGAGGCGGCGCTCGCGGAGGATTCCACGTTCGCCATGGCGGCCTACCACCTGGCGCGGTCCGGACCGGGGCGCCGCAGCCAGCTGATGGGCAACTTCGATCGCGCGCTCCGGCTGGCGGATCGGGCGAGCGACCGCGAGCGACTCATCATCCGCGCGGGCTGGGCGGCCGCCGCATCCGATCCCGCGCTGTTGCCCATCGCGGAGACGCTCTCGGTGAGGTATCCGCAGGAACTCGAGGGCCACTACTACGCGGGACGGGCGCTGCTCGAGGCGGGGGAGTATGCGGCGGCAATCGGCCGGTTGCGACGCGTCCTGGCCATGGACTCGCTGGCGCTGCGCGGCACGCCCGGTGGGCGCTGCACTGCCTGCGATGCGGTCGGCGACATCATCACCGCCTACGCGAGCAGCGATTCGCTGGACGCCGCGGCGCGCTGGGCGGAGCGTTGGGTGCGCTGGCAGCCGCAGTCCGCGGTCGCGTGGCAGCGCTTGCGCGAGGTGCGCATCTACGGCCAGCAGCCGGAGCCGGCGATGCAGGCTTATCGCCGGGCGGCCGAACTGGATCCGTCGCTGGAGCGCCGCACGGACCTGTACGCCTACCACTACCTCTACGGTGGCGACTTCACGACCGCCGAGCGTGCGTTCCGCGAAGCCGCGGCGACCGGCCCGCCCGAAGGCCGGCTGGACGCGCACTGGTACCTCACGATCAGCCTGCGCATGCAGGGCCGGTTTCGCGATGCGCTGGATAACGCGGGACATTACCGACGTCTCGCCACGCAGCTGGAGTCGGGAGCCCGCGACCCGGGACACGCCGCGCTGCAGCAGGCGCAGGTACTGTTCGAGTGGGGCCGGCATGTCGAGGCGCTGGCGCTGTTCGACAGCATCTCGGTGCGCTGGATACGGAACGAGGTGCCCTCCTACCGGGCGCGGCACCGGATCTGGGCACTGACTCACGGCGCCAATGCGCTGGCCGCGCTGCGCGACACGGCGCGGCTCAGGGCGCGCGTCGATACCCTGCGGGCGCTCGGCACCGCCAGCGCGCTCGCGCGCGATCGCCGGTTGTATCGGCACGTCGAGGGTTTGCTGTTTGCCGTGCGTGGTCAGGACGAGCGGGCGGTGACTGCGTTCCGGAGCGCGATCGTGTCGCCCAACCTCGGCTACACTCGCACAAACCTGGAGCTGGCGCGTGCATTGCTCCGGCTCGGCCGCTCACCGGAAGCCGTCGCGACGCTGCAGGCGGCGCTCCGCTCCAGCCTGGAAGGTCCGAGCCTGTACGTAACCCGCACCGAGCTGCACGCCGCGCTCGGCGATGCGTGGCTCGCGGCAGGCGGACGAGACAGTGCCGCGGTGCACCATCGCGAAGCCGTCCGCGCATGGTCGAATGCCGACTCGGTGCTCGGACCGCGGGTCGCCTCGATGCGGCGGTAGCTCGAGGCCGCGGCCGTTCCTGCCTCGGAGCGGGCGTCGCTCGAACGCCCGCTATAGAGGAGCCGCTGCCTGCCGAGCTGCCGCCACGTCGAACGCTTACCAGGGGCTGGGCGGATTGATCTTCTCGCAGTTGCGCACGATGTCGAACTCGTCCACGTAGGCGGTGTCAGCGCCCGGGCCGCAGTCGATCTCATCGATCGCACCGTCCAGTGCATAGACCGTGTCGTTACCCTTGCCGGCGTAAACGATGTCGGACTCGCCGTCGTTCACCACGATGTAGTCGTTGCCCTCGTCGCCGAAGATCACGTCGCTGCCCGGGCCGCCATGCAGATAATCGTCACCCGCGCCGCCGAACAGCACGTCATCGCCGGCCTCGCCGAACATCGTGTTGCGCGGGATGCCGCCGAACAGGCAGTCGTTGCCGGCGCGGCCATAGATGATCACCGCGTAATCGTCGCCGGCCACCAACTTGTCGTCCTCGGTCGTGCCGTACAGGTAGGGCCAGCCCGGAGGGGGATTGGAGGCATCGGGCTCACCGGCGCACATGCCGAGCTCGTACTCGATGCGCAGGTCTCGTTCGGCTTTCACGGCCGAGAAGCTGATGAATTCCGAGTTCGGGGGCGCGGAGACGTCGGTGTCACATGCGGTGAGCAGTGCTGCGAGCAGCAACAGCGCGGCAAGGCGGTTCATGATCTCCTCCTGCGTCGTGGTAGTGATTGCGTTGACCGTAGCTACGCAGGCGGAAGCAGGAACCGGACAGGTCCACGGCGTGCAGGGCTACGTTCGGGTCATCCTGGCGCTCGTCGTCGCGGATCATAGAACCCGCGCTCGCACATGGACGCGCGCTCCCGCAGCAGCTCCCGCTCGCGGTGGTTCGCGGTGAGCGACGCCGCACGCTCGAGCTCCGCGCGCGCTTCCCCGAAGCGCCCGAGTTTCGCGAGCAGGTCGCCGCGCACGCTCGGCAGCAGGTGGTAGCTGCGCAGCGTGGGCTCGTCGCGCAGCGCGTCGGTGGCCTCCAGTCCGGCGAGTGGGCCGAACGCCATGGCGAGCGCCACCGCGCGATTCAGGGCCACGATCGGGGAGCCCGTGATCTGCGCGAGGGCATCGTAGAGGGCGACGATGCTGGT
>DATHVW010000287.1:0-6356 GCA_035461085.1 Longimicrobiales bacterium | reverse complement strand
GATCCAGACCGATGCCGCGATCAATCCGGGCAACTCGGGCGGTCCACTCCTCAATTCGCGAGGCGAGGTCATCGGCATCAACACGGCGGTGCTGAATGCGACGCCGAACGGCCGTCCGATCGTCGGCATCGGCTTCGCGATACCGATCAATCTCGGCCGGGACGTCGCAGACCAGCTCGTATCAACGGGAGTGGTGACGAGGCCGTTCCTCGGCACCCGGCATGTAGGCCTGTATCCGGAGCTCGTGCGGCAGTTCAGACTGCCCGCAGAGGAGGGTATCCTCGTCGTGTACGTCGAGCCGGGCGCCCCCGCGGACCGTGCCGGCCTGCGTCAGGGCGACATCATCACGCGGATCGGTGACACGGACATCGAGGATGAGGGAGACCTGCGCCGCCTGCTGCGCAGCACACAGCCCGGTCGGACGGTGCGGGTGACGGGTCTGCGGGCGGACGGGAGTCGGTTGTCGGTGGATCTGACGCTGGGGAAGATGCAGTACCAGTAACCAGCTCCGCCGGACGCGGAACCCACTCTGCAGATTGGCTCATCCGACCAGTTCGGCGCCCATCCGGCCGCCGCGGCCGGGGCCGCCCTGGCGCGTTACGGCGCGCCGAACGCCCGGATCAGCGGGTTCACCCGTGCGGGCGGAGGCGCACTGCCATGGCGCCCGGGGCCATTCTGCAGAGTGGGTTCCGCGTCCGACGCCGTTGTCAGTCGAGCTGCGCCGCTGCCCGCTTCCGCGCCGTCGCCAGGTATCCGGCCTCGAGATCCAGCAGGTTGGCGATTTTCCGCAGCATGTAGCTCTCGTGACGCTGCACCTCGCCGTCCGTCAGCACCAGCCCCCACATTATCTCCGCCAGCAGCGTCTTCTGGCCCAGGTCGTAGCTGTCGCGAATCAGCGACGTGAACTGATACAGGTCGATCGCGCTCGAGCGCTCCGCCTCGGCCAGCTCGATCAGTCCGCCCACCGTCTCCTGGTCCAGATCGAAATGACGCTGCATCACCGCTTCGATGTGCGCCCGCTCGGCGTCCGAGAACGCTTCATCGGCATATGCGATCTCCAGCAGCAGCGCGCACGCGGCTACGTGCAGCTTCTGCCGTTCGTGCTCGGCATCGACCTGCGCCTGCGCCTTTCCATTTCCGCCGTTGGCGGCGGGCGCCATGTGTTGGGCGAAGAACTGCCTGATCTGCTCCCTCACTGCGACCTCCACTGTCTCATGCCGCGCCGGTTCGCCGACGCGATTTCATGTCTGTACCGCTCACATCTCAGCCGGCAATGTCGGTGCGCCGACGCGGTCGCGCCAGAGGCGACGTCCGCTGTTACGTTCCGCTGATCGCGCACGGTCACCGTGACGTTCCGCTGATCTCGCGCACCGGCGCCCGTTACGATTCGCTGATCTCGCGCGCGACCCGCTCGTTCTCCCGCCAGACGCGCAGGATATTGCCGCCCCAGAGCTTGCGGATGTCATCCTCGGAATAGCCACGCCGTACCAGCTCGAGCGTGACGTTGAAGGTCTCGGCCGCATTCGACCAGCCGGTCACGCCGCCGCCGCCATCGAAATCGGAGCTGATCCCGACGTGATCGACGCCGATCAGCTTCACGGCATGGTCGATGTGATCGACGAAGTCGGCTACGGCCGCGGACGGCCATTTCTGCTCGATCTCCGCCATCCCCGCCTGGTACCGCGCCCGCGTGGCATCATCGAGGTTCTGCAGGCCGCCGCGGCCGCCCGTGATGCCGAGCTCCTGCCGCAGCGCCTGGATCGCCTGCTGCCGTTCCGCCGGCTGCTCCTTCACGTATCCCGCGAATGCGACCGTCTGCATCACACCGCCGGTCTCCGCCAGCGCGCGCATCATCTCGTCGTCCATGTTGCGCTCGATCGATGTGAGTGCACGGGCACTCGAATGCGATGCGATGATCGGTGCGCGGCTGATCCGCGCCGCGTGCAGCGCCGCTGCTTTCGAGATGTGCGATACATCGACCATGATGCCGAGCCGGTTCATCTCGGCGACGACCTGCTCGCCGAACGCGCTCAGGCCGTTGTGCTCGAAGCCCTGATCGCCGCTCCGCTCGCTCGGCTGCCACGAGTCCGCAATGTCGTTGTGACCGTTGTGCGCCAGCGTCATGTAGCGCGCGCCGAGCGTGTGGTACTTCTCCAGCAGCGAGATGTCGCGGCCGATGACGTAGCCGTTCTCGATGCCGATCGCGGCGACCAGCCGGCCGCTCTCGTGAATGCGCTCCACGTCGTCAGCACTCAGTGCGAGCCCGATGCGTTCGGGACAGAGCTCCTTCGTCAGGCGATGGATCGCCTCGAACTTCTGCATCGCCTGCTGCTGCGCACGCTCGTAGTTCTCCGGCGTGCGCGGCGTCTGGCCGACGTACACGATGAGGAACGCGACGTCGAGGCCGCCCTCCGTCATCTTCGGCACGTCCACCTGCATGCTCGTACCCGTGCACGGGTTCATCTCGGGCGTCGCGTAATTGCCCGGAATGTCGTCGTGCGTGTCGATCGTGATCACCGATTCATGGATCCGCCGCGCACGCTCGAGCAACGCATTGTCGTCCTGCGCGTGGGCAGGCACGGTCGCGGAACCGGCGGCGAGGAGGGCGGACGCGCAACAGATCAGCCTGCGCATGGGTACCTCTGTGCAGAGTGGAAGGCGTGTGGGGTCGCATCGCCAATCTAGACCGGCCGGCCGCCTCCCGCCAATCAGCGGTGCTGTCGCCGGGGATCGGGACCGCACGCCGTGCCCGCCGCCCGCGCGCTTGCCGCCCGCCGGCTCTGCGCGTTATCTCAGGTTGGCAAACCCCGGACCTGGAGTAATCATGCGTTCACGGCTCGGCCTCGCCGCGCCGCTGCTGTTTCTGCTGCCGCTCGACGCACCCGCACAGGCAGTCATCGAAAGCGATGGCGCCGCCGAGCTGGGCGTCGCACTGCGCCGCCTGGGCACGACGAAGCGCGTGCTCATGATTGCGGCACACCCGGACGATGAGAACACCGCACTGATCGCGGAGCTCGCGCTCGGTGACGGCGCGGACGTCGCCTACCTGTCGCTGACGCGAGGCGAGGGCGGCCAGAACCTGATCGGTCCGGAGCTGCAGGAGGGACTCGGCTTCATCCGCTCGGAGGAGTTACTCGCTGCGCGCCGGCTCGATGGCGCGCGCCAGTTCTTCACGCGCGCATACGACTACGGCTTCTCGAAGTCGGCGGACGAGGCATTCACCCAGTGGCCGCGCGACTCGCTGCTCGCCGACGTCGTCGAGGTCGTGCGGCGTTACCGCCCGGACGTGATCGTGTCCGTGTTCAGCGGGACACCGTCGGATGGACACGGTCAGCATCAGGCCGCCGGTATCATGGCGCGCGAGGCATTCACGGCCGCCGGCGACCCGGCGCGTTTCCCCGGGCAGATCGCCCGCGGACTGAAGCCGCATTCGCCCGCCTACCTCTTCCAGGCGCTCTACCGCCCGCCCGCGGATCCGCCGATCAGGATCTCGACGGGCGACTACGATGCGCTGTTCGGCCGGTCGCGCTACCAGATCGCGATGCAGAGCCGCAGCCGTCATCGCTCGCAGGACATGGGCATGGCCCAGCCGATGGGGCCGCAGTCCACGGCTCTGCGCGTGCTCGACGGGCCGTATCCGGCAGGCGCGCAGTCGCTGTTCGCCGGTCTCGATACGACGCTGTCGCAGCACGCACGCAGAGCCGGCGCTGGCGCGGCCGTGATCAGCGGCCTCGAGGAGTACGAGCGCGCGGTCGCGAACCTGCGCGCGGGGTACAATCCGCTGCGTGCGGCAGGGCTGAACGGCGTACTCACGAGTGCGGTGCACGCGCTCGACGCGGCAGCCGCGGCGATGGCCGGCACCTCCGATAATGAAGTGCTGCGTCGCATCGCCGTCGAGCGCGCGCAGGCGGCCGATGTGCTGCTGCTCGATGCAGGTGTGCTGATCGATGTTCTGGCCGACACGCCGACGCCGGTACCGGGAACTGCGTTCGGCATCACCGCGACGATCTGGAACGGCGGTCCGGCCGACGTCGCATTGCGCGACGTGCGACCGCTGCTGCCCGCCGGCTGGGAATTCACCGGTGACGCAGCGGCTGCAGCGACGCTCGCTCCCGATCAGGTCATCGAGCGCACCTGGCGTGTGAGCGTCCCGGAGAACGCGGAGCCCACGCAGCCGTATTTCCTCCAGAGTGCGCGATCGGACGCCATGTACTCATGGCAGGGCGTGCCGGACAGCATCCGCACACTGCCGTTCCAGCCGCACGATGTCGCGGTCGGCATCACACTCGATCTCGGCGCGGAGGTACACGTCCGGCGTGCCGCCGAGTTCGCGGTCATCGACAAGGCCGTAGGCGAGCTGCGACGTCCGCTCATCGTCGTCCCCGCGGCGGCCGTGGCGGTCGAGCCGCGCATCGCCGCCATTCCTGCCGGTCACGCCGCTCCGCGCACCGTCGCCGTCACCGTCAGCGCGGCACGGGACGGCATGGACGGCAGCGTCGCGCTCAGCGCACCTCGCGGCTGGAGCGTGTCGCCCGCCAATGCCGCGCTCACGCTGGGTGCAGGCGAATCGCGCTCGCTCGAGTTCGCCGTCACTCCGCCAGCCGGCGCCTCGGGCGGGGCCGTCCTGCGCGCGTCGTTCGAGAGCGGCGGCCGCGTGTACGACGACGACTACACGCTCATCGATTACCCGCACATCCAGCCGCACCCCCTCTATCGCGACGCGGTCGTGCGCACGATGGTGTTCGCGGTGAGCATCGCGCCCGACCTGCGCGTCGGCTACATCGAAGGGGCCGGCGACGACGGTGCGGATGCGCTCCGGCAGCTGGGGGCTGAAGTGGAGCCACTCGACGCGGCCGCACTCGCCGGCGCCGACCTCTCGGTTTATGACGCGATCGTCGCCGGCATCCGCGCCTACGAGGTGCGCCCCGACCTGATCGCGCACAACGACCGCCTGCTCGAGTACGCCCGCAATGGCGGCACGTTCATCGTACAGTACAACAAATACGAGCTGGTCGAGGGCGGGTTCATGCCGTTCGCCGCGACCATGTCGCGCCCGCACGGCCGCGTCACCGATGAGAGCGCAGAAGTCACGGTGCTCGCGCGCAGCCATCCGCTGATGACGTCGCCCAACCTGATCACGCCCGCCGATTTCGACGGCTGGGTCCAGGAGCGCGGGCTGTACTTCCTCGACACGTTCGATGAGCGCTATGACGCGCTGCTCTCGATGGCGGATCCAGGCGAGGCACCGCAGACCGGGTCCATTGTGGCCGCGCGACTCGGCGACGGCTGGTACGTCTATACCGGGCTCGCGCTGTTCCGGCAGCTGCCCGAGGGCGTGCCCGGCGCTTACCGGCTGCTTGCAAACCTGGTTTCACTGGGTACGCCGTCGCCCGTGCCCTGAACCTGACTCGGATTTACGCAGGGCGGTCGGTCGAATGGATGGTGTCAGGGTGTCATGGGCGTGGGAACGTGCAGGGGCATGTGGAAGGCGCACGCACACGTTTACGGGCAGAGGCACGGGCATTGTCAGACATTGTGCCCGTACAACTGTCCTCCGCGCAGCGAACCTGCCCCGGAAGCAATCGGGGAAGGTGACTCACGAGAAGGAAGGTGGGCTGCCTCTGCCCGTGCACCTGAACGTGTGCGTGCGCCTTCCACATGCCCCTGCCTCTGCCCATTGCCCATGACAACCTGACACCGCCGTTCAGCCGTGCCTGCGCGCACCGGAGCGCCAGCCCGGCCTTGTCCCGTGCCTGATTCAACAAAACATTCATTCGGGGCGTCCATCCAGCATACCCCGTTCATTCAGCTACGAAGAGGTCATCCCAATGCGACGCAGCACACTCTCGCTCGCGGCGACCGTTGCGGTCTTTGCCGGCGCGACCCCCGCGCTCGGCCAGACCTGGGCCGTCGAGGACCCCGTTCTCCGCCAGATCTGGGAAGTCGGCATGAACGACTCCCGCGTCATGGACATCGCACAGACTCTGCTCGACTCGATCGGTCCGCGCCTCACCGGCACCCCCGGCTACGACAACGCGGCCGACTGGGCGGTGAAGACGCTCAGCAGCTGGGGCGTCGATGCACGCAAGGAGCAGTACGGCACCTGGAACGGCTGGCGCCGCGGGATCTCGCATGTGGACCTGATCAGCCCGCGCGTCCGTTCGCTCGAGGGGACGATGCTCGCCTGGAGCCCAGGCACGGGCGGTCGTCCCATCGAGGCGCAGGTCATCGCCGTTCCGTCGTTCGATTCGGAGGCCGCGTTCGAGGCGTGGCTGCCCTCCGTCAGCGGGAAGATCGTCGCGTCGGCGTTCCCGCAGCCGACCTGCCGCCCGATGCGTCACTACCAGGAGTTCGGC
>DATHVW010000286.1:0-9042 GCA_035461085.1 Longimicrobiales bacterium | reverse complement strand
TCCTCCGTTCACCATCGATTCCGGCCAATCCCGACGTGTGCACGACGACATGCCGACGTACCGCGCCGCATTCGCGGGGCGCGTCACTCCGTTGCCGCGCCGCCGGCTGGATGCGTGCGGGGCTCGTCGGCGCGTGTCTGTTCGCAGGCTGCGCCGGCCGCAATGACGCAGTGCCTTCCGCGGACACCACACGCGGAGAGGCGCCGCCGTCGCCCGCCGGGTACGTCATCATGGTCTCGTTCGACGGATTCCGGTATGACTACCTCGATCGCGGGCTGACACCGGTCCTCGATTCACTCGCGCGTGCAGGTGTGCGTGCGGACGGGCTCATTCCGGTCATGCCGACGAAGACGTTCCCGAATCATTACGCGATCGCGACGGGGATGTATTCGGCGGAACATCGCCTGGCGGCGAACACGTTCCTGGACGCGGACCTGGGGCTGTACACGCCGGCGGACCGCACGACCGTCGAGGATGGGCGATGGTACGGGGGCGAGCCGATCTGGGTCGCGGCGCGGCGGCAGGGACTGCGCACTGCCAGCATGTTCTGGGTCGGGAGCGAGGCCGATGTGCAGGGTGTGCGGCCCGACATCTGGCATCCTTTCAATGAGCGCGTCGCGCCGGACGCGCGCGTGGACTCCGTGCTCGCATGGCTGAGCCTGCCGGCCGCGGAGCGGCCGCGCCTGCTCACGACGTACTTCGAGTTCACGGACAACGCCGGGTCGTGGCACGGCCCGGAATCGGTGGAAGCAGACAGCGCGATTGCGCGTGCGGACGCGGTGATGGGGCGGCTCGTGCGCGGCATCCGGTCGCTGCCGCACGGCGACAGCGTCGCGGTGATCGTGGTATCGGATCACGGCATGGCGGACGTGCGCGGCGCCGTGTTCCTCGACGAGCACGACGTCTCGCTCGAGGGCGTGCGGGCGATGTTCCAGGGACCCTTCGCCACGATCTATGCGGATGGCGACAGCGCGCGCATGGCGGCGCTGCGCGCGCAGCTGGACGGCGTTCCGCACACGCGCACCTGGGACCGCAGCGATCTACCGCGCGAGTGGCAATGGTCCGATCCGCGCCTCGGCGATCTGATCGTCGTCGCGGAGCCAGGCTGGGTCATCGGCCGCACACGGCAGAACCGTCCGCCCGGCGCACACGGCTGGCCGCCGACGATGCAGGAGATGCAGGCCATCTTCGTTGCCAGTGGAGCGGGCGTGCGGAAGGGATCGCGCATTCCGGCGTTCCGCAATGTTCACATCCATGCTTATGTCGCGGCACTGCTCGGAATTCGTCCGGGCCTGCGCAGTGCAGGACCCGGTCCGCTCGCCGATCAGCTCGAGCCGCAGCCCGCCACCGTTCGACGCTGATGGCCAGGACGCGTGCGTGTGCGCCCCGGGCGCTGTAATATGAGCGCCGCGCCGCTGGGACGGCCGGCGCAGCCAAGCCCACCGGAGATCGCCATGACCACCCGCATCACGACGTGCCTTGCCCTGCTCGCGGCCCTCGCGCTGCCTTCTGCCTCACCGACCCGTGCGCAGACCGCCACACCCGCGGATGCGCGCAGCTCCTCGAGTCCCGTGCTCACGGCAACGCCCGCGGAGATCGCACGCTGGGAACGGCAGGCGCAGGATGTCGAGATCATACGCGACCGCTGGGGCATCGCCCACGTGTATGGCAGGACGGACGCGGATGCGGTGTTCGGCATGGAGTACGCCCAGGCCGAGGACGACTTCAACCGTGTGGAGATGAATTACATCGTGGCGCTCGGCCGGCTCGCACAGGCGGAGGGCGAGTCGGCGATCTGGCACGACCTGCGGGCACGGCTCTACGCAGACCCGGATTCTCTGAAGGCGGCCTACGCGGCGAGCCCGGAGCCGCTGAAGAAGCTGATGGACGCGTTCGCCGACGGGCTGAACTATTACCTCCACACGCATCCGGACGTGAAGCCGCGTGTGATCACGCGCTTCGAGCCGTGGATGGCGCTGAGCTTCACGGAGGGCAGCATCGGCGGCGACATCGAACGGATCGATCTCGACGACCTCGCTGCGTTCTATGGCGGCGCCGACGCCGTGCCGCCCGGCCCCTCGCCGCTCCTGGAGCAGGCCGGCCTCTCGCCGCACGGCCCGGCGCCCGAGCCGCGCGGCTCGAACGGCATCTCGATCGCGCCGAAGAACACATTGAACGGGCACGCGCTGCTCTACATCAATCCGCATACGTCGTTCTACTTCCGCTCCGAGCTGCAGATGACGAGCGACGAAGGCCTGAACGCTTACGGCGCGGTGACGTGGGGACAGTTCTTCATCTACCAGGGCTTCAACGAGCGCGCCGGCTGGATGCACACGTCGAGCGGCGTGGACAACATCGACTGGTTCCTCGAGACGCCCGTGACGCGCGGCGGGAGGCAGTACTACCGCTACGACGGTCGTGACGTGCCCATGGGGGAGCGACGGATCACGGTGCCGTACCGTACGGACAGCGGGATGGCGGAGCGCACATTCACCGCGTATTTCACCCGCCACGGCCCCATCGTCGGCCGGCAGGGCGAGCACTGGCTGAGCGTGAGCCTGATGTGGCAGCCGGTGAACGCAC
This sequence comes from Longimicrobiales bacterium, assembly GCA_035461085.1. Taxonomy (GTDB): domain Bacteria; phylum Gemmatimonadota; class Gemmatimonadetes; order Longimicrobiales; family RSA9; genus SH-MAG3. The sequence goes on along the minus strand of DATHVW010000286.1, from coordinate 6,459 downwards.
TCACACAGTCGTACACCCGCACCAGGGCGCAGAACCTCACGGAGTACCTGAAGGTGATGGAGCTGCACACGAACTCGTCGAACAACACGCTGTTCGCCGATGCGGAGGGCAACATCGCGTACCTGCACTCGAATTACATCCCGCGGCGCGATCCTGCGCTCGACTGGACTCAGCCCGTCGATGGCAGCGATCCCGCCACGGACTACCGCGGTGTGCTGTCGCTGGACGAGACGCCGAACGTGATCAATCCGGATGCAGGCTGGGTGTACAACGCCAACAACTGGCCGTGGTCGGCGGCCGGCACGGACAGTCCAGCGCGCGAGGATTTTCCCGCGTATGTGGAGGCGGGGCGCTGGGAGACGCCGCGCGGATATCATGCACTGAAGCTGCTCCCGGGTCGCGACGACTTCACCATGGCGTCGCTCACCGAAGTCGGCTACGACAGCTTCCTGCCGGCGTTCGAAGTGATGGTGCCGTCGCTCGTGAAGGCGTACGACGCGCTTCCAGCCGGTGCGCCACAGAAGACTGAGCTGGCCCTGCCGATAGGGGTGCTGCGCGCGTGGGATTACCGCTGGGGCGTGAACTCGGTCGCGACATCGCTCGCGGTGTTCTGGGGCGAGGAAGTGCTTCGCCGCGTCGCGCCGGCAGCGCGCGCAGCCGACCTGTCTGGCGAAGATTTCATCGGGCAGGGCCATGCGGAAGCCGCCGTGCTGGTCGATGCCCTCGCGCTCGCTGTCGAGCGACTGGAAAGCGATTTCGGCACGTGGCAGACGCCTTGGGGCCATATCAACCGGTTCCAGCGGATCAGCCCGGAGATCGGCCCGAACTTCGACGACGCGCGGCCGAGCATACCGGTGCCGTTCACCTCCGCGCGTTGGGGATCCCTGGCCTCGTTCGGTGCGCGGCCGTACCCGAACACGAAGAAATGGTATGGCACGAGCGGCAACAGCTTCATCGCGGTCGTCGAGTTCGGCGACAGCGTACGGGCGCGCGCGGTCAGCGCAGGCGGCGAGAGCGGTGATCCTGCCTCGCCTCATTTCGACGACCAGGCCGCGGCCTATGCGCAGGGGGCGCTGCGCGACGTGTACTTCTACAGGCGCGATGTCGAGGCGAACATGGAGCGTCGCTACCGGCCGGGGCAGCGCGCACCATAGACCGGCCAGGGGCGGCGCTGTGCCGCCTGCCGGCCTGTAACCGCTCCGTGCACACCGATTTAAGTGGCTCCTAACACCGGCTCGCTACTCTGGAGCAGCGGCCGGATGTGCCGCCCCGCCCGCACCGGGCGGGTCCGAGCGGATCGTACCGGAGCCATTGATGACGAAAAGGATCGTTCTAACCGCGGCCGCGCTGCTGCTCGTGCTCACCGGCGCAGCATGTGATGGCGGGACTCCTGCGGAGCCTGGGCCGCAGCCGGTGCCGCAACCGACGCCCGCGCCGTCGTTGCCGGGTGCCTGGCATGCGACCCACGTGCGCGGTCGTGCATTGCCGGACGTGATCTACCTGTTCGACCCAACCGTCGTGGACGGGCAGGAAGTGAGCGCACACTTCCTGGTCGACTCCGCGAAGCTGACACTTGACTCGATCGGAGGCTACCAGCACCGGCTGTGGGTCACGCAGTGGCTGGGCGAGCCGGGCGGTCCGCCGTTGTATCCGACTCTCCGATTCTTTCATGGCGACTTCGGCGAATGGAGTCGCGCGGGCACGGAGTTGAGCTTCGAATCGCACTGGCTGCAGAACCACAGGATGACGGGCACATTCGGCACGGATGGGGCGCTGCGCATGCGGCACGGCTTCAGCCATGGAGATCCGCCGGTGGAGTTTCTTTACGGGCTGTGAGGTAGCGGAAAAAAACCAGCGCGTGTGAAACGGAGTGGATCCGTCAGTGCGCGGTGGCGTCGAAAAGTGGCGCCGCGAGGTGGATCAGCCGATCGCGACGCGGGCGTGAGGCGGGAGGCTGCTGACGGCGCGCACGGGGAGTGAGATGCGGAATCGCGTGCCCCGTTCGACGCGGCTGATGACGGAAATCGTGCCACCGTGCGCCTCGATGCCGGCCTTTGCAATCGCGAGCCCGAGCCCGGCACCGCCATTGGTGCCGCGGCCCTGGTAGTACTTCTCGAAGATGTGGTCGAGCTGGTCCTGCGGGATGCCGCAGCCGGTGTCGGCCACCTCGATGCTCACGCGTCCGCCGTCCGGCCGGATCGAGATGCGGATCATCCCGCCGGGCGCCGTGAACTTGAGTGCATTGCCGAGCAGGTTGCCCATCACGTCGGTGCGCAGCACATCCGGATCGGCGATGAGGAACGGCGGGACGTTGTCGTGCACGTCCACCTCGATCATCAGCTCGCGTTGACGGGCCAGGCCGCTGAACGACCGCCGTACTTCGTCGGCGAAGTGCCGGATGTTGATCTCCTCCAGTCCGAGTCGCACGCGCCCTGCCTCCATGCGGCTCAGCTCCAGCATCTGGTCCACGCGTCGCTGCAGCGTCAGCGTCTGCTCCGACAGGGAACGCAGCAGCTCGCGGTGTCGCGCGTGCAACGGTCCGCTCAGCTCTTCCCGGATCAGCTCGGCGTAACCGGTTATGATGCTGATCGGCGTCTTGAGGTCGTGACTCGCGCTGCCGACGAACTCCGCTTTCAGACGGTCGAGCTCGGCGAGACGCAGCGTCATCGTGCGGAACGACCGCGACAGGTCGCCCACTTCGTCGTTGCGGTCGTATGGCAGGTCGGCGGGCGCCTCGAACGTGCCATCGGCGACGCGCGCCATGGAGCGGCGCAGCCGGTTGAGCGGGTTCGTCAGGACGCCCGCGGCGGCGAACGCGAGCACGCCCGCCAGGCCGGCGGCGAAAATCACTGCGGCCGTGATGGCCGTGCCGGTGGCGAGGGCGCTGAGCTGAGCAACGCTCACGCGTTCGTTCGCCTTGTCGTCTATGGCGGCGGCCAGCGGCGGCACCGCGGCGCGTGCGCGCTCGAATTCCGGCTCTGCGTGCGTATGCAGGTAGTCTGTTGCCGCCTGACGGAGACCCTGTGCGAGCAGCGACTCGATGTGACGGGTGACATCGTTGACGCGATTGATGCGGGCGGACACCGCGTACAGGAGGTCGTCGTGCCCGGCGGCGCGCAGCGTCTCGATTTCGGACGAGATCTCGTCCATTGCCGCGCGCAGTCGTGCGGCGTCCTCCGGCTCGGGGAATGAAACGTAGACGCGCAGATCCGTCTCCAGCTGCACCAGCGCCGCTTCCAGCCGACCGACCGCGAGCCCGGACTGCGCAGCTTCGCCCCGCAGCTCGAGCACGATGTCGCGCAGTGTGTTCACCCGGTTTGCCGCGAACAACGCGGGTCCCGCCATCAGGGCCAGGACTGCGAGCAGACTGAGCAGGAAGCGCTGGCGCAGTGACATCGATCAGTTCGGCTGGGCCCAGCGCCTGACGCGCACCACCTGGGTCTCGCGCTGAATGAGCTGCTGCCGGAGATCGGCCACTTCGCGGGCGAGCGCGTCGCGCTCTTCCTGCAGCTGCTGCAGCATGAGCTGCGTGTCAGACTGCATTGAGGGTCCGGCGGCGGCGGTGGTGAGCGGGAGCCCGCGCACCGGCATGTCCTCCTGTTCCGCCATTCTCTCGAGCACGCGCATCTCCGGCACGATGCGCAGCAGCGCCTCGACCACGGCCGGGTCGAACTGCGTGCCGGCATTCGCCTCGATCTCGGCGAGTGCCTCGCGCACGGTCCACGCCGCCTTGTACGGACGGTCGTGCGTCAGCGCGTCGAAGACGTCGGCAACCGCCACGATGCGGCCGGCGATAGGGATCCTCTCGCGTGCAAGACCGTGCGGGTAGCCGCGGCCGTCCCAGCGCTCGTGATGGCTGAGCGCAATCTCCTCGGCCAGCTGCAGCAGCGCGAAGCGGCTGCCCGACAGGATCTCGGCGCCGATCACCGTGTGCGTCTGGATGATCTCGCGCTCGTGCGGCGCCAGGCGGTCCTGCTTCAGCAGGACACCGTCCGGAATCCCGATCTTGCCAATGTCATGGAGGGGTGCAGCGCGGGCGATGAGCTCCTGCGCTTCCGGCTGCAGGCCGAGCACCTGCGCAATGCGGCCGGCTATGCGTCCGACCCGGAGCGTGTGGCGACCCGTCTGGTCGTCGCGGAACTCCGCCGCGCGCGCGAGCCGGTACAGGATCTCGAGCCGCGCCTCTTCCAGCTCGTGCGTGCGCTCGGCAACGCGGTCTTCCAGCGTCGCGTTGTGCTTCCGCATCTGCTCGTGCAGGAAGCGCGTCTCCAGGAGGTTCCGCACGCGCAGCCGTACCTCCGCCGGACTGAGGGGCTTGGTCAGAAAGTCACGCGCCCCCGCCGACAGCGCACGACGCCGCGCCTCGGGAGTGTGGTCTCCCGTCGCTACCAGGATCGGCAGGTAGGTACCGGGGTCCAGAATCTTCTGGACGCAGGCGATGAACTCGAACCCGTCGCACGCGCCCATCCACAGGTCGGCGATCACCACGTCCGGGTCGATCTCCTGGAACCGGGCCAGCGCCTCCACGGAGTCCGTCACGGCGATCAGCTCGCCGTAGCCTTCGGTTTCCAGCACATGGCGCAGAAACGTCAGGTTCGCCGGCTGGTCATCGATCAGCAGAACGCGTGCGCGCGAGAGCCATTCGTGCAGCGGGTCGAGATCGCCCGAGAGCATCGTCACCTGCATGCTTGAGTATCAGTACGGGGGACTCCCTACACTGCAGAGAGGGTGCCGGGTCCCTCCGCCCCCTGAAGCCCTTGCCAGTCAACCAAATATGGCGCGGAGCCGGCCCCGGCCGCGGACCCTGATGCCGTGTTTCGCACGAGCCGTCGCAAAGCGCAAGCCAGCCCCACCGCGGCCCGGGTGTCCGCCAACCTGTAGATCGCACACCGCCTGTCAAGCCGCAACATCCGACAATCAAGGCCAGATTGAGGCGACACTAAATGTATCTGCCTTCCTGACAGTATCGTGGCAAGGTTTCCGACATTGGGCATGCGGCGGCGCGCGCATCTTCATGTCACCGGGTGATGCGGCCGGGACCTTCCGATAAGGGCACCCCGGCCGCGAGGCCGGTCCGCAAAGCCGCGAGCCTCTCCATGAGGTCGTCCGGCCGCCGAAAGGACACCTGAAACGGTGGCTCAGAGAGGTGGCTTATGTTCTTGCAAATACGGCGATCCATCATTCCCATCGCGGCGCTGCTCACACTGGGTGCATGCCAGGACGAAATGCCGACAGGCCCCGAGCAGGTCAGTGAAATGAGCTTCGCCAAGGGAGTCCCGGGCAAGCCGGGCGGGGAATCGAGCGCCGGCAACAACCTGTCCTACCCGGTCGTATGGGCCGAAGGTGTGACGAAGGTGCTGCGCGGCACGGAGGGTGTCGTCAATACCGCCGGCAGCTTCGTGTACTGGTGGGGCGTGGACGTGCAGGGTGAAGAGGAGATACCGCTCGTCTGCACCCCGGACCCCGACGACATGATGCTGTGCGACGATGGCGTTAAGGGGGAGGCAACGGGCATCGACCCGTACACGACGTACGGCTCGGCGCTGCGCAAGGCGTACGTACAGAAGGACGCGCTGAACGACTGGCAGGCCGCCAATTACACACCTGCCGGGATGGTGGTCGTCGACGGTATCGACTGGGGCGACAACCTCGAGTCGGTGCCGTGGTACATCAACTCCCGTGTCCGCATAGAGACGGTCCTGTACGACGTCGTACAGACGCCGCTCACGGAGTACACCATGCTCCACACGTACGGCTGGGGCACGGACGAGCAGTGGGGGCTGTCGAGGATGCCGGGCACGCCGGCCATTGTCGAAACGATCGAGAACTATATGCCCACCGTCTACTCCACCTGCTCAAGGCTGACGATTCAGCGTCTGCTGGTGGACCGCGATGACCCGGCGCTCGTTCACCTCGAATGGGACGCCGCGACCGGGGAGTGGATCGAAGGCAGTGGTGCGCCTGGCATCGACCTGATCAATCCAGCCCTTTTCAATGATGCGATCTACACGGTCCAGGACGGGCCGAGCTACTTCAACGCTGAAGTCAATGTGAAGGGCAAGGTCGTATACGGATACACCTGGGGCGTGCGGCAGCTGAATGATGGCGCGGGCGACTACCGGATCACTTTCAGCCTCGACGGCACGAACTGCAACCAGGTGCTCAATACCGACTTCGCTCCCGGCGAGACCTTCATCATCGCGCCCGAGGAAGAGGAAGAGATCATCATAGCGGCAGAGCCTGCCGGTGACGGCGGCATCTCGTACCTCGATGCAGCGAACAACCTCACGTACATCGACATCCACATCTTCACCAAGAAGGGCGGCTCCAGCCCGCGCGGTGGCGGCGGTGGCGGCGGTGGTGGCGGTGGCAGCAGTGGCAGTGGCAGTGGTGGCAGTGGTGGCAGCAGTGGCAGTGGCAGCGGTGGCAGTGGTGGCAGTGGTGGCAGTGGCAGTGGTG
>DATHVW010000285.1:0-1715 GCA_035461085.1 Longimicrobiales bacterium | reverse complement strand
TATGCGCCGTCCAGCTCCTCGGCCGCGCCGGCGAACCGGGACAGCACCAGGACGCCGCCGGGGTCATCGACCTGGCAGGCGAGGAATTCCTTGGCGACGAGGTTCATGCCGTCCTGCAGCGAGTTGACGTAGCAGAGGTCGGCGGCGCGGTAGAAGTTCGCGAGCCGCTCATGCGACAGCGATTCCTTCAGCAGGTGCACCGGCTGCCAGCCGCCCGCGCCCCACCTGTCGTTGAGCGACCAGATGGCGCGCTCGAGCTTCTCGTTCAGCCAGTCGTACGCATCGATCTCCGTGCGGCTCGGCACGGCGATCTGCACGAACGTGAAGCGGCCGCGCATGTCGGGATACCGGTCGAAGAGGACGTCGAGCGCCTTGATCTTCTCTTCGAGCCCCTTCGAGTAATCTATGCGATCCACTCCGATACCGAGGATGCCATCATCGGGAGCGTACCGTGCACGCAGCCGCTTGATCCGTGCGTCCGCGCTCGGGTGGAGGGCCGCCGCGCGGAACTGTTCGACATCGATCGAGATGGGGAACGCGCGGACATAGCAGCTGTGTCCGCCGATCTCGACGGCGCGCGTCTCCCAGTTCACGTGCGCGTCATCGAGCAGCGACTCGGCGCAGCGCATGAAGTTGTCCGCGAACAGCGGCAGGTGGAACCCGACGACATCGTTGGCGAGAAGTCCCCGCATCAGCTCCGGCGCCTGACTCGCGACGCGGAAGATCTCGAGCGGCGGAAACGGTATGTGCCAGAAGTGGGCGAGCGTCATGTCGGGCCGGCGCGTGCGCACCTGCTGCGGGGCCAGCGCCAGGTGGTAATCCTGGAACCAGACAGCACCGCGCTCCTCCGGGCCGATCTCCTGCAGCACCGCTTCGGCGAAGCGCCGGTTCACATCGACGTAAGTGGTCCAGTACTTCGCCCGCATGCGCGTCAGCGCCGGCCGCAGGTGACAGAGCGGCCACAGGAACTGGTTGGCGTATCCGTAATAGTACTGATTGACGTCCTGCTGATTCAGCCAGAGGCGGCGCAGCGTGTAGCCCGGATTCTCGGGAGGCACACGCAGCCGGTCGCCCTCGCCGACCTCGTCGCGGTCGCGGTCGCCGCTGCCCCAGGCCACCCAGAGGCCGCCCACGGCCTGCATGAGCGGATCGAGCGCAGCCACCAGGCCGCCGGCCGGCCGGCGTACCGCCGTCTCATCGGCGGACTCGTCCCAGTAGTGCTCGTATGGCTCACGATTGCTGACGACGGTGAACCTGCGGTCCGGCAGTGACCGGCGCAGGATCGCGTCGAGTTCGCCGGGCCCGAGCCTGGACGTTGCGCGGCGGGCCGCAGCAGGCTCGCTCACGTCAGAGCCGGATGCGCTTTCTGCTCGCTCGCTGAACCTGATCGGCCAGATCGTCCCAGCGGTCGCCGGCCGCGGAGCGCGCGGATGAGACCGCGGTCACCAGGCGTCTGCGGGTCCGCTTGCCGCTCTGCGGCGCGGAAAACAGGGCCACGGTCACGCCGATGACCGCGCCCAGGAACATGCCGGCGATGAAATTGACAGCGCCGGAATCGTCGTCGTAGTACATGGCTGCTCCCGATGGATTGCTGGAACCTTGTACACCGTGCAATGGGCGTGCCTCCCTTGGCACCGCTGCTTGCGGTCGTACTTCGGCCCAGAATACATTTTTCCGCGTGGCTGCGCCAACCCGTCTGACGTGCCACCCCTGCC